>JBFFBS010000026.1:0-25657 GCA_041560295.1 Syntrophobacteria bacterium | reverse complement strand
AGAGGAGCGTGCGCTACCTGTGTGGCTTCGGACATTACCTTAAAGCACTATGTGGAAAGCAAGCTCCGGGAACTTGTCACTGATAATTTGGTGGTTGAGGAGGTTGCTCAGTGAAGACCATTTATGTGGATAACAATGCGACAACCAAAGTGGCTCCCGAAGTGGTGGAGGAGATGAGTCCCTATTTTTCTGAGCTGTATGGCAATCCTTCCAGCATGCACTTTTTCGGTGGGCAGGTGCACACAAAAGTGGAGGAGGCGAGGGAGCGGGTGGCCGGTCTCATAGGGGCCCGGCCGCAAGAGATTATTTTTACCAGCTGTGGCACAGAAAGTGACAATACAGCCATCATGAGTGCGCTGGAGTCCAATCCGGAAAAGAGGCATGTGGTAACTACCAGAGTGGAACATCCCGCGGTGAAAAATTTAGTGGGTCAGTTGAAGCGTGAGGGCTACCTAGTTACTGAGCTACCCGTGAACCGTGATGGGCTGCTGTCAATGGGTGAGGTCTCACAAGTAATAACCGAGGATACCGCCATCGTCAGTGTGATGTGGGCCAATAACGAGACCGGGGTTCTCTTCCCGGTGGAAGAGATAGCCAAGGTGGCCAAGAGCCGGGGGGCAATCTTTCACACAGACGCGGTCCAAGCTGTCGGCAAAATTCCCATCAATGTAGCCGAGAGTCAGATAGACATGCTGAGCCTCTCCGGCCACAAGCTGCACGCTCCGAAAGGAATTGGAGTTATCTATGTGCGTCGGGGTACTCGCTTTTCGCCCTATATTATTGGTGGTCACCAGGAGGAAGGTCGCCGTGGGGGCACTGAAAACGTTCCCTACATTATCGGTATGGGTAAGGCTTGTGAATTGGCAGCCAGCCACTTGGAAGATATGAATGTAAGGGTAAGGGGGTTGCGCGACAAGCTGGAAGATAACCTTCTGGGAAAAATACCCAACAGCATTGTAAACGGTGATCGAGACCAGCGGCTGCCCAACACCTCGAGCATCAGCTTTGAATATGTGGAGGGAGAGTCCATCCTCTTGAAATTGAGCGATAATGGGATATGCGCTTCCTCGGGCTCAGCCTGTACCTCGGGGTCGCTGGAACCCTCCCATGTGCTCCGAGCCATGGGCGTGCCGTTTACAGCGGCCCACGGCTCTATTCGTTTTAGTCTCAGCTTCTACAACACCGAGGAAGAGATCGACTTTATCCTGAAGGTTATGCCCCCGATTATTGAAAAACTCCGTGCCATTTCGCCTTTCTGGGATGGTACCGTCGCACGCAGTTGTACAGCATCCTAGATGAGCCATAGTTTTTTTAGGAACTAAATACTTAGAATTCAAGAGGTTTGGGAAACTGACTGTTTGATGATCTACTGTGGCTCATCTCAAATCCTAAATTCGAATATCGAAATTGGTCCTTCGGACTCCCCACCCTACGGGCGGGTCCCCAGTTTCGAAACAAATTCAAATTTTCGAAATACGAATGACCAAAACGGCGAAGCAGCAGCTTGATTCGCATTGTTTTGAACATTTGAAATTAGGATTTTGGATTTGTTTCGTGCTTCGTGCTTCGGATTTCGAATTTAAGAACGTGGCCTGCGGAGTTAAGCTTCTGCGCCTGACATGCCTCTCGCCTGCCTGTAAAGTTTTTCCGCTTGATAGGAGCTCCTGACATAAGGACCGGAAGCGACACCTGAGAAACCCAGCTCTTCAGCCTCTTGCTGATAAGCCTTGAAAATTTCAGGATGTATATAATCCACCACGGGATGATGGTCCTGGGAGGGACGAAGATACTGGCCGATAGTGACCAGGTCGCAGTTTGCCTTGCGGAGGTTCCGAAGAAGACTGCTGACTTCCTCTCGTTTTTCCCCGAGACCCACCATAAAACCGCTTTTGGTAGCAACTTCGGGATGCAAACGCTTTACTTCTTTTAATAGCCGCAAAGATCGCTGGTAGTCAGCCTGTGGCCGAACGGCAGGATAGAGGCGGGGCACGGTTTCCAGGTTGTGATTGAGAACCGCAGGCTGAGCGGCCACCACCGTTGCCAGGGCTTGAGCGGAGCCCTGAAAATCCGGGACCAAAACCTCCACCAAAATGTCACTACCAACCGAACGAATAGTCTTGATTGTGGCGGCAAAATGAGAGGCACCACCATCAGCAAGATCATCGCGAGTTACCGAGGTAAGTACCACATATTTGAGGCCGAGTCGTGAGACTGCCTCCGCAACTCGCTCGGACTCCTCGGGATCTGGAGGTTCCAGGACGCCGTGGGCTACAGCGCAAAAAGTGCAATTGCGAGTGCAATGGTCACCCAGAATCATGAAGGTAGCCGTATGGTTGCCGAAACATTCTGCCTGATTGGGACAATGCGCTTCCTGACACACAGTATGCAGAGTGAGATCTCGGAGCAGGTCGTTAACTTCCTTGGTGGAGGCGTTGAAGACGAACCGTCTCTTTAGCCATGGCGGCTTTGGTTTTCCATGCGCAAGTGTCATGATATTTGTCGTTTTTGCTTGAAAATGCTTCAGCGAGCTTCAATTATTATGACTATTATAAACCAAATGATTGAGCCGGTCTGCCAAATTCAGAGCAGCAGCATTTTCCCAGCACAGCTTTTGATAGGCAACGGCCGACGGACCACGGACAAGTGACGCGGAGGCACATCTTGACCCCGAGAGATTTTTCGAGTAGGCTGCTTCCGCCATGGTAAATAAACTTCACTGCCGCTATCATCCAGAACGAAAGAGTGTACTTTATTGCGATAAGTATGAATATGGCTACTGCAACGAGTGTCTGGAAGCTCGCCTGGCCTGCAGCGATCCTGAGGAATACTGTAAATTTCGCACGCATTGCATCATTTGGGAAGATTTCCGGGAGGAGATGAAGAAAAGACGAGCAAGCGGCCAATAGGCTTATCCTGCCGAAAAAAGTGTGTATTAGGGTTTCATCTATTTTGCGAGTTTGGTAATGAACGTTGTAGGGTTTAATAGTTTGGTCATTGGCACAATCGAGTGCGAAAAGGACGTATTTGTAGCGGGGCGATTTGAAGGCACAATTGTCACCAAAGGCGCTCTTCACATCTACCCCGAGGGGGAGGTCAAGGGCAAGGTCAAAGCGAAAGACCTAACAGTGGCCGGTAGGATTCAAGGGGAAATTGTGGTAACCAATAGATTGAGGGTCAAGAATTCGGCTACTCTCGAGGCAAATATAAGTACACGCTTTCTAGACTGGGAAGAAGGTGCGGAACTGGAGGGCGAGGTACATACTTTTTATTGAGGAATGAGGGGATTAAGAGATTTAGGGATTGGACAACTCTGGAGATGCCAAGCCATTTAATCTTTTGTAATTCCTCAATTCCTCAATTTCTGAATTCCTAAATTGGTTTTAGTTTAAATAATAGCGAAAGGGCCCGGAGCTTATTGGCTCCGGGCCCTTTCTGTGCGTGGTCTGCGCGGAGAGTGGCAAAATCGTTGTTTGCTGGGTCAAATGGTGTCGGTTTACCCTGCTATTGAAGCTCAACCTGGCGAGCGATGGGCTCAAACAGGTTCAGTTCCTCCCATACCTGCGCTTCCTCCCCTGACTGGGTCAAACTCACTTGAACCTCAAGGTCGTGGTCAAAATCAAACAACTGTGGGTCATCTATCAAGCCGGAGGAAATCTCGATGTAACCATCCTCATGAAGGCTGGCAAGTAAGACGTTGGTCATGAGCTTTTCAGTGGCGTATTCAAGATAGCCATCTTGCATAACTGCCCCCCAGGAGCCGTTCAAAGCCATAACTAACTGCTCGACGAGATGACAATCGAAATAGACGATGTCTTCCATGAGAGTCATAATGATCCAATGGGGCGCATCAGTGAGCTTGCACCTGCGGTTTTCCTCAGCCCATTTCAAGATCTCAGCTTCCTTAACAACTCTTTCCAGATCAGACATAATATTTCCTCTGTCGTTTAGGTGTTCCATATTCTTACGCCTTGGATTTACAAAGTACTCACGACTCAGTGCATGAGTGGTGCCAACTACAGTTCTGGTTCATGCTATCATTTATTTAGTAATATAATCAGCAAGATGAAGGGGGTAGTGGTAGGGTCAGCATTCTCCATGTTCGTCAGCCTTCGGCCCCTAAACGGCGCAAACTGACGCTTTTTGTCATTCGAAGGCAGGACTACTTAATTCCATATTTTTGAGTATAAAAAGCTCTCGCCCGAGCCCTGCGGGCTCTCGAGTCCACAGAGAGCTCAGAGAAAAGAATATTCGCAAATATGCTCTTATCGCTTAAAGAACCCTGCAAAGCAGGGGTCCCGATGGGGCCATCGGGACTGATGGAGAGATCCTGAGCGCCAGAATAAGCTCGCTTATTCTGGGCGACAAGTACTCTCCTTTATACCTTTAAGCGATCCTCTCCGAATCAACTTCAAAGTTTTTTGTTAAGAGCTCTCAGAGCTCTCTGTGAGAGATAAGAACGGAGGTAAGGGCTGGATAGGGGTGGGAACAGACGCATATTACGAGGTTGGTGCCTCTTCGATGGGTGAGTACATCAGCACGAGACCAACAAAGCTGAGAGCGCCGACAGCCATAAATAGGATGTCCAGTGAGAAGAGATCGGCAAACCAGCCGGAGATCACCGAACCGCTTATAAAACCTAAGTCGAAGACCGCAGTGGCCAGACTCATCATGCCGGGGAGTTCTTCCGGTTTTTTCGCCTGGTCCGCTGCCAGTGCGACGGCCGCTGGAAAGAGGAAGGCAAGCCCGGTACCGTAGAAGAAAGCGGAGGCATAAAACGCCGGTGGGTGTGAGATCAGCGGGATGGAGCAAATGCCGATTCCAAAAGAAACATAGGAAACTTTCATAAAACGCTTCTTACCGTATCGATCGATGAAAGATGCCGCGACGAGGCGCAAGATGAAAGCCAAAGATGCCGCGACCGCAAAATAGTATCCGGGTGGAAGTCCGAGTTTGTCAGCCTGGAGGGCAACAAAGTTCAACACTGTGGCGTGTCCCTGGACAAAGAGCAGGATTGCCAGAAGTAGGAGAAAAACTGATCGCCTTCTCAGTAATGGACCATAAAGAAGAGAACCCTCATAGCTGCTTGTGGCCACGGCACGACTTGTAGCCGGAGTAAATGTCAGAATAGCAGCGAGTAACACAGTGGCGGCCGCACCATTGAACAAGGCAGGATATCCAAAACCCTTGACCAGGTGTTCTCCTGCTAAAGGCATAAGGGCTACGGCTGCCAGGATGGTAGCGCCGATGTAACTGTAGGCCTGGCCTCGTCGTCTTGCTGGGACCCACTGGGCCACCGCGGTGTAGGAAGCGGAGATAAATGCTGAAAATCCTACACCGTGTGAGACTCGAACGAGGAGCATGGGCCACCCCACTCGCTGGAGTCCGTGGTATGCTAGGGTGGTGAAAAAAATAATGATAAGACCCAGGATAATAACCCATTGTTCGCCCCGACGCGCTACCAATTTCCCCATATAGGGCCTGGAAACTACAGTGCTGATGGGCATGAGGCCCATGACCCAACCGATGGTGGTCTTGCTGCTACCGATGGCTTGAAGATAGATGGGATAGAGGTAGAAAATGGCAATGTTGGAAAAAACCAGGAACATCAGGACATTGAGAAAAATAAATGGACCGATCCATGGGCGCCGAGAACTATCTGAAGAGGTCGAATACACTAAGAAGAGCCTTTCCGAATCGGGGCTATCCTCGTCCAATTAGCAGCTGGCAGCAAGCAGCAAGCAGCAGGCGGTCATTTCAACTAAACGTGAGAAAAAAACCAGGTACCAAGAGGTCTTATTACAGATACCTGGTTTCAATGTCCAGCCCGAATATTTCATGAATTACTTGCTGCGACCACGGATATGACCGTCCTTCCGGGCGTCCTCGGGTGTCGTCCCCTGCGACGTACCGTTCAGGTACGCCTCGGAACCAATCCCGCGGTACCGCGGGACGAGTTGCCAGGTGGCACACCCATCTTCATGGTCTCGCGACAGCAATTCATGAAATATCCGGGCTAGTGCTTATTACGAGGTTTCTAATAAAGCTGCTAGCTGTAATCTGCCTACTGCTCGCTGAAGTTCTTTCCTTGCCAAAGATCGCGACTTTCCAGGGAGTCACGGATAGCCTGCAGATTGGTCTGTTTCTCCAGTGCCCACTTCGGGGCCAGGAGTTCATCTGGGTGAGGATCACCGGTGAGCCGATGTATGACCATCTGAGGGGGAAGCAGAGCTAAAAACTCGCAGACAATATCCACGTACTCCTCACGGCTCAGACAACGATAGTTCTTGCTCTGATAGAGATCTGCAAGTGGTGTGCCCTGAATCACATAAAGAAGGTGAATTTTGATCCCCTGAATGTCGAGCTTGGCCAGGGACCGTGCTGTGGCTAGCATATCTGCCTTATCCTCATCGGGCAGCCCCAGGATAACGTGGACACAGATGTCAAGGTCACGCCGACGGCTTCGCTCCACAGCATCCTCAAAGGCTGCAACGTCGTGGCCCCGGTTGATCAGTCTGAGAGTACGGTCGTGTATAGATTGCAGGCCGTATTCTACCCATAAATAGGTCTGTCGGTTCAAATCGGCCAACATGTCCAGAACATCGTCAGCCACGCAGTCAGGCCTGGTTCCAATGGCAAGACCCACCACATCTTCTATGGAAAGGGCTTCCAGGTAGAGGTGTTTTAGTTCATTTAAAGGCCCGTAAGTATTGGAGAAAGACTGAAAATAAGCGATAAACTTTTTGGCCTTATAGCGGCGGCGCAACCGTTCTTTACCACGTTCCAGTTGTTGGGGGATGGTGTACTGTTGGGATAAGCCGGTCCCCGAACCTCTGACATTGCAGTAGATACAACCGCCTACGCCCAGGGTGCCATCTCGGTTCGGGCAGGTTAGCGCTGCATCCAGAGTAATCTTCTGTACACGGCATCCGAACTGCTCTCGGAGTGCGGTGTTTAGATCCCGATAGCGACTAGTATTCATTCGAAGCATTATAATATATAATTCAAAGGATAACCTCTAGAAATTACCTAGTCTTTGTCGGTTGTTGCCTTTTGCTTGAGCATTCCGAGTCTTCTGTTCCGGTTTCATAACAGATGAGAAATGCTCAGTGAGAAATGCTATGAGCGTCTATCCGAAGACATACGATGTCATAGTCGTGGGAGGAGGGCATGCAGGGTGTGAGGCAGCCCTGGCCTCCGCTCGCATGGGATGTAGCACCGCTCTATTCACCATCTATCTGGACACTGTGGCCCATATGCCCTGCTCACCTTCGGTGGGTGGCTTGGGAAAGGGACATCTGGTCAAAGAGGTGGATGTTCTGGGAGGCGAGATTGGCAAAGTAGCGGATCAAACTGGCATCCAGTTCCGTACCCTCAATACGCGCAAGGGGCCTGCGGTCCAAGGAACGCGTTGTCAGAACGACAAAGTGCTTTACCGAGCCAGAATGAAGTCTGTTTTGGAACGGCAAGATAACTTGGATATCAAGCAGAGCTTGGTGGAAGTGGTTCTGATTGAAGGCAACCGGGTCGTTGGGGTTTGTGACAACCTGGGTATGGAATTCATGGCTCCGACGGTGGTGCTGACCACAGGTACCTTTTTGCATGGTTTGATTCACATAGGCAGCCAGCAAATTCCTTCGGGGCGTGCCGGGGAATTTCCCGCTGACGGTTTGGCTGACAATCTGAACAAGCTCGGCTTTCAGATGGGTAGAATGAAGACCGGAACCCCAGCGAGGCTGCGACGGAAGACCATTGATTTTTCCCAATTCAGAGAGCAAAAGGGTGACGAGAAACCGCGTCCTTTCTCCCTTTTCACCCAGAAGATAACCCTTCCTCAGATTTCTTGTTACATCGGACATACGCATTCCCGCACCCATGACATCGTGCTGAATAACATCGACTTATCTCCGCTCTACAGCGGGGTTATCAAGGGGGTGTCGGCCCGCTATTGCCCGTCGCTTGAAGACAAGGTAATGAAGTTTCCTCACAAGGAGCAACATCAGATCATCCTGCAGCCTGAGGGGCTGGATACAGAAGAGATCTATGCCAGCGGCACAGGAAATTGCCTCCCCTATGATCTCCAGATACAGCTTGTCCGCTCAGTGCCGGGCCTGGAAGAGGCGGAGATCATGCGGCCCGCTTACGCCATAGAGTATGACTATGTCCAGCCCACGCAGCTGAGGCCAACCCTTGAGACCAAGAAGGTGGCCGGACTTTTTATGGCGGGTCAGATAAACGGCACCTCGGGCTACGAAGAAGCTGCCGCCCAGGGGTTGTGGGCCGGAGTCAACGCTGCCTTACAGGTTCAGAAAAGGTCTCCGTTCATTCTCGATCGCTCCGAGGCGTATATGGGAGTCATGGTGGATGATCTCGTGACCCGGGGAACCAAAGAGCCCTACCGGATCTTTACTTCCCGGGCGGAATACAGGTTGCTTCTCAGGGAAGACAACACTGATCTGCGCCTCATGGAAAAGGGATACGAGCTGGGCCTTATTGACCAAGATACCTTCCAAGAGCTCAAAGAGCGACGTCGCCAGATTGCCGAGGAACTTAAACGCGTGGAGCGAGACAAGATCAAGCCCACCAGCAGGGTAAATCAGCTTCTGGCAACAAAAAAGTCAGCAACGCTTGAGGCTGCCGTGCCCCTGGCCCAACTCCTGAAACGGCCGGAGTTGTCTTATGCCGATGTGGAGCAGTTGGAGGACCGTGACCACAAACTGCCAGAGCTGGTAGCGAGACAGGTGGAGATTCAGTGCAAGTACCAGGGCTATCTACAAAGGCAGGAAGCTGAGGTGAAGAAATTCAAGAACCTCGAGAAAATAAACATCCCCCCCGGCTTCGACTATAAAGAGGTCCCAGGGTTGTCCAACGAGGTGCGCCATAAATTGAGCGAAGTCCAGCCCACTTCTCTGGGACAAGCTTCCAGGATTTCTGGGATGACCCCAGCGGCTCTCTCGGTTCTCATGGTTTACCTCAAGCGCATCCGAGAAAGCCAGCAGACCCCACCCCCGGCCCCCTCACAGACCGAATCTGATTAGATTCCATCCTTACCTGGTCCTTCTTGAATTTTGTGAGGCAATATGCAACCATAGCAGACTCTTTTAAAAGGGGGAGGAAACGTATTTTCTGGGAGATTAGATGCTGATCAATAGTGTAAGTTACTCTGATTAAAAAAGAATTTGTTTTACAATCAAGAAAAATCCGCTATATTGGGCCCAAAAGTTGCTAACAACGTGGTCATGGGCTGATGAGGCAAGGGAAAGAACGCTATCATCTCATCTTGGAGAACTGGATTGGGGATGGTTACACACTCGCACAATAAGATGACAGTACAGGCACTGAGGCTTTTTGGTCTGACGTTGTTGTTCACCGTTTGCCTGCCGAGCGCGAGGAGTTTTGCCGCAACTTTCTATGTATCTGATACCACAGTGGAAGCAAACCTCAGAACCGGGACCCAGCAAGAAAACCGCATCATTGCCCTTTTGCGGCCCGGCACGGAACTCGAAGTAACCGGAGAAGAGGATGGCTGGGCTGAAGTAACCCTGGCAGATGGCCGTACCGGCTGGATCCTGAAACGCTATCTTTCTGAGCGACCACCGTGGCGGGTGACTGCCGAAAAACTTGGTAGAGAAAACGAGCAACTGCGAGCACAGCTGACCACTATAAAAGGCGGGCATCAGGGCCTGCTGCAAAAGAATCAAGAACTTCAAAAGCAGATGGACCTCCAGCAAAAAGAGTTGGAGAAACTGCGTCGGAATTATGAAGAGCTCAAGAATTCGTCGACAAACTACCTGAATCTAAAAATGGCCTATGAGAATCTTCAAAAGGGAGCCCGGCAGAGTAACGCCAAATTGGATACATTGGAAAAGGCTCACGGGAAATTGAAAACCTCCACCGGCATTCGTTGGTTTCTCAGCGGCGCCGGGGTCCTACTACTAGGGTATGTTATGGGCTCCAGTGTGGCCCGCTTGCGCCGTCGCCGCTCATCAGATTATTATAAGCTGTAACTATCTAGAATGACTCCGTTGCTTACTGTAAAAAAGCCAGGGACCAGCCCTGGTTTTTTATTTAAAGTGTAACACCTGATCCTCAGAGCAGGTCAGAGTTCAAAGACTTTGTCGGTAAAGATTGCGAGCTGTTTTGGAGTGCTGAGGTGAATGAGAGCACCAAATAGCAAACCACAGCAACGGAAGTTTCAGTGCTCAGGATTCAGGTTTTAGCTTCTATGTTATTTCTTCCTGACACCTGAAACCCGAGGATTCACGGGCTCACTATAAAAATAACTCGATCTCCGTGGATAATAAACGGTCATGGAATTTCTCGAAGGTTTTTATAACAATTTTCTGAGGTTTTTCTCCTGGGAGGAACTCTCTTTTCTTTTTACCGGCACGGGTTTGTTGGTCATGCTGAACCTGGTGCTGAGCGAGGGTTTGCTTTCCTTGGACAACGCCCTAGTTCTGGCAATTCTGGTAAGTCACCTGCCCACTGACCGGTCGTATAAACTGGGGCCTTTCGAGATGTCCATCCAGCAATGGGCTTTGACTGCTGGTATTTTTGGGGCCTACTTCTTTCGGTCCATTGCCATTGTCTTGGGAACCTATTTGATCCAGTTTTGGACCCTGCAACTCCTTGGCGGCGGCTATCTCTTGTGGCTAGGTTACGAGCATTTTTTTGCTGGGAGGGTGGCAAGATCTGAGATGAGCGCTTATGGCAAAGGATTTTGGGCCACGGTGCTCAAAGTGGAGTTGATGGACATCGCCTTTAGCATAGACAGCATCCTGGCCGCCTTGGGGTTATCCAAAAGAGTTTGGGTGATTCTCATGGGAGGCATGATTGGCATCCTCTGCATGCGACTGGTGGCGGGGGTGTTTATCCGTTTAATCGACAGGTTTCCCCTCTTCAAACACACAGGCTACGCTCTGGTGGCTCTGATTGGCTATCGTTTGGTGAGTGAGGTGGACTGGGTCCATTTCAACAAACTGTTTGCCTACCTGGGTCCTGTTGGGGTGGGGGTTCTGATACTTTTCACTGTGGTAGTGTGGGGAACCGCCCAAGTCAGGAAAGCTAGATTACTGACCATCAAGTCCTTGATCCAACTGACTCTGTTGATCCTTTTTTTCTCCTATAGTGGCACCAGACTGCACTTGCATATGAGTGATCTGGTCTTCTCCATTATCATGCTCTCTACCTTCTGCAGCACTTTTATCTTCAACGGCATGTATGTGCGCTGGCAGACCGGAGGTGAGCAGAAAGAAAGTGAGATAGCTCAAAATAATGGCCCACCGCAGGTGAAGAACTACGACAAGAAGGCCGAAGAGCAAGAAAAAGCCATCCCAACCGACTAAACTGTCCTGCCCGCTGAGCAGTTAACCAATCGAAAATACATAGAAATTATTAAAAACTTACCCAAAACGTGCCGTACCAGAAATGGGTAAAATTACCCATTTTGTCTACGGAATGTAATGGGTAAACCTTGAGGTAAGGTAGGGTTTTGCCAAAGAAAAAACCCCGGGAAATATTCCCGGGGTTTTAGTCTCTGTGGTGTTTAGATTATGCTGCGCTAATGGCCGCCAGTGCCCAGCAGTCCGGAGGCGCCGAGGCAAAGTACCAACACTTCCAAGATGATGAGCACGATAAAGGCGATATCTTTCTGTTTAACATAGTAAGGGAGAATGACTATGAAGCAGACAATGGTCATCCCCGCCAGCAGGGCAATGCCGATAAAATTGAGAAAGTCGCCTTTCCCGAGCAGGGTGACCCAGCCCCACCCGGTGGGGACGTTGGCCTCGTTCACATACTGACTCACCGGCATGGTCCAGTATTGCGAAACCTCGTTGATTGGTATGTAACTTTCAAAAAATCCACTTACATAGACGCCGAAAGTGATAAGAAGGATCGCGATGGCGCCCCAACTGCCGTAGAAGAGCAGGTTGGCATAGGTTATCTGTTCAGGTGGAGCTTGTGGTGCCTCAGATGTCATTTTTTCACCTCACACTTTTCAAATGCCAAGGCCTTTCAGAAAGGCCCTAATTCCAGCAAATAGAAGCACTACAATGACAATGTAGCGGAGGACCTTTGGTTTCGCCACCGCCAGGATTCTCACGCCCACGAAAGATCCCAACATGAGTCCTACGATGGATGGCACTGCCATCAGGGGAATGACGCAGCCCTGGTTGAGATAGATCCAGGCCGCGGAGGTGTCAGTGATGGAGAGCAAAAACTTGCTGGTTCCCACCGAAAGTTTCAAGGGTGCTCCCATAAGCAAATTGAGCACGGGAACATTGGCCCACCCCGCACCGAGGCCGAACATACCGGCCATGACACCAATGACAATAAAAAGAAGCAAGCCTGGCAGGGTGCGGTGGGTTTTCCACGCGATATGTTCTCCAGTGGACGGCTCCAGATAAGCACCAGCCATTTTCAATGCTCCCCCTATACCGTCCTGCTTTTCCACCACCGGCCGTTCAACGTTCTTGGAAAAGGTGAGCAGGGCTGCGATAAAAATGATGGTCGCCCCCAAGGCAATCTGGATGATGTTTGTGGGAAGAGCAAGACCCAGGAGAGCACCGACAATGGCACAACTGGAGGCAATGAGGGCAACCGGCAGAGCGAGGCGAAGATTGGCAAAGTTCCGTTTGAGCAAACCCGGCCCTGCTGCCAGAGCCCCTGCCAGGGCCACCAGCAACCCTGTCCCCCTGACAAAGTCAAGATGGAATGGAAAGAAGCCGCTCACCAGCGGCACATAAAGCACGCCGCCGCCAACACCGGCCAACACCGCAATGATCCCCAGGACAAAGCAGAAGAAAAAGAGAACAATAGGCCAGAACCACCAGGGGCGTTGAGGACCCTCTATAGCCGCAGCTTCTGCTGTTGCCCATGCGGGTGATGATACGAACCATAAGAAGAGAAAAACCGCCTTAACCGTTAGCACTCTGCAACCGTTTCTCAGCATTGACCAACCTCAATATATATAGATCAATCGTATCGGATAGGATGTACAAAAGAGATGTGAACAGGAGTACGTGCATTTTGTAACAAAGTCTCGCCTACGCTAGCAATCCCTCATCTTTCTGTCAAGATAAAACTGGTTTTTGGTCTAAGTGCAGCGAGGCAGGAGATTCAGCGACAGAGGGTGTTTTCCTCTGCCACTATGAAGTTTACGGTTTTTGTCGGTACAGAAGCACTGGCCTGGTAGTGAGTCGAATAATCTGAAGTGACTTCTCTTTCAGGATGTTGAAACGACCCGGTTTGACAAATCCCTGTGCTCCGATAACCACGAGATCGCTTGGACTCTGGTTTATCTCCTTTACCACTTCCTCCACAACGTTGCCTGCGGCCAATTTCGTCTGCGGCTGGTGGTCGAGCTTCTTCAGAGTGGTCTCGCCTTTGAGAACGCAGGCGTCGGCGAACTCCTGGCTTTCCAGATCGTCGGTGTCGCGAACGTGCATGAGGGTGATTTTGGGTTTTCTTTTCCGCAGCATGGGACTGATAAAGTTAAGAGCTGATTCGTCGCAGGAAGAGCCGGAGTAAGCCACCAACACATCGGTTATGTTCCGCAGTTCGCGCACGATCAGCACCGGCCGGTCAGCGTGGTTGATGACCTGGGTGTGGACCTGCCCCAAGAGCATCTCCCTGAGGGCCGAAGAGTGTTGACAGCCGAGAACAATGAGGTCTACGTCTTTATCGATGGCTTCCCGGAGAATCACCTCCGCCGGGTCCCCCACCAGAATCCTAGGTTCGCAGGGAACCTTCCCCTCAAGGCAGATTTCGCAGGCATCAGCAATTGCTTCCTGAACCGCTTTGGCTTGCTGATCAATTTTCTTTTTGTGATCCTTTTTCAGAAATGGAATGTCGAAGTCTTCAAGAATGATGTTTCCCACATCCTTTTTTACGTGGATGGCGTCCACCTCAGCATCAAAGTGTTCCAACAGGTGGCAAGCGTACCGAAGCGCCAAGTGTGACTCCAGATCTTTGTCGACCGCAACGAGAACCTTCATAAAACCCCCTTCTTTCTCACCTTTTCAGATTTTTCTATATCTACTGATGGCCCCGTAGGATGTGGGCAACTCCAGCCAGGTAGTTTCTTTAGAAAATAAATTAATCATTTCGGGGAAACTTTACCAGTTCCCAGTCGCCGGACCTCCACCATGTCTTTATAGTGGTTGATCCGGCCCCTTTCCCCCTGGGAACAGGTCCGGACTAATTTATCAGAACTCGAAAGTTAGTGCAAGTTTTAACAATCTAAAAATTGGCTTACGCCTGGATCGGAAAGACGTCCACAAGCACAGCACGGGCAAGCAGCAAAAAGGTGCTCCCGTTTCTAACGACAATTCCCTGAATCTATGAGATTACCAAACCTTTTTACCCAAAACTTGCCGTACCAAAAATGGGTAACTTTTACCCAAAAGTGGTACGGAAAGAAATGGGTAAGATTGAATCGGAGAACTCTGGGGCCAGCTCAAGACTGGCTTCCTGATTCCGGCTCCAGCCCCCTTGTGGACAGCGACAAATGTCTAGAGATTTTGCGGGGTGCAAGTCTTCACTACGTATTCGTTCTCAGAGCCTGATCGAAGTCCGAGAGTAGGTCTGCGGTGGCCTCGAGGCCCACAGACAGTCTTATCAAGCTTTCAGAGATTCCTACCTGCTTACATTCTTCTGGACTGAGACAAGCGTGGGAAGTCGTAACCGGCCGGGTAATGAGAGACTCAACCCCCCCAAGACTTGGGGCGCAGATGGGGATGGTGGTATTTCGGATAAAGTGTTCTGCCAGTTCCACACCTCCTTGCAACTCAAAACTCAACATGCCGCCAAAGCCGTCGAAAAGCTCTCTCGCCCGGTTATGTTGCGGATGGCTGGCAAGCCCGGGATAGTGCACCTTTTCCACCTCCGGCCTGCTCTCAAGAAACCGGGCGATCTCCATTGCACTGGCATTCTGCTGTCTCACCCTCACTGCCAGGGTCTTGATGCCGCGATGGAGAAGAAAGCAGGCGTGAGGATCGAGAGTTCCTCCCAGATGGTTGAGCTTGTGGGTGATTTTGCTGATTAGTTCTTCCGGACCTATCACTGCACCCGCTACTATGTCGGAGTGGCCATTTAGGTATTTAGAGCAACTGTGAATAGAAAGGTCAAAACCGTGCTCCAGAGGGCGGAAATTAATCGGGCTGGGAAAGGTGTTGTCGATAATAGAATAAAGTCGGTGCTTTCTGGAAAATTCTGCTATGGCCTGTAGGTCGGCAACCTGCATCAGAGGATTGGTTATGCTCTCCACATAGACGGCTTTGGTATTTGGGCGCAATTGCTCTTTCCAGGCCTCCGGGTCTTTACCACAAATGAAATCGGATGAGATTCCGTAGGCAGGGAGATCTTTGGTGATGAGGTCATGGGTACCACCATAGAGACAGTCCTGGGCGAGGAAATGATCTCCAGCGGAGAGTAAAGCGAGGAGCGCAGTAGATATGGCCGCCATGCCGCTGGCACTTACTACTGCCGCTTCACCATTTTCTAAGGCCGCCAGTTTCTCATGAAGTGCAACATGGTTGGGGGTATTATTGAGGCGAATGTAGCGGAGATCGTGGTAGCTTTCCTGGCCAGCGTACTCGAAAGTTGATGATTGGAAGATGGGAATGCTTACCGCTCCCTGAATAAGGGGGTTTGGTTCACCGGCGTGAATAAGTTTGGTATCAATTTCTCTATTAGTCTTTCCCATTCCTCGTCCTCCATTCCCTTCCTACAAGGTTTTCCCCTATGCCGCACTTGAGTATCTCACAACTTACCCATTACTGGTCAAGCCACTTTTTGGTACATTTACCCATTTGCGGTCAAACCAGTAATTGGCAAAGAAAAACCCCGGGAACAACTCCCGGGGTTGCATTTTGAGCAGGTGGCGGAAGTGCATAAGAATCGAAACTGGCCTCCTCGAGCATCTCCCGGAGTCTTTTGGTTTTTGCATATTTCGCCTACCTCTGGGTCATATCCGAGCTGGTATGACCCAGAAGTTCCTGTACCGCAACCATATCCCAGCCCTGCTCCAAAAGAGCGGTGTCGGTTGAGTGACGAGTTCCCTGGTACAAAGTTACCTTGGGTGCTCCAACTTTGTCCCTGGCCTCGTTCCAGAGCTTCTCTAACCTCTGTTTCCGGTACGGCTTGCCCTTCTCGGTCCTGAAGACAAATCCCTGATCCCACCTGCAAAATCTAAGTAATTCCACCCAACCAAATGGCCCCGAAATAACGTTGTATTTTGCAACATGATCTCCCTTTATTGCAACTTGGCATAATATATTAATATTTCAATAGAATATTAATTTTTTATCTTCCGATGTTGCGATATACAACATTTTTTCCCATTAAGCTCAGGCTCAATGATCTACCGATAATGAAATGATAACAAGTAGATAGATGATCTTTCGCCACCCCGGCACACTTGTTGAGTTACTCAGGGGACGAAAAACGGCTCGAGCGGTAAAAAAAACCAAAACAGAACAGGAGGTTAAAACATGGGTCTCAGAGAAAAAGTCGAGAGAATCATGATGGCCATTACCTTCGCTGAAGCAGGAGAGCAGGACACGGCCAGGGAGTTTTTGAGAGATGAGAAGCGTCTCCGCAAGGAGAAGCGCCTTGTCAAGCGATCTAGGCCTAGAAGAGTATTACGCGCCCCCCCGGCACGTCGTTAAACCACTAAACCAATATTGACAAGTAATTGAAATAATTGAGTTATTTATATTGAAAGGGGTGAGAAGACTGATGCGTAAGAAGAAAAAGGCCAATGAGGACAAAGTAACGGTGAAGAGCCACCGCCTCAAGAGCTTAAGAGAGAGAATTGAGGGCTTAACTGAGGCGATCACCTTTGCAGAGGCAGGTTTGCAGGAGGAGGCTCAGAGGCTGATTCGGGCGGAACTGGCTGAACGTCATAAAGTCTTGGTGGTGGGCCACGAGGATACCTTTTCAAAACCGTTGCAAGCTTACGCCGTGGGATTCGCCGAGCGCATGGGCTACGAAATCGTTGCCCTCAACGTGACCTCAGTGCAAACCGAATCGCCAGGGCAAGAGTCCGACCAAGACATGCTTTGCGAGCAATTCAGAAGCAGGTGCGAGGAGAAGATTGGCGCCTTCCGCCAGCCATGCCGGGAGAGCGGAATAGGTTTTACTCACTTGGTTAAGTTCGGCGAGGTCGCCCAGTGCATCAGGGATTCTTGCCAGGCGCTGCGCCGGGTGGAATTCGTGCTCGCCGAGCGTGAAAGCTGTCCGAAGGAGGAGATAGTGGGGATACCTATTTACTGTGTAACCTCTTAATTCAATTATACTTTGCTTGATTTATATTTGCCCGCAAAATGACGTTGACCAGATAAAGGAGGTAGTGAAGGAGAACTGTTATGGAAAAGATACTTTTTATGGGAAAATCCGTTGACGGAGAATCAGATCACTTCGATCAAGTCATCGAGATCGCCACTAATAGAGGGGCAGAGTTGTCGGCCTTGTTTGCTATCCCTGTCTCCATGGAGACGGCAGACTGGATAAATGTCCAGGAAAAGCAGATAAAGGAAGCGGAGCAGAGGGCAAGCAATTATGGTCGCAAAGTTGAGGAATATTTACAAGCTGGCGGCATACCTTTTAGCTGGAAGGTTGTGCACCTAGTACCCAGTGCCTTTATGGCGGCTCTGGAGGAGCTTACCCCGGTTGACATCATCATAGCGGGGGATATAGACCTGGAGCCTCTGGCGGAAAAAGGTATCAAACATCTTGAGGATATAAGCGCTCTCTTGAATTGTCCGGTTCTGCCGCTGTCAAGTCTCGTGCCCGAGAAGAAGAAGGCAAACGGGAAACTTTTGACCCGCCTTCTTTTATTCGGCGCCCTGTCAGCGGTTAGCTATTTTTTCTTTTTCCCGCAAATAGACAAGCTAAATCACGCTATTTACATGAAGGGAACCTTTCTGGGAGCTCTGGCGGTAATGCTGACTGTGCCATTCCATGCCTATATCTACGGCAGTTTCACGGAGTGTTTCCCAAAGCTTATGGGGTTGGAGAAATCCGCCGGAACAAACCACTAATACTGATCGCAGACTGAAATTCAAATAAAGGAGGTATACATATGGCAGCCCCAGCAGTAACAGGTCATGTTACTCTTGAACAACTTCAGATTGTAACCAATATGCTCACCAGTGCTCCTTGGAAATACTTTGGCGTGGCGTTGCTGGGCTTTATGGGTGGAACTCTTTCCGGATTCATCGGCTCAGGTGGGGCTTTTTTAATGACCCCAGGAATGATGAACCTGGGCGTGCCCGGAGTGATGGCCGTGGGGGCCAATATTACCCACAAATTTGGCAAGGCCATGATGGGCCAGAAAAAGCACGGTGAAATGGGCCATGTGGACAAGAAGCTCGCGATCTATCTTCTCATTACGGCCTTGGTGGGAATCAAACTGGCGGTTTGGGCAAATGGGTATTTTTTCCACAAACTCGGCAAGGCTGGCTCAAGTCTGTATGTGAGCGCCTTTTTCGTCCTGACTCTGACTTTGATTGGTGGCTTTATGCTGATGGACGCCATGCGGACTTTGAAGGGAGGAGCGGTAGGGCCGTCTAAAACGCTGCTCCAACTCTCGAGCAAACTTCGCATCCCACCCATGATTCGTTTCCCGGTCGCTGGAGTCAGTATTTCTCTCTGGACCATTTCGTTGATTGGAACGGCCGTGGGTTACATGGCCGGGACCATTGGTGTGGGCGGCTTTATTGGTGTACCCGCCATGATTTATGTCTTTGGCGTGCCTACCGTGGTGGCTGCAGGAACTGAGCTGTTTCTGGCCATGTTCATGGGTGCCTGGGGAGCCTTCAATTACGCCCTCGGGGGCTTTGTTGACCTGAGATTAACCCTGCTGCTTTATGCAGGATCTCTGGTTGGCATTTACATTGGGGCCCTTGGCACCGCTTTTGTAAAGGAGTTATACATCAGATTGGTAACTGCCATCCTGATCCTTCTCTGCTGTGTTTCGCGAGCACTGGCCATTCCTAATTATTTGCAGGAAATGGATATGGTCCATTTCTCTGGGTCTGTGGCTACCATGTTTGAAACGGGCAGTAGAATTTTCCTTTTTGGCAGCGGCATAGTGGCCACAATCCTTATCATCTTTTGGACTTTCAGGACCCACTTCGGAAAACAGAAACTGGTCAAGGAATATGTGCTTTCCGAGTCCACTGTGAGCATCTTATAATGGTAGATACCGGGTCAGGCTCAGTGCCTGACCTGGAAGGCACCTCATCAATCTGGGCTATACTACTGCTGAACGAGAGAGAACTACCATGCAATAATCATTCTTCCTCAAGAGAAAATAACATGGTCTATCACCATATCTTAGTCCCCATAGACGGTTCGCCGCCTAGCCTGAATGCCCTCCAGGCAGGAATAGAAATGGCCATAGAACAGGGGAGCATAGTCACCGCTTTGTATGTGGTGCCGAAGGTGGGCCAACTGGTGCAGGTCTTTGCCATCAAGGATGTCAAAGATGCTTTCTATCAAGAGGGAGAAAGAATATTGGACAAGGCGAGAGAAATTGCCAAGTCCATGAGTTTCAATCTTTCGGTTAGAATCAAGGAGGGCATCCCCCATAAAATAATTATTGAGACCGCCGAGACCCTGAACTGCGATCTCATTGTGATGGGCAATCAAGGTCGCAGTGGGCCGAGTAAATTGCTCATAGGCAGTTGCACACAGAGGGTGCTGGCTGGTGCTCCCTGTCCTGTTTTGGTGGTGAGAGAATAATAGTGGAGGAGCTGAATTCTGCTACCTTGAGTCTTGCCTGGCAACCGGTTGTTTCCTAGCTATCCGCATACATTGGAGCTTGGATGTCTTTGTCTGTTCTGCGAAAAATTAGGAATCTGATTCTCCCAAATAGATCTGCCAAAAGTGGGGTCCCTGAATACGATCAGGATCTCGTTCATTATTTCTTGGGTGATGGTTTCCAAAAACTCAAAACCCGCTATGCTGCCTTTAAATCCCTGCTGTCAGAAAATAATGCTGTCCTGAGCATAATGAACGATCTTCAGGAAAGGGTGAGTTCACAACTCATTACTCTTCCTTATTTTGAGCAAGAAGTCTCAAGGCTCCTCGAGCGAATTTCGGCCTTTGTTAAAGCTTTAAATGATATGTGCCAAAACAAGTATGTCTGGCTTTTTCCCATTACTGAAGGCATTAAAAAAAAGGTAGAGGGCAAACTGGAAACAGGGGGTGTGGAGTGTTGCAGAAATGTATATTTTCTCGGTCAGGTCAGCGCTCTGATGGCCAACGAAGTGGGCGGCAAGGCAGCCAACATTGGCGAGGTTAAAAACGTTCTGCGTCTTCCTGCGCCAGGTGGTTTGGTAATTAGTTCCTTGGCCTACCGAGAGCTCATTGTCCACAATCATATAGACGGGTTAATAGGGCCATTAATAGCCGACCTCAAGCCAGAAGATCATGCCAAAATAAAAAGAGCCTCAGTTAAAATCCAAAAAGCCATCCTGGAGGCCGAGGTGCCTGCCAGCCTGAAAGAGAACATAGACAAAAGCCTGGATCAGTTCAAGGACATAGAGTTTTTTGCAGTCAGGAGTAGTGCCATCGGCGAAGATGGCAGGTATTCTTTTGCCGGTCAGTTTCGCTCGGTCCTCAACGTGCCGAAGGGTAGAATACTTGAGGCTTACAAGGAAGTCTGCGCCAGTCTCTACGGGGAGCGGGCCATCTATTACCGCTTGTCCAAAGGCATTGCAGAAGATGATCAAATTGCCATGGCCGTCCTGGTACTGGAGATGATTCCGGCAGTTTCCTCCGGAGTTCTCTACACAGTTGACCCCGGCAGTTCCAATTTCAATCAGGTTCTTGCAACCGCGGTCTGGGGCCTCGGTAAGTACGCGGTAGACGGCACCATTCAGCCGGACGTCTATGTCCTGGATCGTGCAGCGGGTGGCAAGATACTCAACCAAACCATCGGGCAGAAAAGGCTGAAGCTGATGGTGGATCCTGAAGAAGGAGGAGTCAAGGAGGAAGAGGTTCCCTTGGCATACCAGGAAAGATTTTGTTTGGCAGAAGAGAAACTGCAAACCCTGTATGAGTTCGGCCAACTCCTTGAAAAGCATTTTGGACTACCCCAGGACATTGAATGGGCAATGGACGAAAAGGATTGGATACACATCCTTCAGACCAGGACTCTGGAGGTGGCCGAGGCTGTCAGTTGTCCACTCGTTGAGGTGGAAGAGTCGCCGGCAATCAGTGGTGAGCCCATAAGTCCAGGGGTGATATCCGCGCCTCTATTTGTTATTAGTGGCAGAGAGGTTACCTCTGTGCCCAGAGCGGCCATACTGGTTGTGAAAACCATGGATCCGGAATTTGCCAAACTCATCCCCACGTGCAGCGGCCTCGTTGCCGAAACGGGAAGCGCCACCACCCATCTGGCCACGGTTGCCAGAGAATTTCAGAAACCAACCATCATCAATGCTGAATCCGCCACTACCCTTTTGAATAACGAAGAAATCATCACCGTGGACGCCAACAGAGGAAAAATCTATAGAGGTAGAGTAGATTCACTCCTGAAAACTAAATTCTGCGAAGTGGTAACAGAACCTCACCAAGAAATAAATCTCCCTCTGATCAAAAACGCAATGGCTGATATTGTTCCCCTGACTCTGACTAACATTCCCAGTAAATCTAACCTTGAAACAGCCATGAGACCTAAAGATTTCAAGACCGTCCATGACATTGTTCGGTTTGTCCACGAAGTATCAGTGAGGGAAATGTTTCAGTTTGGCGGCAAGGGGGAAACCGGAGCAGCTCACGTTTTGATTGATCCCCTAATTCCTCTTGTTTTTCTCGTAATTGATATCGAACAAGGGCTTGATTCTCAAGTCACCTTCAGGCGCAACATAGCCATCTCAGATGTCAGGTCCACACCCTTTAAAGCGCTCTGGAAGGGTATGACCACCGAAAGCTTACCCTGGACCGGGCCAGTGGATTTCAATCTCGGCGGCTTTTTTTCGGTGGTCTCTCGGGCTTTTGTCCACGGGGATGTAACGGATCGGGGCGGGAAGGCCTATGTTATTCTCTCGAAGGATTATCTCAATTTTCACTGTCGCCTGGCTTACCATTTTTCGGTTGTCGATGCTGTTTGTGGAGATACTCCAGCGAACAACTATGTTGCCTTCCGCTTTGGAGGGGGCGGAGCTGGAGCTGATGGAAGAATGAGAAGAGTCTTGATGCTGAAAGAGATCCTCGAGGCTCTTGATTTCAAGGTGGAGGTGGAGGGAGACACGGTAACCGCTCTATTTAGAAGCGGCACCAGCCATGAAACTGAGGTACGACTTGCTCAACTAGGTCGCCTGATGGGCTTCACCAGACAGCTGGACATGACTCTAAACAATGAAGACACCCTCGAGCGTTATGCAAAAGCTTTCCTTGAAGGTGATTATTCCATATCCCAGCAATGAGTACTTATTTCGATCAGGGCGGACACTTGATCCTGATGTGAGTTAAGGAAGCTCCGAGTTCTCCCCGTCCATTCCCCAGCGCTTGAGCTTGCGCCACAGAGAGGACCTATCGATTCCCATTATCTCAGCGGCTTTGCCCCTGCTGCCGTCAACAGACTTTAGTACCGAGAGGACATATTGCCGTTCGTTCTCCTCCAGAGTGGGGATCTGAAGACTCGAAGAGCTGCGGTAGACCTTGAAGCAGAGTCTTTCGATTTCTTGGGGCAAGTGTTTGGGTAGAATCGTGGTTTCAACACAGAGGGCAACCGCACGTTCGATGATATTCTCCAGCTCGCGGATGTTGCCGGGGTATTCATAGCTTGTCAAGATTTCCATGGCCTCGTCGGAAATGGTTTCGATTGTTTTGCCTTGGGCCTTGGAGTAATGGTGGAGAAAGTGGTGTGCTAGTAGCGGGATATCGTCCCTTCTTTCCGCAAGGGGGGGAAGGTGCAGGTTGATTACGTTGAGACGATAGAAAAGGTCCTTCCGAAATCTGCCTGCTTTGACCTCTTCGTTTAAGTCCTTGTTGGTGGCGGCGACGATGCGTATGTCAATGCTAATGGGTTGGGTACCGCCAACCCGGAGCAGCGACGTTTCTTCAATCGCCCGCAGCAGCTTGACTTGCATGGATGCAGGCATATCACCAATCTCATCAAGAAAGACGGTTCCGCCGTTGGCTGCCTCGAGGAGGCCGACCTTGGTGGACGTGGCCCCAGTAAAGGCATCCTTTTCATGGCCGAAAAGCTCATTGGCGAGCAGTTCATCAGTGAAGGCGCTGGTGTTGAAAGCGAGAAAACGTTTATCTGAGCGATCGCTCCAATGATGAATAGTGCGGGCAATCAGCTCCTTGCCAGTTCCGGTCTCACCAAAGATGAGAACGTTAGAGTCGCTCGGAGCGATTTGAGCCACCATCTCTATGAGGTCTTGCATTATGCGGCTTTTGCCGATAGTCAACGACGTCTCTACCCGCTCCTTATAATCCCGTTTGAGATCGCGAACCTCATCCTTGAGCTGCTTTCTCTCAAAGGCTCTCTGTACTATCATTCGTACTTCAGCAAACTTGTATGGCTTGGGGATGTAGTGGTACGCTCCCTTCTGCATCGCCTCGATGGCGGTATCGACAGTGGCGTAGGCAGTAATCATAATAACTTCCGTGCCCGGATACTTTTCCTTGGTTTTAACCAGGATGTCCATACCGTCGATCTGCTTCATTTTGAGGTCGGTGATCACGACATCAAATTCTGAATTGGCCATTTTTCTCAGGGCGCTGATGCCGCTGTCCGCCGAAACGACACTATAGCCTTCTTGCTTAAGCATTAACTCGAGACCTTGCCTGGCCATCCGCTCATCATCTACAACGAGAATTTTGCCTTTTATCATGAACGTTGCTCTCCATATGCTGGTTCGCCCTTAAGGGGAATCTTGATGGTGAAGATGCTGCCTTCTCCTACCTCGCTCTTGGCGGTCAAGGTGCCTCCGTGTCGTTCCACAATGCCGTAAGCCACAGATAGACCTAGGCCAGTACCAAGCCCTACTGCTTTTGTCGTGAAGAATGGATCGAAGATGCAGGGAAGATGTTCTGGAAGTATACCAGCACCGGTATCCTGAACGTCAATCTCCACTTTTTGTTGGTCTTTCTTCACCATAATACTGACCCGCCCCTTGCCGTCGGGGATGGCCTGGGCAGCATTCAACAAGAGATTGAGCAAAACTTCCTGGAACTTCTGGGCATCCACGTAAATGTCTAGATCTGGCGGAATCTCGCTGGTGATTTCCACCCCAGCAGGTAACTCGCTGGAAACCAGCCCCTTGGTGCGGACGACCAATTCTTTCAGGTTAACCCAACTGAGTTGAAAATCACGCTCGCGTGAGAACTCCAGGAGCCCTTTGACGATGTCGCGCGCTCTGTCCACTTCGTGATCTATATCGGTGAAGAGTGTCTCAATAGTAGTCAGGTCTCGCTCAGAGACTCCTTCAATGAAAAGCTGGCAGTATGTGGAAATATTGTTGAGCGGGTTGTTCAGTTGGTGGGCGATGCCAGAGGTGAGAATCCCCAATGAGGAGAGCTTTTGCGCCCGCACCAACTGCTCCTGGTGGCTTTCAAGCTCGGAGATCATTGTGTTGAAAGCCATCACCACTGCCTGCGTTTCATCCTTAGTCTGTCGCACCGGTATGGGCTTGAAATCCCCTCTGGCAATTCGCTGGGTAGTTTTCTCGATGACTTTGAGCGGCCGTAGAATCATGCGGGTGACGAGCACAATAAGAAACAACCCTAACAAGAGAATGATCAGCAACATGTAACCAAGATTGGTTTTGAGGTATTGTAAGATTTTTATGATGCGGGAATGCTCAAAGTTCGCCAACTTGAGGGAGAGATCGACAAGATCCTTTCCAGTGCTTCTCAATTGCAGCTCGATTTCATCTTTCTGCCGCAAAGTATCACCTTGGCTTTTCGTCAGTTCCCCCATTTCCTTCCAGAGCTGGCCATAGCTATCCATCTCTTCCTGGAGTTTTTCCAACTGGATAGCACCTTTGAGTCCCCTGACATCAGGCTGCACTCTCAAAAAGATGGCTTTGCCTAACTCCAAGTAGTCAATTGCTGCTTCGTGATCCTCGGTTAGTCCATAAAGGAGATAGTTCTTTTCATACCGCCTGACTTCCAAGATGGCGTAATGAAACTCTTGGGCACCTTCCACAAATCGCAGCTTACGTTCGATTCTCACAAGATTGCGATAGCCGACATAGCCAATCAGCAAAACCGCGATCAGGGCCAGGACGAAGCCCACGACAACCTTCTGGCGAATGGTCAGGCCAACAGTAAAGAAGAATTTTGACATAATGATCTTTGAGCCCACAGGGTATTTCTTGGTTTAATACCAGAGAAGATTATAGAAAAGAGTTAGCCAAATAGCAAACAGCAGGATTTCACAACTCACTACATATTCCCGTTCAGACTGCGTCAGCATCCTCAATGGACAAAGGATGTAGCTCAACCGCACACTCGGAAGTCATCGAACGAGCAGAAAGAAAAGGCCCTTCGAAAGGGGCCATATCTTTTTTTGTAGTGGTGGTGTAGTAGATTGTGATTAATAAGTACTTGAAATTATGCACAAGTTGGCGGAAGTGCACGGGAATCGAACCCACCTGGGACAGCCTTCACTGCCCCACACCGGATTTGAAGT
>JBFFBS010000025.1:0-25705 GCA_041560295.1 Syntrophobacteria bacterium | reverse complement strand
CATCGGTCGCATCTGTCCGCATCCCTGCGAGACCGCCTGCAGGCGGGCTGAGGTGGATGAAGCTATTTCGATTTGCGCCCTGAAGCGTTTTGTGGCTGATCAGGTGGATATTGACGATATCCCGCTGCCTGAGATTGACAAGCGAGATGAGAAGGTGGCCATCATTGGCTCCGGTCCCGCGGGGCTCACCGCGGCTCATTTTCTTGCTCTGGAAGGCTATGAGAGCACGGTCTTTGAGTCTCAGTCAGTTGCAGGGGGCATGCTGCGGCTGGGTATTCCGGACTACCGGCTGCCGCCTGAGGTTTTAAACAAGGAAATTGGGGCCATCACCCGACTTGGGGTGGAGATAAAGCTCAATACTGCTTTGGGTCGGGATGTGACCATTGATGGCCTTTTCAAAGAGGGCTACAAGGCGATCTATCTTGCCATCGGGGCCCATAAGAGTTTGAAACTTGGCATTGCTGGCGAGGACAGTGAGGGTGTAATCCCTGGAGTGGATTTTCTCCGCCGGGTCAATCAGGGTGAACTCACCACGCTTGATGGAAGAGTGGTGATCGTAGGTGGTGGTGATGTAGCCATTGATGCGGCCCGCTCTGCTCTGCGATTGGGGGCCGAGAAGGTCACCATCATCTATCGCCGTACCCAAGCCGAGATGCCCGCCAGAGAGGAAGAGGTTGAGGCGGCACTAGCCGAGTCCATCGAGATTCACTACCTAACCGCCCCCACTAAAATCCTAAGCCATGAGGACCGAGTAACAGGCACAGAGTGCCTCCGGATGGAACTTGGCGAGCCCGATGCCAGCGGTCGGCGTCGTCCAGTACCGATAGCAGGAAGTGAATTCAATCTGGAGGCCGATCTAGTGATTCCGGCGATCGGCCAACAGCCCCATATCTCCGTTTTAGAAGAGATTGAAGGATTAGAACTCACCCGGTGGAAAACAATCGTTGCTGACGAGGTGACCGCCGCCACCAATATGGATGGAGTATTTGCCGGAGGCGATGCCGTTAAAGGACCTTGGATAGCCATTGGGGCGATTGCAGCAGGCAGGGAGGCGGCAATTTCCATCTCTCGCTATATTAGGGGTGAGGATCTTCGGGCTGGAAGGGAGCCCATTGATATACCGCAGGATAATTTCGTTCCCATTTTACCAGAGACGGAGAAGATCTCCAGGGCTGAGCAGGCCCACATCAACATGGCAGAAAGAACGGCCGGTTTCTCTGAAGTGGAGCTTGGGCTTACAGAAGAGCAGGCCAGGGCCGAGGCTGCCAAGTGCCTCAACTGCATGGCCTGCTGCGACTGTTTCGAGTGTGTGATTGCCTGCCAGGCCCAGGCCGTGGATCACTCCATGGCGAGGGAGGAACTCACCGTGGAGGTAGGCGCGGTGATTTTGGCCCCAGGGTTCGAGACCTTCGATCCCAGTAACTACGAGGAGTACGCTTACAGTGAACTTGACAATGTGGTCACCAGCTTGGAATTAGAACGGATGCTCTCCGCCTCAGGGCCTTTTCAAGGGCACCTGGTGCGGCCCTCTGATCACAAAGAGCCTGAGAAGATTGCCTGGCTCCAGTGTGTAGGCTCCAGGGACATCAATCACTGTGACAACAGTTATTGCTCCTCAGTCTGCTGTATGTACGCAATCAAACAGGCTGTCATTGCCAAAGAGCACGCCAGTAATGGCTTGGAGACCGCTATTTTCTTTATGGACATGCGCACTTTCGGCAAGGATTTCGAGAGATATTACGACCGTGCGAGGCAGGAGCACACCGTGCGGTTCCTTCGTTCCCGGGTCCACTCCATTGAGCCTGAACCAGGCACAGACAACTTGATTCTCTCGTACGTGGACGAAGTTGGCAACGTCAAGGAAGAGGTTTTTGACCTGGTGGTACTCTCCGTGGGCATGCAAACATCTGCGGCACAAGGAGAAATGGCTGAGCGACTGGGATTGGAGCTGGACCCTGATCGCTTTTGTTTCTCCGGATCCTTCCAGCCGCTGGCCACCTCGAGACCGGGTATATTTGCCTGTGGCGCTTTCCAAGGTCCCCAAGACATCCCCCAATCGGTAGTGGAGGCGAGTGGCGCAGCAGCGGCAGCGGGTGTAATCCTTGCGCCAGCGCGAGGTACGCTTACCGTCTCCAAAGAATTGGTGGAAGAGGTCGACATACGAGGGGAGTCGCCCCGGATCGGCGTTTTCGTCTGCCATTGTGGAATTAACATCGCCGGGGTAGTAGATATAGCCGCGGTGAGAGATTATGCCAGCACCCTGCCTTATGTGGCTCATGCGGAGGACAGTCTCTATACCTGCTCTCAGGATGCGCAAGAGCAGATGCTCCAGGTGATCAAAAAAGAGAACCTAAACCGCGTGGTGGTGGCAGCCTGCTCCCCCAGAACCCACGAGCCTTTGTTCCGGGAAACCTTAGTCAATAGCGGCCTTAACAAATACCTCTTCGAAATGGCCAATATCCGCAACCACGACTCGTGGGTACATGGCAGCGACCCAGATGCAGCTACTCAGAAGGCCATGGACCTGCTGCGGATGGCGGTGACTAAGGTGACCCTGCTGGAGCCGCTCCGAGAAACCACGGTTGATGTCCACCAGTCCGCCCTGGTGTTAGGAGGTGGTGTTGCCGGAATGGTCGCCAGTATACATCTCGCCGATCAGGGCTATCCCGTCACCCTGGTGGAGGCCGGGTCTGAGCTTGGAGGCCATGCCCGTCAGCTTCGACAAACCTGGCGGGGCGAGAATGTGACTGGTTTTTTGAAAGACCTCATTGCCCGGGTTCATGACAGCCCTCACGTAAGAGTCCACCTCAATAGTGAACTCCAAGAGGTAAAGGGATTTGTGGGCAATTTCCAGAGTAAGATTCGAATTGCCGGTGACAATGGCGTCAAGTTCGCTACCCTGCGCCACGGTGTGGCCATTATCGCAACCGGCGGCCAGGCAGTGGAAACTGACGAGTATCTTTCCGGTCACCACCCCAGGGTTATCCGTTGGCACCAAGTGGAAGATGCTTTCGAGGCTGGAAAATTCCAGGACGCTCGCAGCATTGTCTTTATTCAGTGTGTGGGTTCCCGTGAACCTCAGCGACCGTATTGCAGCAAGATTTGTTGCACCTTTTCTATTCAGCAGGCTCTTAAGATAAAAGAAGCCTACCCGGATATGGATGTCTGCATTCTTTATAGAGATATTCGCACCTACGGTCAGCGAGAAGAGCTTTACAGACGAGCCCGGGCTGCAGGGGTTATCTTTATACGCTATTCGGTTGATGAAAAACCTCAGGTGGAGGTTGATTCCCAAGGGGGACTGCGGCTGGAGATCAAAGACCACATACTCCAGAGACCTCTCCTCCTTACCCCGGATTTTATTACTTTGGCCACAGCTATAGAAACTCAAGGAGCTGAGGCCCTGGCTCAGCTTTTCAAGGTGCCCCTCAACCAAGACGAGTTCTTCCTCGAAGCCCATGCCAAACTCCGACCGGTGGAGTGTGCTACCGACGGCGTTTTCCTCTGTGGCTTGGCACACTATCCCAAACCTTTGGAGGAGAGCATTTCTCAAGCCCAAGGGGCTGCAAGCCGAGCCATCACTGTCTTGGCCCAGAAAACCCTGCAAGTAAGCGGCGAGGTGGCGGGAGTCAACCCGGTGAAGTGTTCCGCCTGCGGTGTGTGTATGGAAATTTGTCCCTTCGGAGCACCAGGTTTCAATGACAGAGGTCTCGCTGAAATCAATCTGGCTTTGTGCAAGGGTTGTGGCCTGTGTGTGGCTTCCTGCCGTTCGGGTGCCATTGACCTGAAAGGGTTTGAGGATAAGCATATTTTTGCAATGATCGAGGAGTTGTAAAGAAGAGATGTGAGATGTGGGATGTGAGTGTGGAAATCTCCGCCTTCAATCCCACATCACACATCCTCTTGAGGCTGAGACTATGACAGATATTGCTAACAGCGAGTGGCAGCCAAAGATAGTTGCCTTCCTTTGCAACTGGTGTTCTTACGGTGCCGCAGATCTTGCCGGTGTGAGCCGACTGCAGTATCCCCCAAACATCAGGGCAATCCGGGTGCCCTGCACCGGCCGGATGAATCCCAAGTTTCTTCTGGCAGCTTTTCGACAGGGTGCAGACGGCATTTGGGTTTCCGGCTGACACCCGGGCGACTGCCATTACCTGGAAGGTAATTACTACGCCAGAAGAAAATTTACCCTTTTTAAAAATCTCATAGAATACATGGGTATCGAATCCGGCCGGCTTCATTTCTCCTGGATTTCTTCGGCCGAAGCCGGCAAGTTTGTCGACCTAGTCAAGGAAATAACCGAGCAAGTAATGCAGCTGGGGCCAGCGGAGAAACTCATCAAGGAGTTACCAATAGTGGACGAATACTTAGCAGGCAGCGGGCAGGTGGCAGCAAGCAGTCAAAGGTCGGAGGTCAGAGAATAGAACACAGAAGGGAGAAGGAACTAGGCACTAGGGACTAGACACTAGGCAGCAAAAAGAAGGACTCAGGAGAGGCACCATAAGTGGAAAAACTTAAAGAGAAAATCATACAGATAGCCCTCCGGCTATTGGCTGAAAAGCGGGTGGATGGAGTGCTCGGCTTCCAGAAAGGGAGCATTCCTATGATGAGCCAGCCAATCCTCATACACCAGCCCGAAGATGTGGATCGGATCCACTGGGATTCTTTCTGCGGCAGTAACCTCGCCACCTACCTGCCTCAACGACGGGATCGAGTTGCAGTGGTGGCCAAAGGCTGCGACTCGAGAAATATTGTTTTACAGATCTTGGAAAACCAGATCAAACGTGAGCAACTCTACATAATTGGCGTGCCCTGCCAAGGCATGGTGGATAGGAGGAGGGTACTGGCCTATTTGAATGGCAGAGAGCCACACCAGGTTAGTGAAACTTCAGAACATCTCCTCATTCGCGGCGAGGAGTTCGAAGAAACCCTGGAACGCACTCGTTTTTTGCAGGAAAATTGTACTATTTGCGCCCACCATAATCCGACATTCCATGATGAGTTGGTGGCAGAGCCAGTCAAGGAAGAGAATAACGTAGATCGTTACGGGGATATCCGCGCAATAGAGTCAATGAGCGAAGATGAGCGCTGGCAGCACTTCGCGGAGATTCTGGCTCCCTGTATTCGCTGTTATGCTTGTCGCAATGGTTGTCCCATGTGTTATTGTCCCACCTGCTTTGTGGACGAGTCCATGCCGCAGTGGTTGGGTAAATCCATTGATCCAGTCGATACCATGACATTCCACTTTCTCCGGGCTTATCATCTGGCTGGACGCTGTACGGACTGCGGTAACTGTGAGCGGGTTTGTCCCATGGACATCAAGTTGCGGCAACTTACGAAAAAATTGGAAAAGGACATTATCGAACTCTATGGCTACGAAGCCGGCTTGAGCCTGGATCAGCGGCCACCCCTGGATACCTATCGTCCGGATGACCCCCAGGAGTTTATCAGGTGAAAGCATGGCTGGTCACAGTGATGTTTAAAGCAAACCACAGAGACACAGAGGAGTGCTTCGCACTCAAATTTGAAATCCTAAATCCGAAGCACGAAACAAATACAAAATCCGAATTCTCAAATGTTCAAAACGTAACTATCCAGAGTGACTTGTCTAGTGTTTCGGTCATTTGGATTTTGGTAATTCGAATTTGTTTCGGATTTCGATATTCGGATTTCGTGTTTACACCAAGTAAGTGCCTCTGTGGTAAACAAAATGAAAGGTATCGTTGGCAATGCCCAATTCTAGGAATTACGGATGGCCGATAAAACAATAAAGAAGGCAGAGCTTCCCGAACTGCTGAGCAGGTTGATGGACCATTATCGGGTGTACGCCCCGGTTCGCCATCAGGGTATGACAAACTTCCAAGAAGTCTCTGCTGCGGATCAGGTAGATCTCAGCCAGGTCAATACCACTCTGTCGCCAAAATCCCTGATGCTCCCGCAATCGGAGTCCATGTTCCAATTTACCTTGATGAAAACCAGTGAGCAGGCAGGAATTCTACACGAAATCGAGAAAGATTTTTCTCCCCGAGTGATTTTTGCGATCCGACCCTGCGATGCCATGTCTTTTCAACTGTTGGATCTCAACTTTGACGCACCTTCGTATCGAGATCCCTGGTGGACGGGGCAAAGACAGTCCACCACCCTTGTTGGTTTGGGCTGTAACCAACCGTGCAGCTCATGTTTCTGCACTTCCGTGGGTAGCGGTCCTTTTTCAACAGACGGTTTAGATCTGCTTCTCATAGACGCTGCTGATGAATTCGCCATTCAAACCCTAACCAAAAAAGGTGAGGAACTCTTAGCAAAAACATCAGTCGAAAGCGAGGTTTCCGAGGCTACTGCAAACGCAGTTCTGGCACGACAAGAATCATCATTGCAAGCAATTGAATCTACAGTTTCTACTGAAAACCTGAAGCAACATGAGGTCAAAGCACTCTTCGACGGGGACTTTTGGGATGAGCTGCATTTTGCCTGTATCAACTGTGGAGTATGCACTTTTGTTTGTCCCACCTGCTGGTGCTTCGATATCCAAGACGAGGTGCATAAGGGCAACGGCATCAGGCTGCGCAACTGGGATAGTTGTATGTTCCCGCTTTTCACCCTGCATGGATCGGGGCATAATCCCCGGGCCCAAAAACTGCAGCGACTCAGACAACGCTTCATGCACAAGCTCAAGTACTTTGTGGACAAGTACGACAGGGGTGTGGCCTGTGTAGGCTGCGGCCGCTGTGTGCAGCAATGCCCGGTGAATATAGATATACGCAAGGTGTTTGCTTTGATGAATAGTTTGAAGGTTAAGCCGGTTTAGCCGGTTGGCCGTTAAACCGGTCAACCGGCTTAACCGACTGAACGGGCTAAACTGACTAAACTCGAAGGACGAACATGGAAAACCCCTACCTGCCTTATCCGGTGCGGATTGACTCAGTCGTTACCGAGACCGAAGATCGAAATCTCAAGACCTTCAAATTAGTCTTCTTGAATTCTGAAGACAGGGATAAGTTCATTCATCGAGCTGGCCAGTTTGCCGAACTCTCCATTGCCGGTAAGGGCGAGATTCCCATCGGTATCGCCTCTTCTCCCACGGAACAAGGCTACCTGCTTTTCACCGTGAATAAGGTGGGAGTAGTCACCGGTGCATTGCACCAGATGGAAGCTGGCGATACTATAGGAGTGCGGGGACCATTGGGCAATTGGTACCCATGGGAGCAAATGGAAGGCAAGAATGTTGTGATCGTCGGCGGCGGCTTTGCTTTCACCACCCTGAGAGCTTCCATTGTTTATTTGCTCCATCCAGATAATCGCAGTCGCTTTGGCGATATTACCGTAATCTACGGTGCGCGCGCTCCGGGAATGTTGCTGTACAAGGACGAACTGACAGCCTGGAATGAGCGTGACGACATCCGGATGCACATTACCGTTGATGCGGCCGATGACCCAAGCTGGAAGTATAATGTTGGCTTTGTGCCTGCAATTACTCAGGAAAAAGCACCCAGCGCCAAAGATGCTTATGCCATTGTTTGTGGGCCTCCTATAATGATCAAGTTCACCCTGCCAATACTGAGAGAATTGGGCTTCTCGGAAGATCGTATTATCATGAGCTTGGAGATGCGGATGAAATGCGGTATAGGAATGTGCGGCCGCTGTAACATCGGTAGCGAATACGTTTGCAAAGATGGGCCCGTTTTTGATCTGACTCAACTGTCACAGTTGCCCGGTGAGTATTAGCCCGGATATGTCATAAATGACCTGCTGCGACCACGGATATGGCTGTCCTTCCAGGCGTCCTCGGGTGCCGGTCCCTGCGACGTACCGTTCAGGTACGCCTCGGAACCAACACCCTGCGGTTGCCCAGTGGCACAACCATCTTCGTGGTCTCGCGACAGCAATTCATGACATATCCGGGCTAGTAGCCCGTCATTTTGGTAATTTTCCCTTGGGTTGGGGAGAATAGTTTTGGTAAGTTGAACCACTGAGAAAAATTCACCAATCAAGGAGAACGCCGTGGTCGAGCTTGAGGATTTGAAATCGATTATCTTGTTAAGCCATCTGACCGACCCAATGTTGGAGAAACTCTCTGACATTACGCTGACGGCAGAATATGGCGATGGTGACTACATTTTTAGAGATGGCGACTATGCCAGATATCTCTACGCAATTATTGACGGTAAGGTTGGACTGGAGCTCGAGAAGACCACCAATACTCCGGTAATGATGGATACCATCTCCCGCGGTCGCACCTTCGGCTTTTCTGCCCTTGTTGACACCGAGCAAAAAAAGTACACCACCAATGCCCGGGCCATAGGTGACACCAGACTATTTTCTTGGGAAGGAACCGACTTAGAAATGCTCTTCTATCAGGACTACGAGATGGGGTTCCTCTTCATGAAAAGAATTGCCAAGATCGCCAAGACCAGACTACAAATCAGAAACGTTCAATTTCTTGATATCTATGGGTAACCCTTTCGTTGCATAGACACTCTCCTGCCGTTGCTCACGTCAGTCCGACCCAATATCCTGAGTCAGATTATATAACAGTTCGGGTGATCTTCTAGTCCGGCGAAATTAGGTTGATTAGTGTTGGCAGCATTTGTTAGTATAGACGAATATTTTGCTTGTCCGTACATTAGTTGCATGAGTTGTTGAAATATTCTGATTATAATTTAGAACTATTTAATTTGTCTCTTGCCGACACAATTGAGCCCTCTGTCTCCTGTTGGCCCATAAGGCCAACAATACCCTTTTCTGTCGGGAACGATTGAGAAGTGTATGTAAGGCTCTTTCTGAGTTGGCAAAAAACCTCGGCCCACTTGAATCCACGCTATCATGAGAACGGTTGTAGCTATACTGCAAAAAACTCCAGAGTAAAATGGAGCGTCTTGTATGAAGGTGAGAAAAATATATTTCAGTAAAAAAGGGATATGCTCCATTATCTGCCACCATTGCGCCAAAACTAACAGAATAGATACTAATAATGTAAACCTCAATAAACCGATTAAAATCAAATGTACATGCCAAGAAAAGTTTTTTGTACAGCTGGAGCAAAGAGAATATTATAGAAAAGCTGTGAAGTTAACGGGAATTTTTGAGAAACTATCTCCAGGGAATACACAGAAAGGTAAAGTTATCATTGAGGATATATCATATACTGGACTCGGCTGTAGAACACTTACCAAACACTACTTAGAAAAAAATGATATTCTTCAACTGAACTTTTCTTTAGACGACGCCCATAATTCTCAAATAACGGAAAAGGGCATTGTAAGAGAAATTCGAGATCGGTATTTGGGCATTGAATTCCAAGAATTGAGTCAACACAACCGCAAACTGATAGGATTCTATCTTCTGCCCATGTTTACCACCTCTGAGGAGCATATCCAAAAAAGAGAAATCGAGACACCGGATACCAGAGACCATTCCCCTGATCACCTGGCTGAGAATCCATTCCGGTTCTCCACACTTCCTGCTGAGGCCGACCTAAAAGGAAAGCTTGAATCGCTCGGCCTTTCAGGCATTTTGCAGGTTTTGTCATGGGAGCACAAGAGTGGTGTCTTGCACTTCATCAGGGGAGAAACCGGGAGAGCCATCTGCTTGAAGGATGGTAAGATTATTGCGGCTACTGGTGGTGAGTGGCTGCGTTTAGGGCAAATCCTCCACAACAAGAGACTGATTTCTTATGAAAATCTGTCAGAGGCACTCGGCAAGGCAGGCGAATCAAACAAGCGGCTGGGCGAGGTGCTCCTTGATTTGGAATTGATAAGTAACGATATTCTAAAAGACACAATTCGCTACCAGGTGCAGCAAACCGTATCAGATCTTGCCTCTTGGGGCGAGGGCGAATTCGAATACCGGGATTGTTCAGTGGAATTTGAGGATCGCTCCATCGAAAAAATTGATATTACAGGATTGATCATAGAAGCGACTCGCAGAATGGACGAGTCCAGGCGAACGTTCACAGAGGTCTCAACAGCAAAAAAAGCACGAGAATATACGAGAGCTAAAGTCTCTTGGCCTCTCAGCATACTCACTGTACAGGGACCGCTGGAGGGAGAGGTTCGGGATATAAGCTTAACCGGCGCACTTATTCATTGTCATGAATTACCTGATCCAGATAGTCCTATTCCCATGGCTATTGAAATACCAGAGCAGCACCACTCTATATTTGCAACTGGTGAAATGATTAGACTGGATATTGAAGGTGAGGAAAGAGAGCACCCCTCATTTCTTCTGGGTATTCGATTCGCAGAGATTTCTGAAGAGGATCTCAGTTTTCTCTCCCAAAAAGTCTTGCACTAACTCAGACATATTAATAGTTAACGCACTGACCGAACCAGTTGTCGTCCAGTCGGAAACTCTGCTCTCGTCTCGAAAGGATTGCAAGGTGGATTTGGAAAAAGTCTTAGACAAGCTCTCTGAGAAAGAGCGAGAGTTCATTTCAATTCTCATTGAGAAAGATCCTTTGACTGGAGTGTACAATAGAAGAAAATTCGACAATGATATAGAACTACTCATCTCAATGTCAGAAAGAACAACGAGAGGTTGTGGTTTACTCATCATTGATATCGACAATTTCAAAGATTTTAATGATAAATTTGGCCATTTTGAAGGTGATCAACTCTTAAGATCGGTAACACAAAACATTGAACAGAGTCTGAGAAATTATGACAAGATCCATATCTACAGGTATGGTGGAGAAGAATTTGTTGTAATTATCCCAGATACAAGTTCCAATAACGCGCTGGCGATAGGAGAGCGGTTAAGAAAAAATGTCAAGAAAGCGTGCGATATTACAATCAGCATAGGAGTATCCCACTATAAAGAACTAGCTGGTAACATTAATGAGTTGATTACAAACGCCGATAAAGCCTTGTATGAGGCCAAAAGGAAGGGCAAAGACAAAGTCTTGCTTTATGAAAAAGGGTAACATAACTTCCATCCCACCGTATCGCCCCCTGCCCTCTGCCATCCCAAACCGAAAACCCGCCCGAAGGGTGGGAGTCCGAAGGACAAATCCGCATTCCTCAATCTCCTAATGGTACTTTCTTTCCACTTCTATAACCTTTCTTACCCAAAATCTCTAATCTGATTTTCCAAGTTTTATTCTTTATCTATCTGAATGAACTACATATTATACAATTTTTTTATTTGGCACGATCTTTGTGTACTAGCGGTGCGAGATCATTCACCCTAACACCATAACAGCAGCATCCATGATGATTTTCAACCATCGATTCTTTACTCTTTTCTGTTCGATCCTCTCGGTGAGCATCCTTTGCTTCTTTGTGCTTATCCCTGCCGCTTCAATGGCTGAGCGCACGGAGCCCAGTTTCAAAACTTGGTTGGCACTCCTCAAAAAGGAAGCGGTGAACAGAGGCATTCCCCACAAGACCGTGAATAAAGCGCTGGGCGATTTCAAACCTATCCCTAAAGTCATTGAGTTGGATCGAAATCAGCCGGAGAGTAAATTATCTTTCAACGACTATCTTGACCGGGTTCTAGCAAGAGAACGCGTTGCCAACGGCCGCAGAAAGCTCAGAGACCAGCGTGAACTCTTGACCCAGATAGCAGCACACTATGGTGTACAGCCCAGATTTCTAGTGGCCTTATGGGGCATTGAGACTGATTTTGGTCGAGTTACCGGATCTCATCCTGTAATAGATTCACTGGCATCACTTATCTATAACGGTCGACGTGGTTCCTTTTTTAGGAAGGAACTCATTCACGCCTTGCGCATTTTGGATGAAGGCCACATACCTCTTGCTCAGATGAAAGGATCTTGGGCGGGTGCCATGGGGCAACTGCAGTTCATGCCGTCCACTTTTCGCAACTTTGCTGTGGATTTTGATGGTGATGGACGTATTGACATTTGGCAAAGTCAGAAGGACGCTTTCGCCTCCGCAGCCAATTACCTATCGCGCTCAGGCTGGAGGGAGGGTCAGACCTGGGGACAGGAAGTCTCTATACCCAACGGAGCCAAACTGAAATCTGCCGACTTCAAATTCCAAAGACACCTCAGTGAGTGGAGGGCACTGGGAATACGACCTCTGGATGGGCTTGGTTTCCAAGTGCCCAATTTGCCAGCCTCAATTGTGCAACCAGATGGACCAAGGGGTCGAACTTTTTTAGTCCACACAAACTACCATGTCATGCTCAGATGGAATCACTCTCACAATTTTGCTCTTTCCGTTGGCATCCTAGCTGACCGAATCGGCAGCCATTGAGAGGGGGGACCAGTACATTTTTTCCTAGACCCCGGGTGACTGGTTAGCAATTCCCTGCACCAAAATGGTGGTTTTCCCGATTGACAGGAATATCCTGATGTGTGGTAGGTTACAGAGTGATTTTCTCATAACCTCTGCTGTCAGCTACACATAGTTTCCTCATGACTACTCGTCAGAAAAGACGCCAACACAGCCGAGCTGAAGTCGACTGGCCAGTCTTCTTGTTAACTCCAAACCGCATAGTAAAAGGAGAAACAAGGAACATTAGCCCCGGAGGCGCCTTCATCCATGCCCTGACCGATCCTGTTCAAGACGATATTTTTCGCTTAATCATCCAACCTCCCACCTATGCGGGACACTTGGTGGTTACCGCGGAAGTTGCTTGGAAAAATCCGCAAAAGAGGTTTAAGCACATGGTGCCTGGAGGCATGGGCGTTCAATTCACTCAGATCTCCAGAGGTGACCGCGACTTCTTAAACAAATTGTTTCCTTGCTAATTTAGTGGGTTCGCTGCTGACCGCTGCTTCCAAGAAAAACCTCAAGCTATAGCCCGGAACACTTCGCCCGCATATTGAATAAAGAATCTGGAACCATAGGGAACGGCTCAAGGCTCAAGGTACAAGGTACAGGGCAAAAACAATAAGAGAAGACTTATTCTCTCCTTATGCCTTGCGCCTTACGCCTTGTGCCTTAAACCTCTTCTACCGGCAAAGCCATTGAACCCTGACCTGGCCCTGAGGACCAGGTTTTCAATTTTGAACATATTATGTAATACTTGCAGGGCATCATCCGACTACGAAGGTGAGTAGTTAAACTCCAAACGGGCGGTGCTGCCCGTCTGTTCCAATCTTAATTGAGGGAGGCGCAACAAGCATGACGATCATTGATCTTTCCAATATTCGGGCAATAGTTGAAGCCGATGGCAAAGTGAGATGTGTGAACTGTATCGACGGTGGTAATTACCGGAAGGGATGCGAGCCCACGGATGAAATTCTGCTCAGCCAAGACGATTTGGAAGATCCTGAGAAGCTTTACATTTGCGACTACTGTGAGAAAGAACCCTGATGAGCCTTCACTGCTAGCGTCAGATTACAGGTTACAAGAAGCATCAGTTTTGCAAAATATTACTTTTCTTACTTGACAAAACAAGCCAAGTGTGTGGTAAATTCCAATCGCTGCGCTTTTTGAATTATCAGTTCATAGAATTTTCTAATCGCCCCGGTATTGTTCTTACCTACCCTACCCTTTTGTTTTTTCCCAGGCATAAAAAAAATATGGATAAATGATCTGGGCAAGGATTTTGCCTGGTGTCACTTGACCTCAATTCTAACAGTAGGGGGGAATTATGGGTTTACGAATGCGGGATAGGCTATTTGGAAATGTGACATCCATCTTCCGATTTGAACATCCTAAGCAGTGTCCAGAGGGCCACAGGCAGATTTCTTGGGTCTCACACGAAAGTGATGTCCACTGCTGGCTTTGTGACAAAACGTATCCCATCTCTGAGTGTTTCTCTGCTCACGGCGAAAGCCAACAAACTGCAACTAACTGAATAGCAGTGAAACCCCAGGATGCTGAACAATCATCAGGGAGATGATCGAAGCAAAACCAACCTTGAGCAATGAGGTGTGCTGTGAGAAGAGAAAGACGCCAAAGCTCCAGGGTCGAAGTCAACTGGCCCGTCATCGTGCAGCACGCCGAGGGTGATATGGAAGGGGAAACCCTGAATTTCAGTGCGATCAGTGCCTTTATTCGTTGTCCAAAACCTCTACGTCTAAACGAAATCTTCGACATGACCATCAATGCTCCCAACCGCCGCCTCTCAGTCAACGCAGAGGTGGTATGGTCCAATATCCACGGCCGCGATGACGCAATCACACCCCGTGGCATGGGTGTGCGCTTTCTGAACATGGCAAGTGAAGACCAAGAATTCATCAGCAAAGCTCTGGCAACCCAAAGCCTGGGTAAAGTAGCAACTGAATATTTGAGGACTTTGGAAAAGAAGGTGCAGAAGAACCGATCGGGACACCCGCTGAAAGTACAACCATAAAGCCCGGATGTTTTAAGATCACCGCCCCGAAACCATCGAAAAGGGTTTTTCCTGAACCGATAACACGTGGCACTTTCCCAACACATGTGTAGATTAGACAACAGTTTTTTGCGGGGTCTATTGGAGGCAAAAATTGTAACCAGTTGGATTATATAGAAAACTAATCCATGACTTGAATAGGCATGCTTCTTGTTATGGTAGACTAGAAGGGAGATGGCTATAAATCTCCCTTAGTAGGGCCCCCATAGAGTGCGGCCCCACTAAATAGCCCCCACTGGGTTAGACATTGGATGAGTCTTGAATGGGTGAAGAGACGTGTCCTGGTCAGTGGGGGTTTCGTTTTTTTAACGCCTTCCCTCCCCTCCCCGTATCCAGACTTGGAAAGCCCCACCTGCACATAATAATCTTACTAAGCAGAAATAAGAAATCCGGGCCCAAAGGACCCGGCTTTGGGCTGCCCCTTGACGCAAAGCGCTAAGCGCAGAGCGCAAAGCGTGAGGTAAGGTAAATAGTAAACGGCGAACGGTAAACAGATTACGCGCTGGCTTTTCGACTGTTCAGCGTTTCCCGTTACTCTTTTTCTCGCTATGCGCCATGCGCTATGCTCTATGCGATCTGACCTGTCCCCAAGGACCAGGTTTTCGATTTTGAACAAACTATCGTTGAAAAATCTTGTTGAAAAATGCAAAATCTTATTTACACACCATCTTATTTAAGGTAGTCTGCCCACCTGTATTTCCAAATTGTACTTTTCTGCAAGGAGTCCTCGAGTGCATTCTAGTAGTGGTGATGATCGGCGCAGAGGCAGTGATCGACGCAGTGGTCAAGATCGTAGGAAGTTGAACGATCCTCAATATATCGGTGTGGAAAGACGTAGAAGTGCAAGTACTGATGATGATCCAAAATGCCAGCGGTGTGCCGATAGTCTGGGGAAAGTGAGAGTACTCATTCTAGAATGTCCTTTTCCAGACAAAAATTGCCTATATAAACAATATCACGAGATAATCCATTATGTTACCTATCCAAGTGCACGGATCGAAAATGAATCAGCAGTGGTCGCCAGTTCGTCCTCTAATATTTCATCCTACAGCATCATCTTAATACGCCCTGATCCCATCCTTGAAAAGAATCAAATATACTATATTGATGTTACTGACAGCCACCTTCCCTGAAAACCACCCTTGATCTGTTTCCCAAACCCCAGACCAGCGACTTCCCCCTGTACTCCTGGTTCCGGCCCACCTGTCCGTGCGCTCTTACCAGTCTGACTTCTAAGTGGCAATTGATTACATACTCTTGGAATTAGATTACCCAATAGCCTAAGAATATTGTTATGCATATGTAGGATAACTATTTATAATTAATACAAAAATAGTAGTGAAACGAATTGGTATGATTTGTGCCTCTCTCTTTTCAACAATTTTAACTAACAAACTATCACTATCATAACCTGATGGCTGTAGACCTTCTTGCGAGATGACCGAAGATAACAAAATAACGCTCAACAAGGTCACATGTACTCAGTGCAAGGCAACGCTGTTGATCAGGCCAACTGAAAAGAGATGCCCAGTCTGTGGGGTTCTTCTGCCTCACGCTGATGAGAGAAGTTGACGGATACTAGCCCTAGCCCGGATATCCGGGCTAGATCATTTACACTTTCCGGCAATGGTCCGAAAATGGGAATATTCGTTCGTGGCAAAGCCTGCCCCAAATGTGGAGGCATTGAGTGGCACCGAATAAGACGCAGTTTTTGGATGCGCTTTCTGCCCGGCAGCAGGTACTATCTGTGTGAGCACTGTGAGGTGAAGTTTTTCTCTGTGCTTGATCTAGTCTCGATCAACTGGCCATTTGGCGCAGTTGCCTAGCCCGGATATCCGGGCTCATTTTCATTCACCAGGAGTCTCCTTTCCATTCTCCTTGCCAATACACTGAAGTGGTACTTTTCGTAACAATCTAGGCATTTAGTTGCCAATTGTCACCTGTAATGATTGAGTTGCATCTGATTATAAGTTCTCAAACTTATTTGGAAAAAGAGAACTAACCTGAGATGGCACGATTTTTTCATAGCCATTGGCTTTGGTGGGGCTTCCTCTTCATTTTCTCTTCTTTCGGGATGTCAGGTCCCCTCCGAGGTTGGCCCTGCCTGGCCCCCACTGGTCACCCAGTTGAAGATCAGTGGGGGTCTTTTTGCTTCTACGCTGCTCGCATATATTGACCCTTATCGATTGCGGATTGCAGAGGACCGAGTAAAACGAAGCAGAGAGTCGAATGTGAGGTTGCATTATTGTTTTACTCAAATAACCAGTTTGGATCAGACACCCTTCAATCTGAAATCCTTAAGTGGTCCCAGTCACGCCGGGGTGTGATGAAATATCCGGACTAAGCGTGTCTCTTCAAATTGATAAATAGCATAGCCCCACCAGTGCCCGGTTTTATGCTCAAAGCGCCTTTTTTAAAGTGTTGACAAGAAGCGTTTGCGTAATTACTGTAGCGCTTCAAAGTGTTCGTTCTGATAAGCCGATGTTCACCATTTGAGTACTTTCCTTCCTGATTAAAAGACAATGAAAGAGAGTCTGAAAGACAGTGGTTTGCTTGCTGGAGAATTTTGAAGGAATGACCCCCTGGAGGAGATAGCATGAGTGAATTAACCAAGATGATCGTTTTGCCGGTGGACGGTTCTGAAAATGCTCACAGATCCCTAGAATATATTGATCTCATGTACGGCAAAGACCACAACCTGGAAGTAGCTCTTAAGTATGTCCTCCCCAGTCTGCCGCCAATCCTTGCGGATGATCGTTCTATGAAGCGTGAGACCGCCACCAAGCTGAAAGCTCTTGAGAACAAGAGCATCCGAATGGCTGAAAAAATCCTCAAACAGGCCAAAAACTTCTTCCTTCAGAAAGGTTTCGACGACGATCGGGTGCAGACAGTCTATCGAAAAAAAACAGAGAGTATTCCTCAAGACATTTGTAATTGGGTGGAAAGCAAGAGGGCTGATTCTGTGCTTATCAGCACCCGTGGCCGCAGCAGACTGGAGGCCTTTTTCATGGGCGAGGTCTCCAGCAAGCTGCTGGAATACTGCCGGGTATGTCCGGTGTGGATCGTGGAGGGCAAGGTGACCTCAAACCGGGTACTGGTTGCCGTTGACAGCTCGGATAATGCCCTCAGGGCCGTAGACCACGTGGGCTTTATGCTTGCCGGGACCGACAGTCCGGTGACTCTTTTTCACACCATGCGGCACTTGAGACGTTTTGTTCCCCAGGAAGTATTGCAAGAAGCTCCCGAACTCGAAGAGCTCTGGAAAACCAAGGCAGGCCATGAAATAGAACCGTTCATGAATAAGGCCAAGAAAATACTGCTGCAAGCTGGCCTCAAGGAGTCTCAGATATCGAAAAAAGTGGTGGACGGCAGCAGAAGTGCGGCTGCTGATATCCTGGACGAAGCCCGCAAAAACAACTACGGCACCATTGTGATGGGTAGGCGAGGCCTTTCTGGAGTAAAAGAATTCTTTATGGGCAGCGTCTCCAGCAAAGTCCTGCATAGCAGCACCAGCATGGCCACCTGGATCGTTCTTTAGAGCGTTGCGAGCTCTCTGCTCGTATGCGCTGTCAGGAACACTGTGGTCGGTTGTGTCTTTTCTGCTCCTGACTTCAGCTTGATGCTTTTTATTGGAACAAGCAACACTTACCAGAACACTATCCGTCTGACGAAACCAGTCCGACGGCCCACTGCAAATTCTTTTTGAAATTCGCATCATCACGATATAAACTGGCACATCAATTTTGCCTCGATTAATTGACATGCCCGAATCAGCACTATTGTTACCGCTCATCATTATCCTTACCGGCGCCCTCATTGCCGCGCTGTGTGGCCTGCCGTGGCTAAACCGGCGTCTCAATGTGACCCAACTCAGTTGGCTGTTGGCGCTGGCACCGTTTTCATCTTTCTGTATCCTGGTATCGTTCCTGGATAACCTGGAAGCCAATCTGGTTTTCTCCTGGAGACTAGCATGGCTGCCCTCAATTGGGTTCAACCTGGAACTTTATCTTGACAGCCTGAGTGCACTCTTCGGACTTCTCATAACCCTGATTGGCATCCTGGTCATTATCTATGCCGGGCAATATTTTAAAGGTGACCGGTCGGCCTATCGCTTCTTGACCTACATGCTGCTTTTCATGGGGGCCATGCTGGGCCTGGTCATGGCCGGAGACGTCCTCACCCTGTTCATCTTCTGGGAAGGAACCAGTATCGTCTCTTTTCTGCTGGTGGCTTATAAGTACAAGGACGAAGTCGCGCGGCGCTCCGCCTTCAAGGCCCTTCTTATCACCAGCGCAGGTGGAATTGCCCTGTTAGTCGGCTTGCTCTTCATCAGCTACCTGGCTGGCAGTACCACGTTCACCGTGATTCTCAAAAGCGGTGATATTCTGCGGGGCAGTGTATTTTACCCGGTCATGTTGATCCTGGTGGCCATTGGCGCTTTCACCAAGAGCGCTCAGTTTCCTTTCCACATCTGGCTGCCCGAGGCCATGAGCGCACCTACACCCGCCAGCGCTTACCTTCATTCAGCCACCATGGTAAAAGCCGGTATCTATCTCATGGCCCGACTTAATCCGGCCCTGGGGCAAACCGAAATGTGGTTCTGGCTTCTGACTCTGGTAGGCATGGCCACAATGTTGGCCGGTGCGTACTTGGGGTTGAAGCAAAACGATATAAAGGCTCTCCTCGCCTATTCCACCATCAGCCAGCTGGGCATATTAATGGCGATGATCGGACAGGATATTGAGATTGCTTTCAAGGCACTCATTATCGGCATCCTGGCCCATGCCCTGTACAAGTCCGCTTTGTTTATGGTGGCGGGCATAGTGGATCACGAAACAGGAACCCGGGATCTGCGCCGCCTCGGCGGTCTTCGCCGATCCATGCCTTACACTTTTGCTGTTGGTGCACTTGCTGCGCTGTCAATGGCGGGTTTGCCCCCGCTGTTTGGTTTTTTGGCCAAAGAGACTCTGCTGGCAACGGCTTTTCATCCCTCATTACCAAAGATTGTGGCCTGGATATTCACCCTGGCGAGTATTGTCACCGGGGCGTTGATGTTTACTCTGGCGCTCATGTTGTTGTGGGATACCTTTATGGGAGAGCCGCGGGATCCAGCCGTTCGTGGGCACGAACCACCCAAGGCAATGGCGCTGGCACCCGCCGTCCCTGCCATCTTATCCTTGATCCTTGGTCAGCTGCCTGGACCGAAAGATGAAGCCGCACTGCTGGCCAACGCGGCTCAAGCTGCTCACGGCTTCAAGGTTAAGGTTTCTCTGGCCCTGTGGACCGGCCTCAATATTCCCTTGCTTTTGTCCGGCGTCGCCGTCTGCTTGGGAGTGGTGTTATTTCTCTACCGCCAGCGCCTACGCGAACTACAGGTGCGTCTCAGCCCTGCCTTCACCTTGAACACAATCTACAACTGGGCACTGAGTGGTCTGGATAAAGCTGCTTTCTGGGCCACCCGGATGCAGCAGGGCAAACTGCGCCGCTACCTGTTTATTATCCTGGCAGCTGCCATTGGCCTGATCCTTATTTTTCGGGGCTTGCCGCCACCGCTGAATTTGTCATCACTGAGCTGGCCCACCGCAGATTTCAGAGGAGAGCTGGTGATCCTTCGGTTTTTTGCCCTGTTCCTGGCCACGGTCGCAGCTCTGGTCAGCGTTTGGGTACGCAGCGATTTTACTGCTATTCTCGCCTTTGGCGCTTCCGGCCTCGGCGTTGCCGGACTCATGGTGTTGGGAGCAGCCCCGGACGTGGCCCTGGTGCAAATTGTGGTGGACATGTTGTCCCTGGTAATCTTGGTTCTTGCCCTGACCCGGTTGCCCAGAATTCAGCGCAGAAGAGCCCAGGAGGTAACGTTCCTGCAAAGGCCAATGGGTCTGGCCCGTGACGGGCTGATTGCGGTTGCCAGCGGAATAACGGTGATGCTGTTTACTTTTTCAGCCTTGCTTTCTCGGCCCCGCCAGAGTGTGGTGACGCCTTATTATGCAGCCAATGCCAAAAAAATGCTCGGCTCCAAGAGCATTGTAGGCGCTATCATCGTCGACTATCGCGTTCTGGATACCTTAATCGAAATCTGTGTTTTCGGTATAGCTGGACTGGGCATTTATACCCTACTGCGTTATGCGGCCCGCAAATTTGGCGATAAGGGAACCCAGGTGGAAGAGTTGCCAGCGCCGACCACTGTGGAACTGAACACCATGGGCATTGGGGGCACAAGAGCCTCAAATTTCATCCGGGTCCTGGCTTATGTGATCCTGCCAGTGGCCATGGTAATCGCTGTCACTGACATAATCTATGGCCACGATATGCCTGGTGACGGTTTCACAGCCGGGGTAATAATCAGCCTGGCCGTAGGTTTCTGGTACGTGGTCTTTGGCTACTACGAAACCAGAAACCGCTTGTTCTGGTTAAAAACCTCATCATTTGTCGCTGCGGGCATCTTGCTGGCCATCATCAGCGGTACCCTGGGTGTCATCATCAAAGGAAGCTTCTTTGCGAATGTGGATTTCGGCCAGATGCTGGGGCTGTCACTTCCCAAAGGCTTTCATCTGAGTACGTCCTTGCTCTTCGAATTGGCCATCTGCCTGAGCGTGGTGGGAAGCGTAACTCACATGCTGAACACTTTTGGGCATCCTGGAGAAGAAGACCGTGAATGTATCGACTGCCTCCGCCAGATCGCGGAGCTGGAAAATAAAAGGAGCCAATAGATGGAAATTCTGACGGCAATTGCCATTGGTACTATGTTTGCTGTGGGCGTTTTTCAGCTCTTACGGAGAAATGTTATCCGCTCGGCTATTGGCCTGCTCATTTTAGCCAATGCGGTAAACCTGTTCCTCCTGAGTACAGGGGCTTCTGTTGGCATGGCACCCCCTTACGTCAGTGACATCCCTGTACCCATGAGCGATGCTTTGCCCCAAGCACTCATACTTACCGCGATTGTCATCAGCATGGGTGGTACTGCCTTCGTTTTGTCCATGCTATACATTATCTCAGCTCGTTACAGGACCAGCGATTCGGATGAAGTTGATGGACTGAAGCATTAACCCATTCTCGTAATATTCCCGGCTGCCGAGAATGATTCTGGAGGGCTCGGTGTTATACAAACATCTTCCTCTCATGCCAATATTGTTGCCTTTGACCGGCGCCATGATTGCTGTACTGCTGCGGCGGAAGTATCGGCTGCAAACAGGGTTTGCTTTGGCGAGCATGGTCATATCACTGGTGAGTAGTGGGTGGCTGCTGGCGGCGGTGTGGCGCTCAGGGGGTCCGCTGGTTTTTCAGTCAGGCGGCTGGACCGCTCCTTTTGGCATCACCTTGGTGGCTGACTTGCTGGCGGCGGTCTTTGTGGTCATGAGCCAGTTGGTCCTTTGTACCGGAGTTTTATATGCAATGGGCAGCAAAGACTCGGTGGTGAGATACCCAACCTTCTACCCCCTGTATTTAACCTTGGCCACGAGTCTGACCGGCGCCATGCTTACCGGAGACCTATTTAACCTGTTTGTCTTTGCAGAGCTGCTGGTTATATCCGGCACGGTATTGACGGCATTGTCAGATGACAGGCTCGGAACTGAGGCTGCCTACAAATATTACTACATGAGTATACTCGCCTCGTTTTTCATGCTTTTGGCCATCGGCTGTCTGTACGTCTCTTACGGCACCCTGAACATGGCTGACCTGGCCCAAAGGATTGCTGTGGATTCCGGACGATCTTTGCTGCTCCCCGGGATCGGCTTTCTCATGGCCACTTTCATGTTAAAGAGTGCTGTTTTTCCCTTTCACTTCTGGCAGCCGGATTTTCATACAGCTGCGCCTACCGCGGTCAGTGCCATGCTTTCCTCGGTGGTGGTCAAGCTTGGCGTCTACGGTTTTCTACGTATGACAACCCTCCTGTTTTTGCCTCAAGCTGAAACGATTCGCTTTTTGCTTGTGGCCTTGGGTATCATTGGCGTTATCTTCGGTGGCCTGTCTGCTGTGGGCACGCACAACGCCAAGCGAATGTTGGCTTATTCAACCCTGGCCCAGGTGGGCTTCATTCTGGTTGGCATTGGCTGGGGCACACCCATGGCCATCGCTGCTGCTATTGTCTTTGCTTTTAACCACAGCTTAATTAAAGCGGCTATGCTTATGTTGGCCGGTTATGTTGCCAGCCGCGCCCCGGTAAAATCAGCCGATTTCGAGGTTGTCAGCGGAGTAGGTCGCGAGGTCCCTGGAGCAGGATTGCTGTTTTTCCTCGGCTCCCTGGCTCTTGCCGGGATTCCACCAACAAATGGCTTCATCAGCAAAATGCTCTTGTTCTTTAGCGGCATTGACGCGGCCGGATTTCGTACTCTCCTGCTGATTGGGCTGGGAAGTGTTTTTACTTTGGTCTACACCATGCGTGGCTTTCAGCGCATCTGGTGGCAAGGCCCACCTGCCGGCGCAGAAGTCAAAGCCAAAGGCGATCAGTTGCTGGCACCTGTTCTCTTGATTGGGCTCGTGCTGTTACTTGGCCTGTGGGCTGAGCCGTTGGTTCAGATAGCCCGGGACACCGGTCTCTGGCTTGGCAGTCCTTTGGGTTACATTGAAGCTGTTTTGGGAGGTTAAAGATGCACTATCTCGCCGTCATCTTACTGCTTCTTTTCGTGTATGTGGAGCTTTCTTTCAACTTCGAGTTCCGAAACCTGGTGGTTGGGCTCCTCATTGCATGCGCCATTACCTTCCTCGTTCGTCCTCGGAGAGGCCCAATTGAATGGGGTCGCCTGCCAGCCTCCCTCTGGGCCCTGGTGAAATATGTGGTCATTTTGTCGTATGATCTGATCAAGAGTGGCGTTCTGGTGGCGCGCCTTGTCCTGACCCCGAAAATGCGTTTTCGTCAGGGAATTGTGGCCATCCCGGCCGAATGCGACTCGGAACTCGGCACAGCACTGAGCGCCCATGCAATTACCCTCACCCCGGGGGAGCTTGTAGTGGAGATGGATGATCAGGGTGTGATGTACACCCACATCCTGGATGTCACCGATGCGGACAAAAACATGGCAGAAGCGCAGAAAATGCGTAAGGATCTGTTGACAAAGATATTTCGTTGATCGGGTGAAGTCATGCACATTTTACAAACAGTATTTGCGGATATTCTCTACATTTCGCTCTTGGTCCACCTGGTTCTCATCAGCATATGTTTTTGGCGGGTCTGGCGAGGTGAAAATGTGATTGACCGTCTCATGGGATTTGAGCTCCTCACCACACTGACCCTGGCAGTTCTGGTGCTCCTTTCCCTCATTAGCCGGCAAATCATCTACATTGACCTGGGCTTGGCCCTGGCAGTACTCGGTTTTGTGGGCACCATTGCCCTCGCCAAATATGTGGCTGATGACCAGATGTTTTAGCAGATTGCCAGTGCTAGAATGTAGTTTCCGCCTTTAATCATTGAGTGAAAGAGCTATGGACAGCGTTGTTCTCTTCATTGCAGCTTTGATTGTGGTCCTGGGCACTCTCTTTTCCATAGTGGGTGTCGTGGGGTTTATTCGGTTTCCCGATGTGTACACACGTTTGCATGCAACCGGTAAGGTGGGTGTTTTTGGCGTGGTTTTACTCCTCATTGCCGTGGTGGTCTGGGAGCATCTAAGCTGGGGACGAGGATTGATTCTCGTTTTCTTCCTCATGCTCGCCGGCCCTGCCACGGCTCATGCTCTTGCTTCGGCGGCATATCGCATCGGCTTGCCCATGAAAGGGGTGGAGCGAAATGATCTCGTTCATACCTCGGAGAGCAAATCCTGAGCTCTCATCCCGATCGAATCCCAGCCTTACTCACCGTAAGTCATCTTCTTGATACGAGGTGGTTGGACGTCTGGTACTACCACTATAAACACATCGCCGTATTTGGTTGGTGGACTACCGGTGCCATCCAGCAATTCGTACATCTCCTCCAGGTTTCTCAGATTTCCAACCCACACCACCACGCCCCCGGCGTACTTGGTAAGGAATTCATCCAAAAGGTCTCTGGACAGCTTTTTATAGTCGTACAAACGGCCTTGGGATACAAGGTTTAGTTTCAGGCCAAGGTGGTCTGCCAACGGTTGAGCCGTGTCCCTGTTGCGCCGCAGATTCGTACAGTAAATTGCGCTCACTCCCATGTCGCCTATCACTTCCGGCAAATGCTGAGCCCGTTTTCTACCCTGCCATGTCAACGGATCGTCTGCCTCAGCACTGTAAATATCCCTGCCACCATGACGAAGGAGGATGATGGTCGTCTTGGTCCCCGGCGGTGATTGGTATGTTGATCTTGTTTCATCTTCTGGAGTCGTGGCGCAGCCAATAAGCAGGGCAAGAACCAAGCACAGTAAGGCGACACCAGAGCCCGTTTGAAAACCTTTGATTGGCTCCATCGGTTAGACCTCCTCGCCTGTTATGAGTCAGAAAACTAACCTAGCACAAAAAAGTGAGATTGGTCAAAATGGATCAACATTCGCGAAAACGTGGCGCATTGTAGAGTAGAGGTTCCAGAACCAAAGGACCAGGTTGTGGGCTGCTCCAAAGGGAACGGTTTGAGGTTCAAGGTATAGGGTACAGGGCAAAAACAATAAAAGAAAACGTATTCATTTTTATGCCTTACGCCTTGTGCCTTGTGCCATAAGCCTCTTCAGATGGTAGGTTTACTTCATGGATGAGAAAATCTTATTGATCTTTTCTTTAATAACTCGCTCAGCAATGGCTGACAAGCGTTCCTCTACCAGCCGGGCCACCAGCGCTTCAATCTTCTCTGTTAACAAATCAGCCAACTCTTCCTCAGAACCGCTTTTAGTGGCGGCCCCACTCGCATTTTTGCCTGGACCTTCATCCTGTGATTGCACGTCGCCAAGCAGATCCTCTGAAATCCACTCCTCAACGCCAACCGGTTCGGCCGCGGTAGCGGCCTCTTCTCCGGTCTGCACGTCCATTTCCAGTTCTTCAAAGAGATCTTTGGAGAACTCCTTCTCATCTCCATGCGGTTCTTTCGCAGCAGCCTCATCGCCCGCGGACTTAAAATCCTTTTCCAAATCATCAAAGAGATCCTCGGATAGCTGCTCTGCTACGACAGGAGACTTTTTGGGTTCCTTTTTTTGCTTTGGCACCGGTTTTTTTTCAAGGATCTTTGATGCATCCACCTCACGGGTGGCGAGGAGTTCGTCTAACGCCTTGGAAATGTCTTCTTCATCCACCGCCTCCTTGCTCGTCTCGGTTGCAGGAGGACTTCCGGCGTCCTTCGACGCCTCCTGAGCCAACATGGCTTCAACTTCACCCTCAGCGTCACTCATGGCAGCCAGTGCAGCTTGTGCCTGATTATTCGCAGGCTCGCCTTCAGGTGGGGGGCCATCCGACTCTCCGAACAAATCCAGGTCCAGTTCCAAGCTGTCCATCCCTATCGCCCCGTCATCGAGGCTAATTG
>JBFFBS010000024.1:0-25860 GCA_041560295.1 Syntrophobacteria bacterium | reverse complement strand
GGGCCGGGTGTTCAAGCCTCAGGCGAATCAAGCACTGGATAAACGCTACAGACGATTTCGCCAGATATTAGGATAAGGAAAGAAATCAGGTGTCAGACAAAGGAAAAATAGCTGCTGAACACTGAAACCTCAACCATTGTGAAAGGTCAGGTTCTCTAGGACTAAACTTATGACGACATTCGCCCAATCAGCCGGCACCACTCCTTTTGCAGAAGAGACCCAGCATCGTCCGCTGGTAATGGCTCACCGCGGCGGGGCTGGCTTATGGCCAGAGAACACCATGCATAGTTTTGAGCGGGCAGTGGATTTAGGGGTAGACGTGCTAGAGACAGAAATTCATAGCACTGCCGATAATATTCTGGTTTTGATGCACGACAGTACCGTTGACCGCACGACCAACGGTTCGGGGCCGATTAGTGCATTCACCTTGGAGGAACTGAAGACGCTGGACGCAGGCTATAACTGGTCAGCAGATGGTGGCCAAACTTTCCCTTTTCGAGGAAGTGGCATCACGGTGCCGACATTGGAAGAGGTTTTCACTGCTCTCCCCACTGTACGCATAAATATAGATATCAAACAGGAGAAACCTTCGCTGGTTGCCTCACTTTGTGAGACGATTCGTACCTTCGATATGGTGGATAGGGTAATGGTGGCTTCGTTCAGCGCGAAGGTGCTCAAAGCTTTTAGACGAGTGTGCCCCGAAGTCGCCACCTCAGCTGGCACTGGAGAAGTTGCCCTGTTTTATGTGATGAATTTGGTTTTCCTCGGAAGGGTATACAGATCTCCTTTTCAAGCATTCCAGATCCCTGAATACAGCAGTGGATTGCGGGTGTTAACGAAGAAATTTGTGAAGACCGCTCACGGTCTTAATCTCGCGGTTCATGTCTGGACCGTCAACGAGACCACGGATATGCAGCGGCTACTCGATTTGGGAGTGGACGGAATTGTCACGGATTATCCAGATCGACTTATTTCGCTGCTGCGAGAGACGGGGGGCGATTAGGAAGGCCGTTTACTCTTCAGGTTCTGCTTCTTTTGCCTTTTCCTCTTTTTCTTTTTTCGCCTCCTCTCTTTTCTCTTTTGCTTTTTGCGCTTTCTCTTTCTTGGCCTGTTCCTTTACTACCTGTGCCCAATACTTCTCCCTTTCTTCCCCCTTCTCTTTACGCTTCTGTGAGCCACTTCTGGGGTTCTTTGCCATTTGACACCTCGCTTTCTCTCAAATGCGATCAGCCTTGAATCACATGGGTCAGTCCTTCAACAATGGTTTGGTTATCTCCATCAATAGAAATGTGCAAACACAGCCAGTCACAAAAAACCATACCGAGGCATGGATTGACAACGAAGCTAGAACAAATTCCTTGAGTCCCAACAATCCTCCGCCCTTTGCAGTTGCCCACTGAACCAGGGGCTGCGGTACAAATTCAGCCATGGGCGCTCCATGCCACTCTCCTGTCTGAAACCACTTCCAATATTGGGTGAGGAAGATACCAGCTGCCATAAAGGTTCCCGCTCCTGCTGGAAAGAGGTTTACAAATTTTAGCTTCCTAGCAAGGCTCTGTTCTCTCGTTTCATTTTCCACCACTCAGTTCCTCTCACTTCTAGATTCAGCCGGTGATTCATTAAATATACGGGCTCAAAGGGCTCGGCCCTTGATTATAAGCTTCATCACATCCAGAATGCCAGCAGAATGAACTCTAACGATTACTTTTTCGCTTAGCCCGGATGATTCATGAATTATCCAGGCAACAAAAATGGTGGTTTTACCTATTTACAGTAAGATCTATTATTGGGTAATTTTTTGCAAATTCCCCAATAATTCTGACGCTGGGAGATCACCATTGCACAAGCTCAGACGACTTGTGGATTGCAACCATTACCCACTAGGCGAACATTTAAAAACACTGGTTGCTGAGATACCACCTGATCTGTTCGTAACGAAAACCATAGTATTGCAGAAAGAAGCAGAACAGCTCTGCGCCCAATGTAACGATTTAGAACCGAAAGAGACTCAAGAGAACAGTTGACCCGTTTCTACCCTTCCTTCCCATTCCATCTGGGTTTTTCTTTTTTTCCTCTCCCTACTACACACTGAGAAAACCACTTATGATTGCTCTCTCTTTAGCACAAATCTTGCTTAAGCCTAAGCAGTAAGATCACAGCTTGAAGGATATACAGGTTTCAAAGTACTATTTAGTCTGTCGATTTTTTGCTTTACACACAAAATACAAGAACTCATTTGTGAGATTTTTGAACGCATATGGGGAAAAAACTCCGGAGGACGGGGCTTTTGTTGGAAAACGCACATATGGTTATGGAAAGACGGCAATGTGCTAGAGTTCTGCTGGGGCGACCTGTAATGCTGAAAAGCACCCAAGGAACGATGGTGGGACGGATAATAGATATAAGTATTGGTGGCGCTTTTATTTGCTGCAAGAAGCCATTAGGACGCGAACAGAACCTCAAAATGCAGTTCAGGGCGTCCCCGTCAAGTCCTACTTTGGTGGCTCTGGGAAAGGTAGTCAGGTCAAACGTCCACTGCCTCGATGGCCAGGTAAGCTGTCACGGAATGGGCATTCAGTTCACTGAGTTATCAGCACAAGGCCGAGCAATCATAACTGATATTGTAGAAAACGGAACCAGAGTGTGACAGTTGCTCAAATCTTTTACATCGACGAAAGGCTTCCTCTTTTTCCTCCCCTGCTTCTTTACCTTATAGATTCCCTCAGTAGTTCTGATCTCTTGCCCTTCAGGCCGACCGGGTTTCGAATTGAAGGTTTTGTCATCCTTCTTAAAATCTAGAACTATAGTTTTGATCCTATATTTCCTATAGTATTAGTAAAGATTCTTTTGAAACATATTTCTCTGTCGATAACAGAAACTTTGGGAACCGCTACAAATATAACTGGCATTGGAAGCGGGGGGCTGTAAAAACCGCCAAAACATGAGATATGTGCGACTATTTTTCTGATGTTACTGATGGAACTCTTATGATCTATCATCTTTCTTTTGAGAATTAATTCTGTATTGACCTTTTTTTTATACATCGTCATTATTCTGCCACCTTTTGGCATGATTATTTCATTATGATAAATATGGGTGGTCCATCGCACTCAGGCCGAAGCAGATTACGTGAGCGAGAGAACTAAGTTACAAGAATACGAAAGTTGAACTGCTACCTCTAACGAGGCGTTCCTTTGACCATATCTACTGCGAGTGGACTGTGATTGGTTTTTAACCATCCAGATCTAGTCTGATTTTCGTGGAGACCGTGAGTTTCCTTCAGAGAAGGTTCCAAAGTAGACCTAGAGGCAAGGGAACAATGAAATTCTATGTGATCGTGGAAAACGGCCTAAATGAGGGCAGAGTCTTCCCTTTGGAGAAGCGACTGACCATCGGCAGGGCACCTGACAATGACGTCGAAATCCCCGATTCTAGCGTATCCAGACGTCATGCCGTAATTCAGATAATAACTGGCATGCCGGTGTTTGAAGATCTTGGCAGCAGCAACAGGAGCTTTGTCAACGGAGAGAAGGTGCACAGGATGACTCTCCAAAATGGTGACAAGCTACGGATGGGAAGGGTTTCTCTTCGTCTTTACCAGGGGGATCACTTTCCCAACCCAAGATCAATGATGGATACTCAGCTGATCGACGGGGCCTTCAAGCCCTCAACTTTTTTCAAAACTGAACAAGAAAGCCAGCACCCCTCCAGTTCCGGCGAGGGCTTCGACACTGAGCGCATAGAGGCGATCGAGCTAGAACTAGACAAATTCCGTGAGATTCAGCGGAACCTTTTCCCCAGCCAGTTGCCCACTCTTCCCGATTGGGAAATTGTGACTTCTCTTCATCCCGCATCCGAAGCAACTGGCGATTTCTATGACGCTTTCTGGCTCCCAGGCGGCTACCTGGGACTGGTGATCGCCGATGTCTGCGATAAGGGCATGGGATCAGCCATTTTCATGTCCTTAATTCGAACACTGATTCGCGTTTTTTCGGGAGAAATACAATTCCCCGGATTCTCCATCCCTGCAAGGGTCCGTGAACTGGGCCAGGCAACTGAAGATCAAGGGATGGAGGACCAGGACCAACTCTGCGCCCTCAGCGCCCTCCCTCTTACCAATGACTACATTGCGAAAGAGCACGGCCACACTTGTATGTTTGCCACCGTCTTTCTTGGTGTGCTCAATCCTAAAACTGGATCGCTGGTGTACATCAATGGGGGTCATGAACCCCTTCTTATTGTCGACCCAACTGGCAAAGTGGAGAGTTTAACTCCTACAGGACCTGCGGTGGGCGTTATTCCATGCATACAATTTAGGACTGGGCAGGCTCAGCTCCAGCCGGGAGACATCCTGGTCGGCTATACAGACGGAGTTACTGAGGCCCATGCACCTGGTGGCGAACTTTTTACGAGAAAACGATTGCTTTCATTGGTACAGCAGCCCTCGCCCTCTGCATCCGTACTCTTAGAGCGTCTTGAATCCAATTTATTTGCCCATATAGGAGAGGCCAAGCCATCTGACGACATTACTCTCATAGCAGTGCAAAGAGCTCCCATAGCCCAAGGATAACATTACCAATACGTCTGGAAAAATTGGTACAGAACAGTAAGAGGCGACCTCATGTGGCAAGAAAATGCTGCGAGTCCCGAGAACATGAAGATTCTCATTGTAGATGATATGCCCGAAAATATAAGTGCGCTCGCCTTAACTCTGGAGTCGGAAGGGTTTACCCTGGCCATGGCATCATGTGGGGAAGAAGCACTCCAGATTGCTGAGGGTTTTCTGCCCGATTTGATTTTAATGGACGTCCGTATGAATGGTATTGACGGATTCGAGACATGCCGTCAACTTAAGAAAAATGATGCCACCAGTGATATGCCGATAATTTTTCTTACAGTGAGCCAAGACACTGAAGACATAAAGCAAGGCTTTCAGTGTGGTGGAGTGGATTATATCTGCAAACCTTTTAGCCAAGAGGAAGTTTGCGCCCGAGTTCGCACGCATCTTCGTCTCCGAGAATTGATCAAACAGAAAGAAAAACTGGTTAGCGAACTTCAAAGCGCTCTGGCAAAGGTAAAAACGCTGAGTGGGTTGCTACCCATATGCTCCTCCTGCAAGAAGATAAGAGACGATACAGGGTATTGGAATCAAATTGAGTCTTACATTCGGGCACGCTCTGAGGCAGAGTTCACCCATAGCATTTGTCCAAACTGCTCAAAGACACTTTACCCTGGACTCCGCAAAAACAAATAGCCTATCATCTAGAGACTATTGATCCAATTTGCCGCCGATTAGCAATCACTAGACAACCAACTCTTCAGCCGACAAGAAGCAACTACTATGGATTCGCGGCCAGAGCCGTTTTGGCAAACCAAGTCTCTCACGGAGATGACCCCGGAAGAATGGGAATCACTCTGTGACGGCTGCGCCAGATGCTGTTTACACAAAGTGGAGTACAAGGACAGCGGAGAGGTCCACTACACCAATGTAGCTTGTCGCCTTCTGGATATGTGGTCCTGCCGTTGTACCTCTTATCAAGAACGCATCAAACTGGTTTCAACGTGCCTGGTAATGACACCCGCTAAGGCTGCTGATTTGGAGTGGCTCCCTGGAACCTGTGCCTACCGCCGGCTGGCTCTGGGGCAGGAACTGGAGTGGTGGCATCCCCTGGTGTCAGAGAGCCCCGAAACAGTCCACGAAGCAGGTGTCTCAGTGCGAGGGAAAGTCTTGCCAGAGCAATACGTCCATCCTGACGAGTTGGAAAAGCATATCATTCATTTCTAAACCCCCACTGACTGTTACCCAAATCTTACCACTCAAACAGGATATTTCATGAATTGCATCATCCTGTGGGAGCGGCTTTCCCGCCCGCCTCGCCTGAGCGAGAGCGATGGCGGGCAGGCAGCCGCGATTCGTCATTCCGGAATCCGCCTCAGGCGGATATCCGTGGTTCGACAGGCTCACCACCCTGAGCGAAGTCGAAGGGGAATCTGGATTCCCGCCTCCGCGGGAATGATGTGTAGTTGTAATCTGCTGTCATTCCTGCAACTGGATTTTTCCCTTCCTCCTAAAAATATCTTCTAAAAACGTGCAACTGACACGGTTAATGATTATAACCATGCTTACTTATTCGGAATCTTGAAGGAGAAGGGGTAAACTATGAATATCAGAACCACGAAAATTTTATTCTTTTTTGTTGTGCTTTTGTTTACCTCCCTGAGTGCAGTGGATGGTCTCGCGGAGAGAACACTCGTCATAAAAATGGGTGAGGCGAAATGCGACACCTTATCTGTGTCCGGAAAGCCCACCAATGGTGGCTATCATATTGAAGAAGTCTGGAGCCAAAGCCCAAATGAAGATGTTGTCAGCTACTCCATTGACAAAAACAGGGGTTTAATTTGCTTCGAAGCCATGAGCGTTGGCAGTGCGAAGATCAGGGTCCGCGGCCAGAGATACGAACTCGACCGCTACGGGAAACAAAAAAGCAGTGAACCGTTTTATAGGGCTTTCAAGGTAAGAATTAGGCCTGAGAAGAAAAGCGCTCCCAGTGGTAGGATGTATTAACCTTAATGTTAAGAGCCTCTGAAAGCCTCCAACTCCTCTGCTGACAGACGGATTCCTGCGGGAAGTTCAGGTAGGACGGCTGTCTTGGGCGGAGCCGCTCCTGCACGCATCTCCTGGAGAACCTCCGGCAAATCTTGAAGAGATCTTCCCTCTCTTACCAGCGTGAACGCTGGCACCTGAGAGGTTGCAATGAATTCCAGAGCTTTGCGAACCGTCTCAGGGGTGTGATGGAAAGAGGCATAGATGCGAATCTCATCGTAGTGGAGGCGAGTAGTATCGACACGAAGCTCTGTTCCACGTGGACAGCCACCGAAAAGGTTCACCCTGCCACCCGGCCGCACCAGCTCCACCGCTTGATTCCAGGTTTCTGGTTTGCCCACAGCCTCAATCACGCAGTCAAAACCCAGCTTGTGAGGTGTGTACTCATCCCGCAGCCGCTCGAGCAATTCCGGTGAGAGCCTTTCTGCAACAGTATTGGTAACGCCCAGTTCAGCAGCGACGGCAAGTCGATCTGATTGGTCATCAACCGTTGTGACCTCTGCGCCGGCCAGCACTGAGAGCCGTGCGAGCATCAAGCCTAAAGGCCCGGCACCGATCACCAGTACCTTTTCTCCCTCCTGTATGGCCACATCCTCCACACCTTTGACTGCACAGGCCAGTGGCTCCACCAGCGCCGCCTTGGCGGCCGAAAGATCTGCTGGGATGGTAAGACAATTCTCCTCCACAATCCTGGCGGGAACACGAGCATATTCCGCATAGGCCCCGTTGGCAAAGAGCAGGTCATTACAGAGATTGGGTTTGTTTAATTCACAGAAATAGCAATCCCAGCAGGGTGCCGAGTTAGCGGCTACTATCCTCGTGCCCGCGGAGAACTGTCCATTGTCGCTGGCTACTACCTCGCCGGCAAATTCATGGCCGAACACAGATGGCGGCTGAATCATGCGCTCATGATAGCCCCGGAGAAAGACTTTCAAATCCGTACCACAGGTCAAAGCCGCTTCTACCCGAACCAGAATGTCCCCCGGTTGCAGCTCTGGCACCTCTATCTTCTCCAACCTGACGTCTTCTTTGCCGTGAAGCACACAGGCCATCATAGTATCAGGTATAGTTTTTGGATCTCCCATTACCATCCTCTCAATGATACCTATACAGCAATTATCATTTTTTTTCACCACGGAGGCAAATATCTAGTGTACATCCGAAATTCGAATATCGAAACTGGGGCCCCGCCCGCAGGGTGGGGACTCCGAAGGAGAAATCCGAAACAAATTCGAATTACCAAAATCCAAATAATTGAAACACAAGATAAGTCTCTTCAAATAGTTACGTTTTGAACATTTGAGAATCCGGATTTTGTATTTGTTTCGTGCTTCGAGTTTCGTATTTCGAATTGGAGTGCTGAGCACTTCTACGGGTCTCTGCGGTTCAATCCTGGCACTCCCCTACCCAGTCAGATGTTAACTGCCTCTGGATCTGGCGCTACCGCAACTTTCAGTGAATCTCCTTCAGGCTGTCTCGCCAAAGCGAGGGCCTGATTGATCTCATTGAGCTGAAACACATGGGTCACAAACTCTCCCCAAGGATATCGTTGATCAATAAGGGTTTCCGTGGTTAGTCCATTGAGCTCAATAGAAGACGAATAGCTTCCTATGACCTGTTTTTCAGCCATTCCTATTTGTCCAGCATCGATTCTGAGTTCTTGCCCTATGCGGGTATGGGCAAAGAGAATCAACGTCCCGCCGGGCCTCAATGCACGGAGAGAACCATTGATTGCTTCCTCGGATTCCGTGGCAGCGATGACAGCATCAGGGCCTAGGGGTAGAGTAATCTCCTTTAGGTTCGCATTCAGATCATTGCCGGGATGAAAGACCGCCTTTGCACCATACCGGAGAGATCTTTCCTGTCGCTCAGGCAGCGGCTCAACTGTAAAAACCTCCCAACCATCTCTGCACATCAGCGTAGTTAGCATGAGTCCAACGGGGCCCTGCCCTAATATCACCGCGGTGCCTTTTGAATCAGGAAGAGCATTTGTACACTTGAGACAGGTATTGAGAGGTTCCATAAGAACGGCGACTTTGACTGGCAAGCTCTCCGGCATCTCCACCACCCCGCCACCACCTACAATCCAGGGAGAAACCTTTACATATTCAGCCCAACCTCCGCCGGCAGGGGCAAACCCAGCTGTGGTACCGGTCTTCTTATAACCGGCACACTGACTGTAACGGCCTAGTTCACACAGTCTACATTTCAGACACGGTATATGATGATAAACGGCCACTCGCTTGCTGAGAAACTCCTCAGCATTTTTCCCTGCTGCCACCACCACGCCCGCCATCTCATGGCCAAGGATTACGGGCGGTTCCACCAGACCCAGGTCAATCTTCTTGATGTCAGTGGGGCAGAGCCCGCACGCTTCAACCCGAAGAAGCACTTCCCCCTCGCCGATTTCCGGTACAGACACGGTTTCGATCTCGACCTCGGAACCACCACGCCATACAGCGGCGATCATTTCATCTGGGACGTCTCCTGTTTTCATCAAGCTTTCTCTCTCGGGCCGATCCCTGTTCTCATTCTAGATTTCGGCTTGCAGATTTTAGAACGCCCAAATGCCCAATCTGCAATCTCAAATCTAAAATCTACAATCTCCCTACCTTAGCCCAGGGCCACATCAAGTATCATCATCACCGTAAAGCCAACCATGAGCCCCATGGTTGCCGAATCCGCATTGCCGCTGCGCTGGGATTCGGGTATCACTTCTTCCACCACTACAAAAATCATTGCGCCGGCGGCAAAGGCCAAGGCGTACGGTAGGATTGGTCGTGAAACGAGAACCGCCGCGGCCCCGATTACCCCTGCAAAGGGCTCCACAATACCGGAGAGTTGCCCATACCAGAAACTCTTGAGCCTGGATACCCCTTCCCGCCGCAATGGCATGGCAACTGCCATCCCCTCTGGAAAGTTCTGCAAACCAATGCCCACAGCCAGAGCAATGGCCGCAGGAAGAGTGGCCGTGGGTAGACCGTGGGCTACAGCCCCGAAGGCAACGCCGACGGCCAGACCTTCCGGGATATTGTGCAAGGTGATAGCCAGAACGAGCAAAGTAGTCCGCCGCCAGGTGGTTGAGATTCCCTCAGCTTCCTCGATGGGAGCATAGAGGTGGAGGTGTGGCAAAAGTTTATCAACAAGCCGCAGACATACTCCTCCCAACAGAAAACCCACTGCAGCCGGTATCCAGGAAATCTGACCTTGCTGTTCAGCCATCTCAAGGGCTGGGGCGAGCAAAGACCAATAACTGGCCGCAATCATCACTCCACCAGCAAAACCGAGCAGGGGATCAAGTATTTTCTTATTCACTGTTCGAGTGAAGAAAACCCCTGCTGCCCCAAGAGCTGTTAAAAACCAAGTAAAGCAGGTAGCAAGAAAAGCCTGCAACACTGGGTGAAAATTCACGAAGTGGTCAACCATTTTTACTGCTCCTCCCACCTTTTGAGTGTCCGCAGTCCTTCCCCCCCTTGCCATGCTTAAAATGACAGAGTACCGTACCCCCATTGATTGGGATGTGCTGTTCACCCGTCCCAGATGTCTTCTTTGTCAAAATCAGCCAATTGAGTATCTTCCTTTTGGGCAAACATCTCAATCCACTCCTCCACCCGCTCTTTACCGTATGCTTCTTTCCAAGCCGCTACGATAGCGTCCACTGGGACATCAGCGTAGGTGCCCTGGTATTCCACATACTCCATGTACTGCTTGTTTTCCCGGTTGAACGAGTGAAAAAGGGAGTCCTCCCGCCCATTGAATTCCAACGGCTCCACCTTGTGCCTCTCACAGAGTTCCCGGTTGAAGGCAGGGGTCGCCTTCACCCATTTCTCTTCCAAGTGGAATTCTACGAAACCGTGGTAAACGAAAACATTACTTCCAAGAAACTCGATGAGTTGCCTGGTGGCTAGATGGTTCTTCACCGTGGCGAAACCAACTCGTGAGGGTATGTCACAGGCTCTGCCCAAGGCGCAAAGCAGAGAAACTTTGGGAACACAGAAGCTTCGGCCTCGCTCGAGAACAGCACTGGCTCGATAATGCTCCGGCAGGTGGAATGGGGTATAGGGATCGTAACGAATCCCATCACGCACTGCCAAGTAGAGCAGCACCGCCCGCTCCACCGGATCACTACAGCCGCCAACTATATGGTTGGCATAATCCTGGATCCTGGGATGATTGCTGTCAATGATTTCGGTTGGCGCCAGATAGATGGGGTTGAGGTGCTCCATTATGTCCAAGACCCGTGTTTCACATTTCGGATTTCTGATTTGTTTTTCGGACTCCCACCCTTCGGGCGGGTTCCCAGTTTCGGATTGCAGATTTTAGAGGACCGCAATCTACAACCGTCATTCTGCAATAGAATATCCCCATTCCGCAATCCCAAATCATTAAAGTGCCCAGTGCTTCGTTCATAGTGCCTAGTTTCCGACGCTGCTTGCTGCCCCCTGTCAGCTGCCAGCCTGTCCTGAGCTTGCCGAAGGGCTGTATTTCCCTATGCTCTATGCCTACTGGATTCTGACTCCTTTCTTACCATACCCCCCGCCCCCGGGAGTTTCGATTCTTACGATGTCGTTTTTTTGCAGGGAGGCCGAAAATTTCCCCGGTTTTTCCATTCTTTTCCCACTCCGGATAATGACGTTCTTGCCCACCGCTCCCGGGCCGCCGCCGTCAAGACCGTAGGGTGGGAGTTTTCTGCGCTCCGATAAAATGGTAATCTCCGCCTCAGATTGAAGCTGAATTTCCCTGACTATACCATCTCCTCCCTGGTGTAAACCCTCTCCCCCAGTGGAGCGACGAATGGAATACTCGGTGACCAGAAATGGATAGCTGTATTCCAGAGCTTCTACGGGAGTGTTTAATGTATTGGTCATGTGGGAGTGAACACCGCTCTCCCCATCACCCCTCGCCGTAGCCCCCATGCCCCCTCCTATGGTTTCATAGTAAGCGAAAGGTCTGCCGTTTCTGGGATCAATCCCGCCAATAGTTATATTGTTCATGGTGCCCTGACTGGCCGCCGGAATTTTCTCTGGCAGGGCCCGGGAAAGAGCACCCAGCACCACGTCCACGATCCGTTGAGATGTCTCAACATTCCCACCAGCCACAGCCGCCGGAAACAGGGCATCAACTATAGAGCCCTCTTGAGTCAGCACGGTAATGGGCCTCAGTACGCCGGCATTGGTGGGGATATCTCTTACAACCAGAGCTCGAAAAACATAGAGCACTGCAGAAAGGGTGATGGCATATACCGCATTAATACTTCCCCCCACCTGGGGACTGGATTTGCTGAAATCAAGAAGAGCTTGATCTCCGTCGATACTGACCGAAACATGGATTCGCACCCTATCTTCGGTGAAGCCGTCATTATCCATATAATCTTCAAACTCATAGACGCCGTCGGGGATTTCTTTAATGGCGTGCCGGGTGACGCGTTCAGCGTAGTCCATAAGGCTTCTAGCATAAAATTCCACGGTTTCCAGCGTATACTTCCGAATCAATTCCTGGGTTCTGCGCACCCCTGTGGTATTGCCCATGAACTGGGCGGCAAAGTCCCCTTCCCTCTCCACAGGAGTTCTTACATTGTTCAAGAAAAAGCTCATGAGTTCCCGGTTAATGGAACCCTTTTCAACGATTTTAAGAGGGGGAATGATGATTCCCTCCTGAAAAATAGAGGTGGACAGGGGCATTGATCCGGAACTCATGCCGCCGACATCCGCGTGATGAGCCCTATTGGCAACGTAAAATGAGGGATTTTTCTTGCCGGCGAATACCGGTGCCACCACGGTAATGTCCGGGAGGTGGGTGCCACCCTTGAAGGGATCATTCAAAATAACCATGTCATCCTCTTCCCACGACACACTTTCGATGGCGGATCTAACCGACATGGGCATTGAACCCAGATGAACCGGGATGTGAGCTGCTTGCTCGATCGTGTCTCCCTGCTGATCAAAAACTGCGCAGGAGAAGTCTCTTCTTTCTTTGATATTGGGCGAGAAACCTGTCCTGTTGAGGGTGACACCCATTTCTTCAGCGATTGAAGAGAATCTGTTTTTGAAGACTTCCAACAGTATCGGATTGACTTTCACAATTGACTCCGGCGCGCTAAGCAAAGTCGCTGGCTTTTGTGGTAATCGGCATCCAACTCCATATCCAGAACTAGTATCAATGGAGTGATGGAGTACTGGAGTGTTGGAGTATTGAAACGACAAAAAAATCCAAACAAAAAATCACAACTGCTAAGGTTTCAGATCTCGTGTTTTAAACTCCTGACACCTGGTACCTGAATGATATCCCAAGCCTGAAACCCCTACACCTAGTGCTTAGAATGGATTCTACCTCATAATGTCCAGTATCACATTTCCATATGCGTCCACTGAGGCCTCTGCGAAGGGCGGGATGACAATGGTGGAAGAATACTCAATCAAGATTGCTGGACCACGTATTGAATTGCCGCTCAAAAGTCTGTCCCTCAGGATCGCCTGAGTCTTGGTGGCTTTTTGGTCGAACACCACGTCGTATTCGCCAATGAAGGCCTCTTCGGGAGGCTGTTCCTGTATTTTTTCCGCTTTTTTAAATCTGGGTTTATCGGGAATGCCCAATGCTCGCAGCCTGAGGTTTACAATTTCAACGGTTTTGTCTTGGTTGCGGTAGCCATAGGTCTTTTCATGGAGGACGTGGAAATCTTCCACGTACTGCACAGCAAATGGAACGATGATTTCATGCGACTGCCCCTCATAGCGCATATCCAGGTATCTTTCCAAGCGAACGTTCTCTTCAGAAATCCCTTCGTGAAAGAGATCTTCGACCCCCTTTTTCTCGAGATCCGAAAAAAGTTCGGACAGTTCTGCTGCTGTGGCGTTGTGCTGGTTTCTCATTACCGTAACGGAATAGTCTTTTATGACATCCGCCATGAGCATGCCCATGGCAGACAGAATGCCTGGATGCTGGGGAATAAGAATTTTTGGGATATTCAGAAGCCTGGCAAGAAATGGCGCGTGCATGGCCCCCATTCCACCGAAAGAAAACAGCACGAATTCCCGCGGGTCATAGCCCCTTTCCACCGAGATCACTCGAATGGCTTTTTCCATGGCTGCATTCGCCACGGAGAGGATGCCCTCGGCAAGTTCTACAGTGCTAAGACCCGTCTCTTTTGCCATTTTCTGGAAAAAGTTTTCGAGCTTTTCGCCCTGCAGCTTCATGCTGCCGCCCAGAAAATGTTCAGGAATCAACCTACCAAGATAGAGGTTGGCGTCCGTTACCGTAATTTGATCCCCCTTGCCATAGCAAATAGGACCTGGATCTGCTCCGGCGCTCTCAGGTCCTACCTTGAGGGAGCCCCCGACATCCACAGAGGCAATCGAACCGCCACCAGCCCCTACCGTGTGAATATCGATCATGGGAACCTTGATAGGGTAGCCGGAAATCTTTGATTCAACGGTGAGTGATAGCGCTTCATCTGTTAGGCTAACGTCTGTGGAGGTGCCGCCCATGTCAAAGGTGATGAGTTGGGTGTGTCCGGCAATTTTCCCGATCTCAAAGGCACCAACGGCCCCGCCTGCAGGACCTGATAAGATGGTCCGCACCGATTCCTTCCTGGCGGTTTCAGCCGAGATGCTTCCACCGTTGGACTGCATTATGCTCAAACTATCCCTTTGATCCAATTCTTCCACTAAGTATTCAATATACTTTTGCATTTTCGGGGACACATAACCATTGAGCACAGTCGTAGAAGTCCTTTCAAATTCCCGAAATTCACCTAGAATTTCATGTGAGAGGGAAGCCGCAACACCAGTTCCTGCCAACAATTCTTTCATCTTTTGTTCATGGGAAGGGTTAACAAAAGAGAAAATGAAACAGACCGCCACAGACTCTACCTGGGACTCTTGGAGTAACTCAACCACCCGCTGAGCTTCTTCCACATCCAGCGGTTCATGTTCCTCGCCGTTGTGGAGAATTCTTCCCTTGATACCAAATCTCAATTCGGGCGGCACAATGTGGGGCTCTTTGCGGTAGGCCAAATCGTACAGTCGACTTCGATTCTGTCTTCCTATCTCAATGACGTCTTCAAAGCCCTTATTTGTAATCAGGGCTGTTCTTGCTCCCTTTCTTTCTAGAATTGCATTGGTGGCTACGGTGGACCCGTGGATGATTTGCTTTCGTTTCCCCTGAGCAATGTGATTCAGTCCTGCCAGTACCGCAGCTGCAGGATTGGCAGGGGTCGAAAGCAGTTTGTAGATTCCCCAGTGCTCCCCTTCTTTGAAGACAAAATCGGTAAAGGTCCCCCCAGTATCAACACCAATAATGGTCATTTCAAATCCCCAAAAAGGCTGAGCGGATTACATCACTGTCGAGCAGCTCGTCCCCTGAACCTTCGGCAATAACCCGCCCTGTTTGGAGGATGTACCCCCGGTCAGCCAAATCCAAGGCCTCGCGTACATTTTGCTCTACCAGAAGTATGGTAATCCCCTCTTCTTTGAGCCGTCTGACAGTATCCAAAACTTCATCCACCAGGACAGGCGCCAACCCCAGTGATGGCTCGTCGAGCATGAGCACCTGAGGGCTGGACATTAAGCCGCGTCCGATGGCCACCATTTGTTGCTCACCTCCGGAGAGAGTTGAGGCCGGTTGGTTCCGCCGCTCATTTAGCCGCTGAAAAAGCTTGTACACGAATCCAAGGTTGGCCTCAATCTGGGCCGCATCTTTAAGAGTATAAGCACCGAGCAAGAGATTCTCTTCGACAGAAAGTGGCTGGAATAACATCTTTTCTTCGGGTACGTAGATAATCCCCAGCTCCACGATTTCCTCTGTCCGGAGCTTATGAATTTCACGCCCTCCGAACAAAATCCGGCCGTCAAAGACGCGCTGTGCCCCCATAATGGCCCTCAGCAGAGTTGATTTCCCCGCACCATTGGAGCCCACAACACAGACCGTTTCCCCTGCGTTCAGGGTCAAGGTAAGGCCGTGCAGGACAGGCAAGCCAGAATAGCGTACATGAATGTTCTCAACCTGAAGTATTTGCTCACTCATTGGTCAGGTCTAGAGTTGGGGGTTATGGTTTTCTGGATTAGAGATGTGAGATTTTAAATCTGGGAGACTTAATCCCGAAAGAGATGTTGCATCTCACATCACATATCGCACATCCCACATCTATTGCTCAGGATTTGCTTCGTGCTCCTTCATGAAGAGCCATGTCCCCTGAGCCTGGATCTCTACGTTAACTCCTCTGCATGCTCCCGGACGTACCGTTCTCCCAGGTAAGCCTTGATGACCATGGGATCTTTGGCAACGGTTGCGGGCTCCCCTTCAGCGATTTTCTGGCCGTAATCAAGCACGATCACCCGATCGCTAACTTTCATCACCAGCTCCATGACGTGCTCGATCAACATCACCGTTACCCCCAGATCATCGTGTACATGTTTGATGATGGCCATGATCTCTTCTATTTCGCTGGGGTTCAAACCAGCGGCAACCTCATCCAGCAGCAGCAGTTTGGGATCTGAACCCAGGGCCGTCGCCATGGTCACTCGCTTCTGGGCTGAGGCAGGTAATTCGCTCACAAGGTAATCCGACAAATCGTTCAGCTTTAGATCCGTTAAGATCTCCTTGGCACGAGCCCTGGCCCGGGCGGGCGAACGGGTCTGCATAAAGCAGCCCACCATGACATTTTCTTCTACGCTTAAGTCCCCCGAGGCCACATAGCCCTGAAAGGTCCTTGCCAGTCCCCGTCTTGCTGTCTCATGCGGTTTCAGGCGGGTGATATCTTCACCGGCAAAGATGATCCTCCCTGAGGTAACTGGATGTAGCCCGGAAACGCAATTAAAAAAGGTAGTTTTGCCGGCTCCGTTTGGACCTATCAGTCCCAGCAATTCGCCCTGGTCCAGGGAGAAGGAAATGTTGTCGTTGGCCCGCAAACCTCCGAAGTCTTTGGTGACGTTATGAACTTCCAGCAAAGCCATTATGCCCGCTTCCTCCGCCTTATCTTCTCAATAATACCCCATATACCGCGGGGCTCAACCGCCGAGATGAGCATGATGATCACAGCATAAATGATGAGATCTATACCAACCAACCCTGCCTTCGCACCCAGCCATTCTTTGAGATAGCTTTTCAGCGGGATAAGAACTCCCGCGCCGATAATGGGCCCCCAGAGGGACCCGGCCCCACCCAGCATGGCCATGAGAGCGATGAGGATTGAAAGGTCCAGGCTCATGGTGTCTTCAGGTTCGATGTTTTTTATGTAACAAGCATGGAAGGACCCCACCAGACTGACGAAAGCGGTGGCGATGGCATAGGTCTTGATCTTGGCCCAGTGAACGTTGATCCCCAGGGACAGCGCCACATCCTCGTTATCCTTGATGGACCGTAGCTGGAACCCCAAGCGGGATTTCCGAAACCAGTTGACATAGAGAATTCCGAGGAAAAAGAACCCAAGAATGATGTAATAGTAGTAGATATCCTCCTTGAAAATCAGGCGGAGAAAATCGGGAGGGCTGTATTTAATAGGAGAAATCTCCAGGCCGCGGGCGGCCCCGACAAAATCCCATACCTCGAATATATCTTTGAGCACCAGTGAGGTGGCGATGGTGGCGATGGCAAAATAGTGGCCAGTCAACCGGAACAGAGGATAACCGATGATGAAGGACCAGGTCACGGCAAAAGCGACACCGATTGGCATGGAAACCCAGAACGGCACGTCCCAACGAATGAGCATTACCGCTGTGGTGAAGGCACCTATACCCAAATACTGAGCTTTGCCAAGATCCACCTGCCCGCCGTAACCGCCGATGGTGTTCCAACCCATGCCGTAGAGAGAGAACATGAGAAACTGGATCATGGTAGCCATGGCAAAGGAGGAGTGAGGAAGCAGGGGAAAAACCACAAGGAATAAAGCGACCATTCCGACAACGACCAAGTCGATGCGGGGAAAGTCTGAAAAATCGAACACGTTTCTTAGTGCTTCCATCCAAAAAGTCCCCTGGGTCGAACCACCATGATCGCGAAGTAGGCCAAGTATACCCACATGTACTTTAAGGATGTCATGGGGACATTCGCCATCCAGTCCAGGTTAAAGGTGTACGTAAAGAAGTCCCAGATGCCCGGGATTTCGGTTATAATTCCCACTACAATCCCAGCGAAGAAGGCCCCGGGCACGCTGCCAAACCCCCCCAGCGCCACAATGGCAAAAGCAATCATGGTAAACAGAATCCCCACAAAAGGATTGACTGACCAAAAGTTTACCAACAGGGCCCCGGCCACTGTTACTGAGCCGCCACCAACACCCCAGGCCAGGGCGTTCATCCTTTCTGTGGGGATTCCCATGTAGCGGGCCCCTTGCGCGTTCAGGGCCGTGGCCGTCAGAGCCTTGCCGATCTTAGTGCGATTCATCAGCATCCAGACAGCCCAGAAGGCCACCACCGAGAGGCCAGCAGCCGCCAGTTTGGTGGCAGGGACAATAACCCCCGCGCCCATTTCAAAGCTTTTGCCCACCAGGATACCGTGGTGCAAGCCCTTGTCCTCGGAACCAAAAACAAGCAGGGCCAGATTTCGCAGAAAGAGCATGAGACCGAACGTTCCAAGCAGTTGCGCCACCATGGGACCTCTTAAAAGAAACTTGACGAACCCAAAATAGCAGACAATACCCAACAAGAATCCCACTACCGCCGCAACCGGCAGGGTCAGAAGTGGATCCATCCCGGTGCTCTGTGCCGTCAAAAGCCCTGTATACATGCCGATCATGAGAAACTCACCATGGGCGAAATTGACAATATCCATCACCCCGAAGATGATGGTCAACCCCAAAGCCATCAGGGCCAGAATCATGCCGATGAGTATTCCGGCAACCAGCGAGCTTACCAGGATATCCATAATGCTCTCACCAGGTTTAGCCTTGATATCAAAAAACCCATCCTACCCCATCCTTTTCCGGGAGGAGAAAAGGATGGGAGACGGGCATTCGTGTAAAAAGTGTCTAGTATTGAGGCATGGGAAAAATCATGTCGGCTGAGGATACGTCAAAGGGGTAGATGATCTCCAGTCCGACACTGCCGTCCGCTTGTTTCTGGTACTGACCGATGAGCCCGGATCCCATGACATTCTGGCCGACTTCATCTCCAGCGGTGACGAACTTAATTCCAGCCCAGGGCACCACCAATTCCTTGCCCGGTATAAAGATACCATTGGCGGCTCGTTGAATGTCAGCCGGTTTGGTGGATCCCGCTTTTTCAAGGACATGGACCCAGGTTTGCAACCCGGTGAAAGCTCTGGCAGAAGCGCCACCCAGGTCGTTGCCCGTCTTTTTCTTGTAAAGCGCGTTAACCTGTCCGGAGAGCTTTTTGATCTCGACCACCTTGGGCAAAAATACTGTTCGCGTCAGGATACCAACAATGTCATTCCCCAGGGTGCTGCGGAATTCCGGTTTCTCAAAGCCGGCATCCTGGCCCCAAATGATCTTGGTCTTGACTTTCTGAGCCTTCATGGTTTTGACCATGAGTATGGCGTCCGAAGCGTAGGAAGCGAAAAGCATCACATCAGGTCGAGCCGCTTTCAAAGATCGCACCTCACTGGAGAGATCAGCAGACTTGGCCGCATAGAGCAGGGATTTTCGCAGGTTAAAATCGTATTCCTTGGCAAAGTCCCCAATGAGGCCGGAGACGTGAGATCCCCACTCCGTCTTTTCACAAGCGGAGGCCAGGTTCATGATCTCCTTTTTGGGAACTGCCTGTACGCCCCTCACCTTGCCTTCGGTAAGTCCCTTCAGCAACTCAAACAGGTCCTTGGTGAACCATTTGTCATGCGGTGTTGTACGCCAGAACCATTTGAACCCGCGCTGCGTCAAGGCCGGGGAGGTGGAGGAGCCATTAATCATGGGAACGCCATACTGCTCAGCAACTGCGCTCACGGTCTTGGTCACCGAACTGAAGTAACAGCCTAAAATTCCATCCACCTTGTCATCCAAAATAAGTTTCTTGGCCAGATCCGCACCTAAGGTGGGATTCCCTTCATGATCCTTGAAAATGAGAGTAATTTTCGCCCCACCCAAACTCTTGATGCCCTGGTTCTTGGCCATGGTCATGGATAGATCGGCCATAGCGCTGTTGGCAATCTCCGCGGCCAACTCCGCCCCAGCGCGAAGCTCGCGGCCGGCAGCCGCGGCGCCGCCGGTCAGCGGATAGATCACTCCGATTTTCACTTCCCTCTCAGCCAACGCTTCGGGTAGAACAAGAAAAGCCGCAACCAGCAATACAGTTAGGGTAATGAGACCAACTCTTATCAGCACTTTCATTTTTTTCCTCCTTTTCGGTCCAGAGTTTAGTCATTACAGCCCATCAGAACAAAGTGAGGTTTTCGTCCCTCAGGTCTGAAACAAACATATGGCCCGGCGAGTGGGTAATCACCAGTGGGAGTGGAGTCGAGGTGGCGGCCAGCATTGCCGTAACCCCACAAGCCCAGAACACTGGGATCTCATCGGCGAGGATGGTCACCGGATCGCCAAAGTCCGGCCGAGCCAGATCTTCGATACCAATGTCTTCGGGAGAACCCAGATGAACCGGGGCGCCGTGCGTTAGATGAAACCTGGTGGTCACCTGCGCAGCCCGAACAGCCTCCTCGGGCTTCATGGGTCTCATGGTAACTACCAGCGGTGCGGAAAAAGGGCCCGCAGGTACACAGGGTCGGTTGGTGATGTACATGGATACGTTTTTCCCCTCCTCCAGATTCCTGACCGGGATCCCGGCTGCCAACAGTCCGTTCTCAAAGGAGAAACTGCAGCCCAGGAGAAAGCTGACTATCTCCTCATCAAAGATATCCACCACATTTTCCACTTCAGCTTTGAGTGTCCCTTGTTCGAAAAGGTTATATCGAGGTAAGTCCAACCGCAGGTCCGCTCCGGCGGCAATACCCGGTTCCACCTGCCCGGGATCCAAAACATCCAAGATAGGACAGGGTTTCGGATTGCGGATGCAGAATAGCAAGAAATCAAAGGCCTCTTCACGGTGGAGCATGACCAGGTTGGCTTGAACATACCCCTGAGCAAGGCCTGTGGTGGGTGATGTCCATTGTCCTGACCTAATCAGTGCACGCAACTCAGCAGGTGATTGGTGTTCTTTCATTGTGTAATCTTATAGTCCTCTTAGCAGCAAAGAGAGGGTACGACTGACCTAAGCGACTGTTGACCTTGTGCCGCATCTGGGGTAGGGCCACTATTTATTACCATAAGAGGCCATCTTAAAATTCGGTTCTATGACGGTCTTTGTGTCTCGTGATCTTAGCGTCGTAGGGTCGCAAGGTCAATACCTATCTAGCGTGTATAGTATTCTGCCGTGCGCAGACTGAAGCGCCGGGGAGTAGGAGGGTTAGGCATAGAGCAAAGGGCATAGGGAGGTAATTTTGAATTGCGAAATGCTAAGGCGAATTTACGTGGTAGATTTCCCCTTTTAAAATCCGAAATCCGAAATAGTCAAGCCCCATGCCCCAATCTGAAATCTACAATCTGCAATCTAAAATCTGGAACTGTGGGAGCGGCTTTCCCCGACCTCAGCCTGCCTGCCCTGAGCTTGTCGAATGGGTCGAAGGTTAGCCGCGACTTAAACTCCCATTAGCGGGCAAGCAAGCCTCCATCCACAGCCAAGGCGTGTCCGGTGACAAACGAAGCCGCATCAGAGCAAAGCCACAGCACCGCTGCAGCCACCTCTTCAGGTGTCCCCATTCGACTCAGAGGCTGCTGCGCCAGGATGTAGTCCTCCACCCTGTGGTCCCCGCCGGTAAAACATTCTGCCATCTCCGTTTTGATGATGCTGGGGCACACCGCATTTATGCGGATATTTGCTTTGGCGTATTCCAAGGCCGCTGATTTCGTCAAACCAATTACACCATGTTTGCTGGCCACGTAAGCAGGCCAACCAGGAAGGCCGATCAGCCCTGCCGCCGAAGCTGTGTTTACTATGGCTCCGGATCCTTGCTTGAGCATCTGAGGAATCTCGTACTTCATGCATAACCATACGGACTTCAGATTGATAGACAAGGTGCGATCCCAGTTATCTTCTGTGCACTCCGCGGTCCGCGCCTGCACTCCCGCGATCCCGGCATTGTTGCAGGCACAATCCAATCGGCCATACGTGGTGACAGCCTTGTCGATCATATTTTTTACTTGCTCCCCATTGGCGACATCAGCCTGCAAAAATATTGCTTCACCACCATCCTCTGTGACCGCGCGTGCGGTCTCTTCACCGCTGGTGATATCCACATCTGCAACTACCACCCGTGCTCCATCTTGGGCGGAGGCCAAAGCGATGGCCCTACCAATACCAGAACCTCCCCCCGTCACTAATACTACTTTTCCCTCGAAACGTGCCACATTAACCTCCTGCGCAGGATATCTGGCCTGGAAGTTGTCATTATACATCTGTCGCACCTGATTAGTCACTGCTGAGTTGCACACTGCGGCAAAGCCACTTTTTTCGGGAAACCCCTGGTTATGGTGCTCTTGACAAACACCCGAAAGTCGGTTCTCATCATATTTATCATTAGATAGACAAGGAGACAGCCATGAGCACAGACACAGAGCATTCGGAATCGGCAGGAGTTCGTACCTCCAAGGCCACAATCCGCGAGGACATTCTTCAAGATTTCCCAGGGCTCTTCGGGACCAAGACGATAAACGGTAGAAAAGTCGATGTGGAACAGGAAATTGCAGCACTCGCCCGAGAGCTGCATCCCGAGATCGCTGCGGCCCTCACCGCCCGCCGGGAGCTCCTGTCTTCTCCAGCGCCGGTCCGAGAAAAATATGGTTGGCCGAAGTGGGACGACACCTTTGAGGACCCCGTAACTGGGCAGTTCTGGACATATCGCCAGATCGTCCAGGGATTGATTGATAATTTTCTCGGTCGGGACAGCGAGTACCGCTGGAGGCTCAACGACGAAGTGGACATCCCCAAAGACGCCCACCCGCTGAAGAACCCCGGCCTGGAGCTCACCGGGCCGTGGCATCCGCTGGACATGGCCTTCAAGGCATTGAACAGCCCGGCTCCCATGAATATGCCGGACTTTGAAGACGCAGCGCCGCCCCATTTCCGGCCAGACGGCGCGCCCGGGGATCAGCCGTTAGGAATTTTCGCGGCCGTGGAAAACGCCAAGCAGATCTTCGAAGGCGCCTGGGCCGACCACGCCTATAAGGTGGTGACAAAAAGCCGAACGAGGGAGTACAGGATCAAAGAGCCCCCGGCGCAATGGCCAACCCGGTTCGCTCGGCCTCCAAGCCTTCACGTACAGTATGACCACGTTACGGTCGAAGGTAAACCGGTGCATGGTATGATTCCCATTACCCTCCTCTGGGCGCTCAACAACTATGCCTCCCTCACACAAATCGGCACCGGCCTATACTACTATATCCCGAAGATTCAGACCCCCCAGGAAGCTCTCATTGTGGAGAAGCTCCTGGCGCGGGTGGAAGGTTTGCTCGGCGTCCAGCCAGGCACCATCAAGATCAAAGTCCTTTACGAGGAGGGGAATGCGGGCCGCTTCTTGCCGGTGAACGCCTGGGTCTGGCGACGCAGGCTCCTTGGGACCAACGTCGGCCGCTGGGACTATCTCGCCAGCATTATTGAGATGTGGAAGGACGACCCGCAAGGCGTATTTCCGGATCCGCAGTCCATCGGCATGGCCTCCCCGAATATGATTGCCTATCAACGGTATAACGCGTTGATGATGCTCATGGCCGGCATGAAGAATGGTGAGCTCAGCCAGGGGGGACCCATTGGCGGGATGGCGGCGGTGATGATCTACCAACCCACCGATCCCTATGGCCGCTCGCAGTATAACCCGCTGGCCCTGCGGGCAATGGTCATTGACAAGCTACGAGAGCGTCTGCTGGGTCTCATCTTCATACCCGAGGAACCGCTGCCCGCAGGTGAACAGCCCACCTTGGAAGACATTTTTGCCGGAGGGGTAAAAGGACGACTCTACGATACCTATCGGCAGAGCTGGGTTGCCAGCCCGGACCCAACCTACGTCGCCGCGGGCAATGAACCGCTGCAGGCTCCGGTGACGGAGCTCCAGGCGATCCTCGATGCGCCACCAGAGGAGGTGGACGTCAAAGGCAAACCAGTGCCGACGGTCGCCAGTGGTCTCGTGGACGAAGAGCGGCAGCTGCTGCAATCCCGTGATTTGTTGAACCCGCAGGGTAAGATCACACCTTGGGTGGTCACCGAGGACATGTTCAGCGAGCCGGAGAAACTCTTCACCCAAGAACTCTGGGACGGTATCTACGGCGTGCCGCAGGGTGAGATCACCATTGAGCACATCCAGCACGCCTTCTACATGGCGGCCAACTACGGCTTCCAGATTCTCAACGGTAACTTTGCTGCCGCCATCGACGACTACGAGCTTTGTCTGCGTTTCATGAATGATCTGGCCACCTACCGCATCGATGTGTCGTGGCTGTGGACCTTGCTCCATCATCAAGCCGTCATCACTAAAGACGGCTACCTCAAAAGGCCCGCACTCACCGAGGATGGGCTCAATCCGGCTGAGGACGCCTTTGAGGTCAAGGCCGGAACCCCCTTCACCAAGGAGCTGTTCCAGAGGCTGTGGGATTACCACAACGAATGGACATATGAGCTCTTTGCCGAGCTGGACCGCCTTGGCAATCCAGGCCGCTTTGACCGCGCCAAGGCGCCCGTTATCATGGAGATCCTGAAGCGCCAGCTACTTTCACCGCGTTACATCCAGCACAGCGCCCGGGTGCTCTTCGTCCTGGCGCCGGCGAACGAGCAGGAGCGCGAGCAGCTTCTCGAAGCGATCTTCACCCTCTCCCGCGAGGAAGTCGCTGAGCGCGTTCAAGCAGGCACGATGAACAAGTCGGCGCTGGATACCCACGATTACATCTATGACATCTTTCCAGGAATGGAAGGATAATAGGGACCTTAAAAAGGAAAACCCAACCCCAAGTCTTGGGTTGGGTTTTCTTATGTGGAGGTGTAGATTAAGGGATGTCATCTAACCTTTGCCATGATCGAGGAGACTGCCATGAAAAAACTCATTATTTTCTTGATATTCCTCCTTACTTTCGTTGGCTGTGGGATCAAGGGAGGCAAATCATTCTCGGATTTAGAACAACCTGATGTTTTTTGTGAGGTAAGCCAAAAGCCAGACCCCTTATTGATGGGAACTTGGGAAGGTCATTATACCAGAACAACCACCAAAGGCATGGACAAGAATTATATTAAGTATCGATTGATAGAATACGATGGCAAATACGCCCTTTATTTTTATCGCACCTGGCAAAGCGGGAAAAAAAGGGTAAAACAATGGAAAAAGTGGACTATCAACGGCCAGGAAATATCGGCACCGGGTGGTTATGGGGTGAGTATATTCGTACGGGGCAGTGATGTTTATTTTACCATTCGAGGCCTCAAGGAGCCAGTCAAGATGTCACGGGGCGTAGAATAATGCATCATTAGACAATTGAGCCGGGCGATAGCCCTAAATGCTTCATCAGGGCGAAATGTGAGACAAGCCAAGCGATCCGGAAGTTCAGATTACATACTTTAATCTAAACTTTTCATCTTGAGACGAAGCTACAATATCTTGGTTTAAACTGAGAAAATGCGGAGTTTTTAGCTCCGCTTTTTTCTTTTCAACATCTTGGGCTGAAGTTTCAGGGGCGATAGTGTGAATTAAGGGATGTAATCTTCACTTCCGGTGTGGTCGAGGTGGGTTTATATAGCTCATCACAGTTTACAGATCTTAGGAGGCTGCTTTATACCGGTTCTTCGTGAGAAGACGTGGGACGAAACGTGGAGTTCGTGCTTTGTATTTTTCGTATTCAATGACAAAAACCTTTTCAAGTTCGTGCTCCTCTTTGATAGCAAGCCAATAATAGATTCCAATTAGAATCGGGAAGATAATCAAAGTCAGCAGTGTGGGCCAGTGAATCAACCAACCAAATATGATAAGAAAAAGTCCGGCATATTGCGGATGCCTGATGTATTGATAAATTCCATCTGTAACCAGTGCCTCTGCTCTGTAAATCTTCCGCCAGCCAAAGAATACGAGAAGTAAGCCCGCCAAGGTAAGCCACGTGCCAGCAATCATGCCAAAACTGCCAAATATTTCTCTGCTCAAGGGACGAAGAAACGGATAATCAAAAAATGGAGAAAAGATGTACACAATGAGCGGTAAACCAAACATTTCTGTAAAAAGTGCTATCAGAAATCCGAGGAAAACCCCTTTTGATTTCCAATGACTTTTTTCTGAGGGAATACGGT
>JBFFBS010000023.1:0-26488 GCA_041560295.1 Syntrophobacteria bacterium | reverse complement strand
GCAGCTGGCACTGTTCTTGCGATATTGAGAAAAGTGGAAGGGTTATTCGGACAACGGTAATGATGGTTCTTCATCTCAGCACATACCATTTCCAAGGCGGCGCAGCCAGAGCTGCCCATCGCTTGCACCGCGGATTGCTTCGGCAAGGCCATGAATCACTCATGTTTGTTGCCGTAAAGGGCAGCGAAGATCCTGCGGTCACGGCTTATGAGCCGGCAAGAGATCTGTGCAGTCGCTTGCGACGTTCTTTGCGTCGGAAGCAGATCACCCGTAGTCTTGACCGTTACCTACTCTCACGTCCCGATGGCTACGAACTCTTCAGTGATTACCGGAGCGAATACGGTTCCGATCTTCCGTACCAGTTGCCCGATTGCGACGTGATCAACGTGCACTGGATAGCCGGACTTGTAGACTACGGAACCTTTTTTGACAGGGTTTCCGCCCAGATTCCTATCGTCTGGACTCTGCACGACATGAATCCATTTACGGGTGGCTGTCACTATGATCTTGGTTGTGGGAGATACTCAGAGGGATGTGGGGTTTGTCCCCAGCTGGGTTCCATAGACCCCGGCGATCTATCTCACCGGATCTGGAAGCATAAGCAAAGAATTTTCGAGCGGATAGAGCCTAGTAGACTTCATATCGTTTCCCCCAGTCATTGGCTGGCCGGCGAATCCAGCCACAGCGCTTTGATGGGGAAGTATCCGGTTTCTATTATCCCACACGGTCTAGAGATCGATGACTTTGCGCGACGCGATCGATCTGTGGCGCGCGACACCCTGAAGGTGCCTGAGGATGCCAAGGTAGTGCTGTTTGCCGCAAACGAGGTGGGCGTCAAACGAAAGGGATTTGACCTGCTCGCCCAGGCTCTGTCCAGGCTGGAGAGTATCAGCCGCCTCCTTCTGGTTTCTCTGGGTGAAGGTAGGCCAGCTCTCAATACCCAGGTCCCGCATCTACATTTGGGCTATATTGATAACGACCGCTTTCTCTCCCTTGTTTACAGTGCTGCGGATGTTCTGATAATCCCTTCCACTCAGGAAGCCTTCGGCCAGACGGCTCTGGAAGCTATGGCTTGCGGGATACCGATCGTTGGCTTTGCCGTCGGTGGAATTCCTGACATTGTAAGACCCGGAATCACTGGTTTGCTTGCGCCACTCGAAGATGTGCGTGCCCTGGCAGCTGCTATCGAAGAACTTGTCAATAATGATGCCAAGCGGGAAGAGATGTCATCGAATTGCCGTCGGATTGCTATCCAGGAATACGCTTTAGAAGTTCAGGCCAATCGCTATGTCGAGCTTTATGAAAAAATGCTTGTCCAGAGCTAGTTGCAGGGGGATGTTTCTTTTTTTGTAACTAGTTGTGGTCAGGTCTTGAGGGAAACTCTAGAGATACAAACGGGCGTTAGGGTCTTTGAGTATGATCAGTGTAATCACACCTGTTTATAATGGGGAGAGGTTCATAAAGTCCTGTATCAGAAACGTTATTGATCAGGGTTGTTCTGATGTAGAGCACATTATTGTAGACGGTGGCTCGACCGATGGCACTGTGGAAATCATCAACCGCTATGCGGCGACTTACGATCACATCCGCTGGATTTCTGAACAAGACAATGGACAATCCGAGGCGATGAACAGAGGTTTTAAAATGTCATCCGGGGACATCATCGGTTACCTCAATGTCGATGACTACTTCAATCCGGGGGCTTTTGATGCCGTCTTACCCTATTTTGACCAGGGTGCCCAATTCGTTGTCGGTCGGGTGAAGATTATCAAAGATGACGGGTCCTCTTTTATGAACGACCCCAAGGTTGACTTCGAAGAAATGCTGCACTGGTGGGAGGACAATGCCTATTGTGTCAATCCCGTAGGATATTTCTATCAGAGGGATGTTCAGGAAGCGGTTGGCGGCTTTAATGTCGAAAATCATCACAGTATGGATCTCGAGTTTCTTCTGGAGGCTTCACGCAACTACACATTGACAAAAATAGATTTCTGTCTGGGCGTTTTTCGCTTGTTTGAAGGAACAAAAACATCAACGAGTGCCGGCATTGAATATTACGATAAGAAATTCGGGTTTTGTGATAAATATTTGGCCTATTGCGACCCGGAGTATGTAAAAGATTACGTAAAAAAAAGAAAAAAATACTTGAAACAGTCACTGGAACAAGAGTTAACGGAAAAGATTATCATCAATGTGAAACATCGGAGTCACCTCAACGCATTCGCATTATCTCTTAGATTATTCCTACTCAATCCAATTCGGGTTCCCTATAGATTGATGAGGTATATCTTTGGAAGTTTGGGTGGATCTAATCCATGATGCGTATCGCTGCTAGAGTTCTCGTAGGAGGCTTCATTTGAATAGTAATCGAGTTATGCTCGTATATCCAGACTATAGAAGTAGCGATGTGTTTACTGCTAGCTATTTGCCGGTCGGCTTAGGATATATTGCCAAAGCTCTTGAAATTGCCGGAATCGAATATGAAGTGATTGATCTGAATGTCGATTCCGTTGATGATTTGATGTCCAGGCTACGCGAGTTCTGCCCCGAGTTCATCGGCATTAGTATGATGAGCTATGGCTGCAAAAGAACCTACGAACAGCTACATGCTCTAAAAAGTGCATGGCCTGAAGGTAAGATTATTGCAGGCGGACCTCACGTTACCGCTAATGGAGAGCGGGTATTGATGGAGTGTCCAGCGATCGACGTAGGTGTGGTAGGTGAGGGGGAAGCTGCCCTAGTGGAGATTGCGCTAGGAAGTGAAGCATCTGCGGTCAAGGGAGCGCTATATCGGGACGGAGAAAGGGTGAGATTCTCAGGAAATAGGGATTTTGTCACCAACTTGGATGAGATTCCGTTTCCAACATATAGAGGTTTCAAATTGGATAGGTATGACCGATCTATGCATCTTACTTCGTCTCGAGGCTGTCCGTACAAGTGTATTTTTTGTGGAGCCCCCAGAATTTTAGGGAGGAAATGGCGAAAGAAAAGCGTAAGAGGAATGGTGGAGGAGGTAGAGTATTGGTATGAGAGGAATTATCGAGATTTCTACTTCGACGATAGCAATTTTGCTGTCGACAAAACCAGAGTGAGTAATTTTTGCAAAGAAATAATACGCCGCAATCTGGATGCTGATTTCAAAGCCGAAGGGCTGCGGGCCGATCATTTTGATCGGAAGCTTCTAGAACAGATGCGACAGGCGGGATTTACTCACCTCACCTTTGGTGTGGAGAGTGGCAGCAACGAAGTTCTAGGTAGGCTGAAGAAGGGAGAAACGCTCGAACAGATTGAGTCAACCACAGCGGCAGCAACAGAATTGGGATTTAGAGTTACCCTATTTTTCTTGATTGGTTCACCGGGAGAAGACGTGAAGGATGTCAATAAGTCTTTCCAACTGGCACTGAAATACAATGTGGCCAACGTCTATTTCTTCAACCTAACACCAATACCTGGGACGGAATTCTACGACTGGGCAATTCGGCACGGATATCAGGATGAATCCGGGGGGAGGTACCCAGAGGACAATTTTGGTTTTTCAACTGAAGCAGTATTACCAACTGACGCGATGACAAAAGATCAAGTAACAAAATGTTTGAAGCAGGCGCGACGTATCGAAAGACAAGTACGAGTGAGATATTCTCTGCAAGAGCATCTCAGGAATCTCACAGGAAAACGTTACCCTTTGAGCCGCGGCTTTCTCGAGGCGTCATCGTGGTTCTTTTCCTTTCGTGCAACTGGGGCTGTGTATGAATTCCTCATACGCGTGGCCAGGTTTTTTGTTGGTGGCAGAGTGGAGTCATGACGAAATACGGGTTGCTCATGAGCGAACTATGCCCTGACCGCGCCTTGAACCGAAGTTCTGCAAATTGAGAGGGACTTTTTTTTCACTTTGTACAAAATATTGAGATTTGTTTACGGTCTTAGCGGTTTACCAGCATAGCGGATAGGGCTGTGCTGCTAGCCGAAATAAATGTGCCTCAGGACATGAATTTTTCCAGGAGTGAGGTTGTGCTGTTCTCGGTGATCATTCCCGCCCATAACCGAGCTGAGTACTTAGGCGACGCGGTGCTCTCAGTGTGTGAGCAAACGATACCACCTGAAGAGTACGAGGTCATTGTGGTGGACAACGGGTCCACCGATGAAACGCGAAAAGTTGTTGAATCAATTGCTTCTGAGCACTCCATAGTTCGCTATATCTACGAGTCCCGCATAGGGTTGCACAACGCCCGGCATGCCGGGGCACGCGAGTCGACAGGGGAGATTCTCGTCTATATAGACGAAGACGTGATTGTCCCGCCTGGTTGGCTCCAGGCGATGGCTAAACCCTTTGCGAAATCTGAAGTCGCCTGTGTGGGCGGCAGGATTTTGCCCCAGTGGGAAGCACAGCCGCCGACTTGGCTGGACCAGTTTGGCAGGAATGGGGGTATCAATCTCAGCATGTTGGATTTGGGTGATGATGCCTTGGAATTGGCTTGGCCGCAAACTGTCTACGGATGCAACATGTCGGTGCGAAAAGGGGTACTTTACGAGATCGGTGGATTCAATCCCGACGCCATCGGTGACCGTCACTTGATCTGGCTGCGAGGTGATGGGGAAACAGGATTGCATGAAAAAATATACCATGCCGGTTACAAGGTAATCTACGAACCCCTGGCTTGGCTGCATCATCGGGTGCCGGCCTCACGCCTAGAACCGAGCTATTTCTTTTGGCGCAGTTTCATCCAGGGGATAAGCGATTCCTACACCCACATGCGCAGAAACCGATTGACTGTGGTTCAATTGTTGTGGCACGCGGGAGGGTGCATAATGGGTGCAGTGCGGTCATATGCTACATCGGTGGGTGCTTCACAGCGCCGCATCTATTGGAGATCTAAGGCCTGGTACTGGTATGGTCGAGCCCAGCATCAGTTGCGACTATCTCTGAGTCAATCGCTGAGGCACCACGTGTTGCAGGAGAATTATTTGCAATAATCGTCTAACGTGGGCTCTTCCGGAATTTATTAGAATGGGGAAGCCAAAAGACTTATCTGGAGATGGTGAACTGCTCGACAAAGCAGTATAGTCGCGGCATCTCGCGTATCAAGGAAAGTTCATTATGCGTATCGGTATAGTGCCAGCTTTGCATCGTAGACGTGGCGGCGTATATCAGTATAGCCTGACCATGCTTCGCTCTTTGGACGTGCTGAAAAGAAGCGGTACCTGCACAAACGAGTTTGTTATTTTTGCCGATCCCGAGGATTCCCTAGATTTAGGGTCACTGGAACTGGATTCGTGGAAAGTAAATCTGTTGCCTCTTCCTTCGAGGAAGCAGCAAGCCTTGGAGCGCTTGTCCCAAGCTGTGGGTGAAGGGGTACGTAGCGACGCCTGGAGGTGGATGAGACGGAAATTGCAGACCCGTGGATTTATGAAGACTACCGTGCCCGACCCTGATACGGTACAATTTCAGCCGGAACTGCGCCGGTGGGCAACTGGCTGTGGTGTGGAACTGATGCTCTACCCTGTTCCGTTAGAGAGATCTTTTGAATCTGGGATGCCATATGTGATGGCCATCCACGACCTCCAGCATCGTCTTCATCCAGAATTTCCCGAGGTTTCCGCTGATGGGGAATGGGAGAGGCGAGAGTATTTGTATCGCAATGGCTGCCGCTATGCCACTCTTGTTCTGGCGGACTCTGAGATTGGTAAAGAAGATATCCTCAACGTCTACGGTGAATACGGGATCACACCCGATCGAGTTAAGGTCCTGCCATTTCTGCCTGCCTCCTATCTGGCTGAGGATGTTCCGGAGGCAGAAAAAAGGCGGGTCGGAGAGATCTATGACTTGCCCGAGCAATACCTGTTCTATCCTGCCCAATACTGGCCTCACAAGAACCACAGCCGCGTAGTGGAAGCATTGGGATTACTCAAACAAGAACACCGCCTCGAGGTCCCAATCGTACTTTGCGGTACTTACGCTGGCACAATCCGCGAAGCTACATTCAAGCAAATAAATTCCCTTTCCCGGCGACTCCACATAGAGAATCAGATCCTCCATATTGGCTATGTGCCGGATGACGACATCTCTGCTCTTTACGCGACTGCAGCAGGCCTGGTGATGCCCACCTTCTTCGGGCCTACAAACATCCCGGTGCTGGAAGCCTGGGCACTCGGATGTCCGGTTTTGACTTCAGACATACGTGGCATTAGAGAACAGGTGAGTGATGCTGCTATTCTGGTGGACCCAAAGTCAGCGGAAGCCATCGCTGATGGCATATATCGTCTTCTTACAGAGGACGACTTGCGTGAGACTCTCGTTACAAAAGGCAGGCAGAGGCTCGCTCTGTATGGACCAGCTGACTATCGTAGCCTGCTTTTCGATGTATTGAAAGAGGCCGAAACAAGAGTGCTCGCTGGGAGTCCGAGTAGCTTAAGCGTTAAAATCAGTTGAAAGGATGATGTTTTGGAACCTATCGAATGCATTGTCTGGGAAGACAAACCTTTGGCTTACATCATTCGCGCCGAGTTTGCTCCAGAACAGACGACTTTCTTGACCTCACCAGAGCTGGACTTCCAGGCGGGCTTTGTGGTCTATCCAGCCGAAGGTGAGATCGGTCGACATGTGCACCGGCCTCTGGAGCGGCACATTGTTGGAACTTCAGAAGTACTCGTTGTTAGGAAAGGGCGGTGTATCATTGACATCTACAACGATGATCAAGAGAAAGTCGCCAGTCCCGAGTTGGGAGTGGGTGACGTTGTCTTGCTGCTGGGCGGTGCCCATGGTTTTCGTATGCTTGAAGACACGGTCTTTTTTGAAGTTAAACAGGGACCGTATTTAGGAACAGAGGAGAAGGAGCAATTTTGAGCACCATACCGGTCAACGAGCCGTTGCTGGGCGAGCGAGAGCTGGAATACGTGAGCGAATGCGTTCGCACCGGCTGGGTCTCTTCGGCGGGGCGCTTTATCCAGGAATTCGAGCAGAAATGGGCGGCCTATTGCAACAGGAAGTACGGCGTGGCTGTTTGCAACGGAACTACCGCCCTCCAGGTGGCAGTTGCTGCCTTGGACTTGAAACCCGGTGATGAAATCATCATGCCCACATTCACCATTGTCTCTTGCGCCCTCGCCGTCATTTACCATGGCTGCGTGCCCGTCTTGGTAGACTCGGACCCTCGTACTTGGTGTATGGATGTAGATCAAGTGAAGGCCAAAATCACCTCAAAGACAGGGGCCATAATGCCAGTGCATATCTACGGACACCCGGTGGATATGGAACCGCTTTTGAGCCTGGCGGAAGAATACGGGCTGGCTGTTATTGAGGATGCAGCAGAGGCTCACGGAAGTGAGGTTCTTTTTGGGCGTGGCACAAAAAGTCCGGAGCGACGTCGCTGTGGGAGTTTCGGTACCGTGAGTTGTTTCAGTTTCTACGCCAATAAACTGATCACCACCGGTGAGGGGGGGATGGTACTCACCGATGACTCCAGACTTGCCGAGAAAGCCCGAAACCTTCGCAATCTCTGTTTTATACCGGGCCGACGTTTTCATCATGAGGAAATGGGATTCAATTTTCGGATGACCAACATGCAGGCAGCCCTGGGACTCGCCCAAGTAGAAAGGATAGAGGAAATCGTAGCCCGGAAGCGTTGGCTGGATAAAGAGTATTCGCGCCGGTTGAAAAAGATTCCGGGTTTGCAACTTCAGCAAGAAGAACCCTGGTCGAGTAGAGTCTGTTGGATGTACGGCCTTGTCCTCAACCCAGAGATAGAAATGGATGCTCGCTTGTTATCCCAAGAGTTGAAGAAGCGTGGTATCGAGACCCGGCCTTTCTTCCTGGGGATGCACGAGCAACCGGTATTCCACAGGCGCGGTCTATTTCTTGAGGAACGATATCCGGTGGCGGAACACCTTGCCAGGAATGGGTTGTATCTTCCTTCCGGTCTGACCCTGACGGAGGATCAGCTGGTACGAGTGTGCGATGCTATGCAAGAGGTGCTTTCATGAGCAAACCCTTCAGTTCCATGTATGCGGATGCCTACGATGGGCTCTATGAGGACAAGGACTATGTGGCAGAGTGCCATTTGATCGAGCAGATCTTTGAGAGTTATGGTGATGGGAGGGTTCAAGACGTGCTGGATTTGGGGTGTGGGAGCGGCAATCATGCCATCCCCCTGGCCCAACGCGGATACAAGGTAGTAGGGGTTGATAGCTCACCTGATATGCTCACCCAGGCTCGAAGGAAGGCGGGGGAAATAGTTGACGACATCCAGATTGAACTCCAAGAAGGAGACCTACGGTACCTTGATCTTGACCAACGCTTCGATGCGACCCTGATGATGTTCACTGTCTTGGGATATCAAACAGAAAACAGGGACGTTGTCTCGGCCTTGAAGTCGGCTCGTCACCACCTCCATTCGGGTGGACTTCTCATCTGCGATTTCTGGTACGGCCCGGCAGTACTCCATTTGCGCCCATCCCAGAAGGTGAAGGTAATCTCCACTCCAGAAGGAAGGACTTTACGAGTGGCCTCTGGGGAACTTGACATCGTTCGACATGTCTGTACAGTTCATTACCGTCTGTGGCAATTAAAAGGAGACCGCTTGGTTGCGGAAACCGAGGAAACTCATCACGTACGCTTCTTCTTTCGGTTGGAGTTGGAATTGTTCTTGGAATCGTCGGGCTTTGTTCCTGTGCGGCTGGGGGCCTTTCCTGACATTGACCACGACCCAGATGAGACAACGTGGAATGTTTTGTTGGTGGCGCGCGCTGTTTAAATGCAAGAGTGCGGCTGAGATCTTATCAAAGCTCTTTCCGTAGATTTCAGACTACCGTAACCAGAAGTCTGAATCTCGTGTGTTTTATCAAGAGGTCTATATGCGCTGCCCAATCCTGAGTGAACTTCCTCCACCTCCGGAGGGGAAGTCGGGCTGGCCCTGGACAGAGGAAACTCCTCAAATTCCAGAAGCCAAGCCAGGCGACCCTCCCTGGCCGAAAATTAGCATCGTCACCCCTTCCTATAATCAGGGCCAATTCATCGAGGAGACCATTCGCTCCACACTGCTCCAGGGCTATCCTAATTTAGAATACATTATCTTCGATGGCGGCAGCACAGATGATAGCGTTGAAATAATTAAAAAGTACGAGCCATGGCTGACATACTGGGCCAGCGAACCGGACCGAGGGCAGTCCCACGCCATTAACAAGGGATTGAAAAGAGTCAGTGGAGAGGTCATAGCTTACCTCAATTCCGACGACATATACCTATCCGGCACACTACAACGTGCACTGAGTTATATGACGGACCAGAAGGAGGTTGATCTCGTTTATGGTGACTGCTGTGTCATCAACGATGAGAGTCAAACCGTTTCCGTATGGCGGAGTCGCCCCTTCGATCTTCTTGTGGAATTGTGCCAAAATTTCATCTACCAACCGACGGTATTCATGAAGCGTGAGGTTTTTGAGGTGATAGGGTTTTTTGATGAGGAGTTGCACCATACCATGGATGTTGATTACTGGCTGAGGGCCGCCACGCAGATGAGATTCGGCTATCTTCCCTCTGAATTGGCTGGGTTCAGAATAACAGCAGGCAGCAAAACAGGAACGAGCTTGCTGCCGTTTGCCGCCGAACGGGAAAGAACGCTTGAGAAATTTTTCGATTCAACCGCTGACCCCAAGGTGGCAAAGTGGAGAAACCGCGCGTTTTCCTGGCATCATTATCATGCAGGAACACAGTTCTACGTGGAAAACAAGCGTGACCTGGCACGACGAGATTTTTTTGAGGCGATCAAACTCAAACCGTTTTCACCGAAGGCAGTTGCGGCGCTACTGGCAATATTTGACACCTACGCGGGAACAAACTTTTTTTCAAAAGCAGCGTCAACCGAAAAAATCAAGCTGAAGCCCTCATCCCGATCAAAAGAACAATGAAGATATTCCAGGTTAACATTTATCTCGAACCCATGGGTGGTCTCGAAACCTCTATACTCGAGTTGGCATCAGCTTTGGAGGAGCGAGGTCACCGGGTGGGATTCATCTACCACATTCGTACTGAAAAAACCCTTTCCTTCAGTAGTCAGCGCCCCACCTACCGTGTACCGGTGCTCAGAGGCAAACTGTGGCCCAATATCTGGGGATTGGCGCAACTGGTCCAGATAGTGAAACGGGAACGACCAGACGTGGTCATACTCCGAAACGTATTTAATATCTGGGCTGTTGACCTTCTTAGACGTATGGCGCCCACTGTCCGCTTTGTCCCTGGGCACGAGATGTATTGTATAGACCTCAACAAGACCATAGCTGATCCACCTCAGGCGTGTTCACGCCCACACTCCTATCAGTGTGTGAAACTATGCCGGCAGGATTTGTGGCTTCCTTTTCGGGTTCTTCTTTACCTCTACCGGAAAGCAGAAATCAGGGTAAATCAAAAACTGGAGCGGTTGTTGGTGAGCAGCCGTTACATGAGACAGAATCTACTGACAAACGGGTTTTCGGCAGACAAGATTGAGGTACTGCCTCCATTTGTCAGCGTAGATTCACTAGAATCTCCGGCAGTGCCAAGCCACACGGTTCTCTTTGCCAGCAGGCTGGAGAGAAACAAGGGGACACAACTGCTCCCTAAGATTGCCGAGCACCTCCCACTCGGAGCCAAGCTTGTGGTTGCGGGAGAGGGCGAGCTGAGGGATGAACTCTTGGAGGCCGCAGCCAGAGCTGAACTAAAGGACAGGCTTATTGTTCGAGGTTGGCTGGATCGAGAACAACTCATACGAGAGTATGCGGAAGCGCAGGTAATCATCTTTCCGTCGCTTGTGGAGGAACCCTTTGGCCGGGTGGGGATTGAGGCCATGGCCGCAGGAAGGCCGGTGGTGGCCTTTGATGTGGGTGGGGTTCGGGAATGGCTCAGGCACGGTGAAACCGGTTTTTTGGTTCCTCGAGGGGACCTCAACAAGATGGCCGAGTCTGTCAACCTCCTTTTGGAGAATCCTGATTTGGCCGATAAACTGGGAAAAATGGGACGGGAACGGGCGTCAGCTTTGTTTGACAGAGAGCGGATGCTTTCTCGTTTGGAACAGGTATTGGCTGAGGCAATGAGAGGATGGAAGGAGCAGAGGAGAAAACTTAGCCCGTGAGTACAGCCAGAGTATGTCGTGCAGTCTTTTCCCAGGTAAATTTCTCTGCCTGGGCCGCAGAGGCCCTGCAAAGTCCATCATGGGTAGCGTCGTTCAAAGCCACTTCGTCAATGTTTACTGCGAGACTTTCCACGTTAAAGGGGTCCACAAGGACCGCAGCCTCTCCGGCAACCTCCACCATTGACGACACATCGGAAGTTATTACAGGAACTCCGCAGGCCATTGCTTCCAGGACTGGCAGACCGAAACCCTCGTACAAGGAGGGAAAGACAAAGACCCTGGCCATCGAATAGATGGAGGGCAGATCGTCGTCGTCTACAAAACCGGTAAAAATCACTCTTTCTCTGAGGTTCAATCTTGCAACGGTCTCGAATACTTCTTCATACAACCAACCTGTTTTGCCAGCGATGACTAGCTTCAATCCCGCCCGAGCCTTGCTCATAGCATACGCATGCAGCAGCCTGGTAATATTCTTCCTCGGTTCCAGTGTTCCCACGAACAGAATGTACGACTCTGGCAAGCCATACTTTTTACGTATACCGTTGTTCCGGGCTGGATCTTCGCTCTTCATGAAACGCTCATCCTTGCCGAGAAGCGAGGTGAAGATACGCTCCTCAGAAACCCCGAAATGGGCCATAAGATCTTTTTTGGTGGTCTCTGAATTGACAATGATTCTATCGTAATTACGCAAATTAAGAGTTCTGCTTAACCGGTAGTAATAATAGGTGTGTTTGAGGTGGTATTCCGGGAATAGGAGGGGGATCACATCGTGAATAAAGACAACCTGGCGTTTGGCTAGTCTAAACAATAGCAGGGGCCATATACTCCCGGTATGTAGGTATACGTCCAGCCCGATTCGTTTGCACAGGAATGGAAGATGGAATTGCAGCCACAGGGGAATTAATAATATGTCGTTGGAGATCAGTCTTCCGAGGAAATTGTGGTCGAAAATCTTGATATTTGGATACTCGGCCAACTTCTCCCTATCCGCATGACCGAGAGGGGATGGGGTAAAGAGATAGTAATGGTTTTCGGGGTCGAGTCTGGACAGGTTAAGGGTAACGTTAAAACCGTACTGTCCGACGCCAGTCTTTTTTCCGTGAAGATGTTCGACATATAGCCCGATATTCATCGTATCTTTGTCCGCTAGAGCAGCATTATGGTAGTCACGTTGCAAGAGTCATGCACAAGCAGTTGCAGCAGGAGAAATCGATCGACCCATGGGCCCTCAATCCAGTCATCCTGCGAGTAACTCATTGACACCACGTTCGTTCCATGTAGATTGTATCAGCAAGTCTTATAATTTGCACTTCAGACTGCTTCCTTGAAGAAGCTGAGGTGACAAGCCCCTTTTTCAAAAAGACTCCGATTGGAGGTCTGATAAATGCAGCGGCCATGGTTATGATGCAGGATTATGGCAACATTTTTGCAGACCTCTATCCAGGATATTCATGAGATATCTGGGCTCATGTGCTGCCAATGTCGAGGCTTGAGAAGTGAAGCAATGAGGTAGCGAGAAGATATGAAAATCAGTGTGGTCATACCGGCGCACAATGCCAGCCAAAGCATTGGTGAGGCGGTTCGGCAGAGCCTGTCTCAGGCGAAAGGCAGTCTGGAACTGGAAGTGATTGTGGTAGATGACGGCTCCACAGATAACACTGCCCGAGTGGCCGAGTCAGCGGGGGCGACAGTGATCAGACAACAGAATGCCGGTCCGGCATCTGCTCGTAACCGAGGCTGGCAATCGGCCAGCGGAGAGATCATCTGTTTTACGGATTCAGATTGCGTTCCCGCCAAAGACTGGGTGGTAAATCTGCTGAAGGGATTTACAGATTGGCAGGTTGGGGCCATGGCCGGCAGTTATGATATTGCTAACGAGAGTTCTTGGCTGGCACGCTGGGTGCACCAGGAAATAATCGAACGACACAGCCGTATGCCCAGCTTCATTCGAGCTTTCGGCTCCTATAACGTGGCAATTCCCAAATACGTATTGCAAGAGACCGGAGGATTCGATCCCAGTTACCGTAGAGCCAGTGGCGAGGACAATGATCTCTCATACAGAATTCTTAAGAAGGGTTGGCTCATTGCCTTTCGCCCTCAGGCCAAGGTGGCACATCATCACCCGGAAAGGCTCTGGAGGTATCTCAAAGAGCAGCATCGTCACGGGTTCTGGCGGGCCAAACTGTATAGAGACCATCAGGACATGTTGTCCGGAGATGACTATACACGGTTGAAGGACCGGCTTGAGCCTATTCTGGTCCTGGGGATACTGGGGTTTGCCGGTCTTGCTCTTCTCGGAGTGACTGTTTTAACCGTGCCACTTGTTGGTCTAATACTTGCTTCCCTTTGTCTTCAACTGTACTGGCCCTTGCGCTGGTGGTACAAAGAAGGTAAGCTCGAAGCCCTTCCCTATGCTGGTGTTACTTTCTTGAGGGGTTTTGCTCGCACAATCGGCTTGGGTTTCGGTATGTTGCGGTTTGGCTTGAAAGGAAGCGGTCGGTCGACAGGCTCCCCGTGATCGTGTCCCCAGGACGCCGCTCCGCGCACCCACGCTCGGGACCGGCAGGACAAGTTCGTGCTAACCAGTGAGCAATTGCAATGCTCAGTAGATAATGAAAAACTAACTATGGACAAGAACTTGTCTAAAAGAACTTTAATCATTATCCCGGCCTACAACGAAGAGGGCTCCATTGCCGCAGTCGTTGAAAACATCTGCAAACACGGTGCAGATGCGGATGTCCTCGTAGTTAATGATGGTTCCCAGGATAGAACCGCAAGGAAGGCAAGGGAAAGCGGGGCCCAGGTCATCACCTTGCCCTACAACATGGGGATCGGTAGCGCTGTTCAAAGTGGAATGCTCTTTGCCAAAGAGAAGGGTTATGACTTCGCAGTCCAGGTGGATGGCGATGGTCAGCACCCGGCAAACGAGATTCCAAGCTTGTTAGCCGCCTTGAAAGATGGGGTGGATGTGGCAATCGGCTCGCGCTTTGTCCAGTCCACGGCATATCGGCCCCCATTCTTTCGGGCTTTTGGAATCAAGCTATTCTCCTTTCTCGTCAGCTCAATTGTTGGCAAGAAGGTGTACGATACCACCTCTGGATTCAGGGCCATAAATCGTAAAGCCATCGTTCTACTGGCAGAGACCTACCCTCACGACTATCCCGAAGTCGAGGCCCTGATCACCTTACACCGCAATGGGATGAAGTTCATTGAGATTCCAGTTGAGATGAACTATCGCCAGGAGGGCAAATCTTCCATATCGGCAACTGCAGGGGTGTATTATATGCTGAAAGTAACTCTGGCTGTCCTGGTTGCCGTAATCAAAAGGAGGAAATAGGAGATGATGGAAATCGCCACTCATCTACGCGTCGTCATAGGAATTCTTTGTTTCACGCTGGTAGGTATCATCATCGAACTCATCCGGCAGAATCGACTCAAAGAACACTATGCCATCGTTTGGTTACTCACCGCCTTGAGTATTTTTATTTTCGGGGTTTGGCCGGATTCACTCAATTTTATTTCCCGGTTCGTTCAGCTCCACCACTTGACTACTCTTTCTATGGTGGCGTTTCTATTCTTGCTCGCCATTGTTCTTCATTTTACCTTGGCCATCAGCCAACTTTTCGACAGGAACCGCAGACTGGCCCAGGAAGTGGCCTATCTTAGATTTGAGCTGGATAACTTGAAACAGGAACAAGAATAAAAGCCGCCTAACCCTCTAAACCTAGCTGACTGCCAAGCGGCAACGGGTACGGCGCATTAGAACTAATAGAGAATATGAAATTTTTTATAATTACAGGCGGATGCGGTTTTATAGGAGTCAATCTGATCAAGTCGCTCTTATTGCAGGAACAAACGGCAGTTCTTGTGATCGATAACCTAACTTCATCGTCGCTCACCCAGTTAGCCAAAGTCTCACCCTACCAGGAGATTGAGGACCATGAATTGGATGATAAGGATTCATGGCCGAGAGTTGTTTTTCTCAAGGGAGATATTCGTGATGAGACTCTGGCTATGCGTGCCTGCCTGGGTGCGGACGCCGTGATCCACCTGGCGGCAAGTACGGGTGTGATTCCGTCAATTCAAGATCCCAGGACAGACTGTTTGGTCAATGTAATCGGCACCTTCAATTTCTTGGAGGCTGCCAGGCTCAATGGGGTCAAACGTTTCATATTCGCCTCCTCGAGTGCTCCCCTGGGGGATCAGTTCCCACCACCTATCCATGAGGAGATGGTCCCCAGGCCGAAATCCGCCTATGGTGCCAGCAAACTGGCCGGGGAAGCTTACTGCACTGCTTATCTCAACTCCTTCAGCCTCGAAACCGTAGTTTTGAGGTTTAGCAATGTTTATGGACCCAATTCCACTCACAAAAACAGTGTGGTGGCAAAATTCATAAAACACATTATTTCCCATGAACCACTTCCAATATACGGAGACGGCAAGCAAAGCCGAGATTTCATATACGTTGATGATCTGGTCGGGGCCATTCTGCTGGCTCTTAAGGGCGAACAGATTGGGGGCCAAATCTTCCAGATCGCCTCTCAGCAAGAGCACATAGTGGTGGAGGTTGCACGGGAGCTTAACCGACTGGCCGAAAAACATCTTGGCCACAAGAGTCCACTCGTGTTTGAAAAGGAACGAAGAGGAGAGGTCAGAAGGAGTTTTTCGGACATCAGTAAAGCAAAGCGGGTTTTAGGGTTCGTGCCGAAGTATGACCTCAAGCGGGGTCTCGAGGAAACATTTCTATGGTTTTTGGAAAATCAAAAAGAGTAGGAAGCAGGCAGTAGGAGGAGCCAATAATGCGAGTTTTCATTGCCGGAGTAGACGGTTATCTGGGTTGGTCTCTCGTCATGTATCTCACTGCCCGCGGACATCAAGTAGCTGGGGCGGATTCCTATTACAGAAGAGATTGGGTTGCAGAGATGGGCTCGCAGTCGGCAACGCCCATTGCCCGCATGACCGAACGACTCCAGGCTTTCCGTGAGAGATTCGGTACGAATTTACAATTTATTCGAGGAGATATCACCGATTACAATTTCGTGTGGAATTTTTTCAGAGGCTTTGAGCCAGAGACCATTGTCCACTTGGCGGAGATGCCATCAGCACCTTATAGCATGATCGATGTGCACCACTGTGCGTTTACCCATACCAATAATCTCTTGGGAACTATCAACATCTTGCATGCCATGCGTGACGTATGTCCCACCGCCCATCTGGTCAAATTGGGTACCATGGGCGAATATGGTACGCCTAACTGTGATATCCCCGAGGGATTTTTTGAGATTGAGTATAGAGGCCGGAAAGATACTCTGCCTTTCCCAAAACGGGCAAACAGCTGGTACCACCAGACCAAAGTCCACGATAGCAATAACATCATGATGGCTTGCAGGATTTGGGGACTGAGGTCTACTGATATTATGCAGGGCGTGGTCTTTGGCACTAGAATTGATGAAATGGGTGAGGACGAACGGTTGGTTACCCGTTTCGATTATGATCAGTGCTTCGGCACCGCAGTCAACCGCTACTGCGCCCAGGCCGTAATAGGTATGCCGCTCACCCCTTATGGCAGGGGCCACCAGAAGCGCGGATTTCTGCCTCTGCGGGATGCCATGCAGTGCATTACGCTTACCATTGAAAAGCCGCCTCAAAAAGGTGAATATCGTGTGGTCAATCAGTTCGAAAAAGTATATGATATCAATGATTTAGCCCTTAAGGTGCAGGAGGTTGCCGGTGGGATGGGTCTTACCGTAGAAGTGAGAAATGTGGAAAATCCCAGGATAGAGTTGGAGGATCATTATTATAAGCCGGACCGTCAGAAACTAGTTGATCTGGGCTATAAACCCACGCACAGTATTGAGGCGGAACTGGAGATTATTCTGAAGGATCTGTTGAAGTACAAGCACCGCATTGAAGCCAGGGCGCACGCTCTTACACCAGATATTCGCTGGGATGGATCCAGAAAAAAAGTCTCTTATCTAAAGCAATGAGAAGACAGCTGGCTCTGATGTCACTGGCCTTGCTTAACTCTCTGGATGTCATCTAGCCAGGATTATTCATGAATAATCCTGGCTAGGTAAATGGTGAAGCACCGTTATTTTGAGCCTTCCACTAGTGAGCCAACCCTGGCCAAGGCTTCGGCCAGTGCCCCGGCATCAGGCCCTCCACCTTGAGCCATGTCTGGCCGGCCGCCACCTTTACCTCCCACCATGGCGGATAGCTCCTTAATAATCTGTCCAGCATGGAAGCGATCGGTGAGATCTTCAGTCACGCCGCAGATGAGCATAGCCTTGCCATCTTCAGCCTCGGCTCCCAAGACAACCACTCCTGATTTTATCTGATCCCGCAAGTTGTCTAGCATCACCCGTAGATCCTTGGGGCTCTCTGCGTTTACTCGCTGGGAGATCACTTTAACTCCATCTATTTCACGGATATCTTGGCCGGATGGACCGAACTGCCGACTCATGGCCTGGGCTTTGACCCGCTCCACTTCCTTCTCCAGTTCCTTTTGCTGCAGCAGTAGCTTGTTAATCCGGTCGGCCAAAGCATGGGGAGCCGTCTTCAGCAACGCAGCTGTCTCTTTCAGAATTCTCTCCTGGTTCTGAAAATACTCAAGGGCGCCAGTTCCGGTTAAGGCCTCGATGCGTCGGATACCAGCGGCCACCGAACTTTCACCCGTGATCTTGAAGGGGCCGATATCACCGGTGTGGTGACTGTGGGTCCCACCGCACAGTTCCTTGGAATAATCACCAATGGAAACCATGCGCACTTCATCACCATACTTTTCGCCAAAGAGGGCCATGGCTCCCGCAGCAGTAGCGCTATCCATGTCGGTGACGTGGGCAGTGAGATCTTCGTTTTCCAGAATCCGCTGGGTAACCAGTTTTTCGATGCGGGCAAGCTGTTCACTGCTAAGGGCTTCACCGTGGGAGAAGTCAAAGCGAAAGTATTCAGGGCCCACGTACGAGCCCTGCTGTTTCACGTGATCTCCCAGGACGTTTCTGAGCACGTAGTGGAGTATATGAGTTGCGGTGTGATTTCTTTCAGTGGCTTTGCGCTTTTCCCTGTCCACGGCCAAAGTGACCTCTTCTCCCACTTTCACCGTTCCCTGCAACACCTCACAAACATGCACCAGCACATCACCGGGTGTTCTTTGGGTGGTTTCAACCTCTAGGGTGAAACCCATGCCGCTCATACGTCCAGTGTCCCCAACCTGGCCGCCGGCTTCGCCATAGAAGGGAGTTCGTTCACAGACCACTTCAACCTTCTGGCCTTCACTCACTTCGTTGACCGCACCATCCTCGGTGAGCAACGCCAAAATCACCGACTGATCCTCAGTCCTGTCGTGACCGGAAAACGTAGTGGTTACCCCTTGAGCCACAAGTTGTTGCAGGGCTTCTGAGGTTTCCATGACCCCGGAGATCTTGAAGGAGGCACGGGAACGTTGCCTCTGCTCTTCCATAAGGTGGTCAAAACTTTCCTCATCCACCTGGAATTCCTGGTCCCGAGCCAGGTCCATTATGATGTCGATGGGAAAACCGTAGGTGTCATAGAGCTTGAAGATTGTGTCGCCGGGAAAGACTTTGCTGCCGGTTTTTGTCAGTTTGTCGACCTCTTCCTGAAGCTTACCCAAACCCCGGTCAAGGGTGGCGGAAAAAGATTTCTCTTCATTGGTAAGAGCCATTTGGACGTAGCTTTTGTTTTTGGCAATATCCGGATACGTCTCTGACATGGCAGCAAGCACACCCTCTGCCACCCGAGGCAGAAAAGGCTCCTCGATTCCCAATAGCCTGCCGTGGCGCACAGCCCTCCTGATCACCCGGCGCAAGACGTAGCCGCGTCCCTCATTGCTGGGCATGACGCCATCACTGATGAGGAAAGTGGCAGCGCGGCCGTGATCAGCGATCACCTTGATGGAGACGTCCTTGTCAGGGTCACCACCGTGTCTGTGGCCGCTTATCTGTTCAATAACCCCGATAATATCTTGGAAAATGTCAATGTCGTAGTTGGAGGGGACGTTCTGCAGAACCGCGGCAATTCTTTCCAGACCGGCGCCGGTGTCGATTGAAGGGGCGGGCAGCGGTTCCATGGTCCCGTCTTCCTTCCGATTGAACTGCATGAAAACCAGGTTCCACAACTCCAGGAAGCGGTCGCAATCACACACTCCCGGTTCGCACTCTGGTCCACAAGCCATATGTTCGCCCTGGTCGATGAGTATCTCTGAGCAGGGGCCGCAAGGGCCGGTGTCTCCCATGGCCCAGAAGTTCTCACTGGTGGGCAGAGTAAGAATTCTCTCTTTGGGGAGATATCTGCTCCATTCCTCCATGGCTTCTTGGTCAACGCCCAAGCCCATTTCCTCGTCGCCTTCATGCACCGAGGCATACAGTTTATCCTTGGGCAACTGGAGATGATCGGTGAAAAACTCCCAGCCGAAGAGGATAGCCTCTTTTTTGAAATAGTCACCGAAAGAGAAATTACCCAGCATCTCAAAAAATGTGTGGTGCCTGGCAGTACGCCCCACGTTGCGCAGGTCATTATGCTTGCCCCCGGCGCGCATGCACTTCTGGGACGAGGTGGCTCGCACGTAATCCCGCTTTTCTTCGCCCAGGAGTGGTCGTTTGAACTGGACCATGCCAGCGGTGGTGAAGAGCAGGGTGGGATCGTCATGGGGGACCAACGAGGAACTCTTCACTATGGTATGTTGGTTGGCCTTGAAGTATTCAAGGAAAGCTTTTCTCAGTTCCGCAGTTTTCATTCTTCAGTAGACTCCTCATCACCATTGTCAGACAGCTTCAGGCCATAGGCTTCCCTGACCTTGTTTTCTATATCACTGCAAATATCCGCATGCTCTTTCAAAAAACTCTTAACATTTTCACGACCCTGGCCCATGCGTTCTCCAGCGTAGGAATACCAGGCGCCACTCTTGTCGACGATGTCAAGAGCTGTGGCCATGTCCAGAATATCCCCCTCTTTGGAGATTCCCTGGCCGTACATGATATCGAATTCCGCCACCTTAAATGGAGGAGCCAGCTTGTTTTTTACCGCTTTGACCCGCGTTCGGCTGCCGATGCTCTCCTGGCCGTCTTTAATGGCGCTGATACGCCGAATGTCCAGCCGTACCGAGGAATAGAACTTGAGGGCATTTCCACCGGTGGTGGTTTCCGGATTGCCGAACAGAACTCCCAGTTTCATTCTGATCTGATTGATAAAGATCACCGTGGTCTTGGATTTGCTGATGGCTGCGGTCAGTTTGCGTAAGGCTTGAGACATGAGGCGAGCCTGCAACCCCATGTGGGCGTCTCCCATCTCCCCTTCGATTTCGGCGCGGGGCACTAGGGCGGCCACCGAGTCAATGACCACCGCATCCATGGCACCACTGCGCACCAGGACTTCGGTGATCTCCAAAGCCTGCTCTCCAGTGTCAGGCTGGGAGATGAGCAGGTCGTCCACATTGACCCCCAGTTGTCGGGCGTAGGAAAGATCAAGGGCATGCTCGGCATCGACAAAAGAGGCGATCCCCCCTCTCTTCTGAGCTTCGGCGACAATATGAAGCGCCAGGGTAGTCTTGCCGGAGGACTCTGGGCCAAAAATTTCCACAACCCTCCCCCTGGGCACACCCCCTAAGCCCAGGGCCACATCGAGGGAAAGTGAACCTGTTGGGATTACCGGGACATCGGCAACCCTACCGTCGCTGCCCAGGCGCATGATGGCGCCCTTGCCGAATTGTCTTTCAATCTGACTCATGGCCAGATCAACGGCCTGTTGTCTTTCTTTTGTGGTGGACATAGCTCTTTCCTTCTGTGTTGTTAAAAAACCACTGCTGCTCGCCTATCCCGGAGCCAGCGGCGTACCACTGTCAGTTGGGTGCTGTTTAAGGTGATGCCGGTGCGGCAAGAGGCATACGGTGTAGTTTGGTGTAGATCGCTCCGGTTGGCCTAAGATCACTTTTATACAATATTATTTCAGTAACGTCAAAAGAATTGAATTCCGGTAGTTGCAGCGTATCTATGGCATGAACTAGCCTTTGCTTTCTGCGTCTATCTTTGAGTCGACCGAGGGTTAGGTGGGGACGAAAAGGACGCTGCTCACGCCCGAATCCGAGCCGCTCCAGTGTACTTTCCAGGCACGTCTGAATGTTCCTCAATCGCTCCACCTCCCCCTGGATGCCTACCCAGATCACCCGCGGGTTGCTGAGGCTAGGAAAAGCACCTAACCCAGATGGACGAAGGGTGAGAGGTGGCTCATTTTCGACCTCCCGAGCGGCAGTCTCTGCGATCTCATCCGCCTGGGCCGGATGGATATTGCCCAAGAATTTCAGCGTAAGGTGAATACCATTGGGATTTACCCAGCGCACCTTGGCCTGGCTTTGTTTTATTTGCTCCTGAATAATAACCAGTTTTTCCCTCGTTTCTTGAGTGAGCTCAATGGCAACGAATGAACGGATCATGATTCACTCCGAAGTTTGTCTAGCGCCTGGACAGAGTCTAATTCGTCTGCACCTGGGCCTTCATGCGGGCTAAGCAGAATCGTTTTGGAAGAACCGACAGATGTCCACTGAATTATTTCCTCAAGCAGAACGGCACGTTTTTTGTATCTGGTCTAGTTGCTTGAACAGATCTTATACCCTTCAGTTATTATGGTGTATCCTACTGTGTTGTCGTCTCAAGGCGAATTGAGATATGGGCCTGCAACATTAGTAGCTGCGATGATAGTGTTTTGTCGAGCAGGTCGCCTTGTCTTTCCCAGGACTTCCAGATGCAATCAAAGGAAGTTCCGGAAGAACCAGTTTTGAACTGCATTAACCAATAATGAATCCGAAATAGCATTACAATGTGGGATTTTTGGTATTCTACTAATACTAGCATATTTTAGATAGCCCTGTATCCGCACCGGAGATAAGACTGAGATGCAGACTCATCGCTCGAAAAGTCTGATCTGCCTCTTTTTGGGTGTCACGATTTTAGCAGTCTACTGGCAGCTGCTCAGCCATGATTTCATAAACTTTGATACGTCCCTCCACGTTACCGAGAATCCTCATGTACAGGCTGGACTTACCAAGAATACCATCATTTGGGCGTTCACAAGCTTTCATGCCAACTTCTGGATTCCATTGACATGGCTGTCCCATATGCTGGACTGCCAGCTATTCGGGCTGAATCCGGGAATGCATCATCTGACCAATCTCCTGTTTCACCTGGCAAACAGTGTTTTACTGTTTCTGCTACTTGAAAGAATGACCGGTTCTCTATGGCGTAGCGCACTGGTGGCAGCCCTGTTTGCCCTGCATCCCCTTCGGGTGGAGTCGGTGGCATGGGTGGCGGAAAGGAAAGATGTCCTGAGCACTCTTTTCTGGCTCTTGACGATGTGGACCTATGTCCTTTATGCCGCAAAGCCGAGACTACGTCACTATGTCCTGGCCATGCTTTTCTTCAGTCTAGGGCTCATGGCCAAGCCGATGCTCGTGACCCTTCCTTTTGTCCTTCTTCTTCTGGATTTCTGGCCTCTAGCCCGCTTGCGTGAGGGTCAACTGAGCCAGGAGAGTCACTTAAATATTCCACAATCTTCACTCGGTCGTCTGGTATTGGAGAAGGTGCCATTCTTGGTTCTTGCAGTAATGTCTAGTGTTGTGACCCTTCTTGCCAAGCAAAGAGGTGATGCTCTGGAGCTTGTGGAGATGATTCCATTAAAGATCCGGATTAGCAAAGCACTTATTTCCTACCTTGCCTACATAGGAAAGATGATATGGCCTCATAACTTGGCAGTCTTTTATCCGTATCCCTCGACAATATCAGTGTGGAAAGTGATAGGAGCCACTGTTTTCCTGACCTGCCTGACCATTTTCCTGATCAGGGCAGCTCAGAGGTTTCCTTATCTTGTGGTGGGATGGCTGTGGTATCTCGGGACTCTGGTGCCGGTGATCGGGCTTGTTCAGGTGGGATCCCAGGCAATGGCTGATCGCTTTACTTATATCCCACTAATCGGTCTATTCATCATGATCGCTTGGGGGGTTCCTGAGCTGTTAGGAGGTTGGCGTTATAGGCGACTTGTATATGCTCTTTCGACCAGCATCCTGCTTTTGATCTTGATTACATCCACCTATTTGCAAGTGCGATATTGGAAGAACAGCATTGTTCTCTTTACCCATGCTGTTAAGGTAACTTCTAATAACTGGCTGGCCCACAACAACCTGGGAGTCGCTCTATACAGGCAGGGGAGGCCACAGGAAGCCATCGGGCATTATTCTGAGGCCTTACGGATCCAACCGGACCATGCTGGGGCGCACTACAATCTGGGAATCGTACTTGCTGAACAGGCGCGACTCGACGAGGCCATTGTTCATTATTCCGAAGCATTACGGATCAAACCCGGGCATGCAAACACACATAACAACCTGGGGCTTGCTCTTTTTCGGAAAGGGAAATTCGAGGAGGCGATTGGTCAATATTCGGAAGCACTACAGATCAATCCAGAACATGCCGGGGCGCACCATAACCTGGGGATTCTACTGGCCCAGCAAGGAAGGTTCGATGAGGCCATGGTTCACTATAGTGAAACTCTACGAGTAAAGCCCGACCATGCGGATGCCCACAACAACCTTGGGGTAGCTTTGGCCAGGCAGGGGAGACTCGAGGAAGCCGTTCGTCATTTCTCCGAGGCCGTGCGGATCAACCCCGACGCTTCGGCAGCGCACCGGAATCTCGAAATGGGGTTGCGACTAATGGGCAAGTTCCCCCTGAATGAGAACACTGGCGAAAGACCGTAGAACTAACGAAGCCCTGTCGCCAGTCGCCTCAGAAAAGACTTTATGACCCTCCATCCACATGCCCCCCATTACTCTTTGCAAACAATATTAAGCCCCCATTATTATCTGCCTGACCCTCATCTTCGTTGAAGCGCCATAATCTTTAATTCCAGGACTGGAACTGAATACTGCTTCCAGCCGCTACTTTGTGCTAAAGTCATGTGTTTAGTGCATAATGGTATCCTTGAGAAGACATGGTCAAGCAGTGAAGCTTGGCTTGGGGAAATCGGCAGTCCGAGGGTAACGCTCAGTCATGGCAGCGTAGATTCGATAGAAGTCAAACCCGCAGTTCGAGGTCAACATGAAAAACCTATTGGCCACAGCGAACTGAACAAAATTAAAGCTCATTATTCATCCTCCTTCATAACCAAGATAAGCTGGGAAAGAGATTCAATTGGCATTCGCTAGGGATTACCAGGTGATTGAGCCCGCCTGCCTGTTTGCTGGGAAACCACTGTGAGATTCCTCTGGGCCTCCACATAGTCGGGTTTGAGTTGCAATGCCCGGGTGAAGTGAGATATTGCTTCCTCGAACTTACCCTGGTGCGCAAGAGCCACGCCTAGATTGTTGTGCACCTCCGGCGAATCGGGTTTTAGCTGGAGCACCCGGCGGTAGCGGGATATGGCCTCCTGAAATCTGGCCTGTCTAAAAAAAACCGCCCCCAGATTGACGTGGGCATCCACAAGCTCGGGTTTTAGCTCCAGAGCTTGGTTGAGATGACCAACGGCCTCATCAAGCTTTCCCATGCGAGCGAGAGCATCTCCCATATTGTTGTGGGCTAAGGAGTAATCCGGGTTCGATTTGAGTGCCTTGGAAAAGTAAACAAGGGCTTTATCGAGGTTCCCCTGTTTAACCAAGAGGACTCCCATGTTGTTGTTGGCCTCCGCATCGTCAGGAAATTGCTCCAGTGCCCTGGATAAGAGAGTGGCGGCCTCCTCAAGCCTTCCCTGTTTGACTAAGAGAATTCCCATTTTGTTCCGTGATTCTATGTAATCCGGGTTTATTCTTAGCGCTTCAGAAAAATGGTCAATTGCCTCGTCTAACCTTTCTCGCCCAATAAGAGCAGTTCCCAGGTGGTTGTGTGCCAAATAGTTGTTCTGGGTTACCGTGAGTGCGTGTTCCCATAGCATAATACTGTTGGACCAACGATGAAGCTGTCTCCACGTCGATACCATGAGGGCCACTAGCAGCACCCCTGCAGAAAAGGCGATTATAATTCGTCTCCACCTCATCCTATTCAAAAGATCGGGTGTGCCCCAAGCAATTATGAGAAAAAGGCCGATGAGAGGAACATAGGTGAAGCGATCTGCCATTGCCTGCGCTCCCACCTGAACGAGGCCGATGACTGGCACCAGTGTACCAAGGTACCATAGCCATCCCACTGCAAGATATCGACGGTTGCGAGCCGCTCTCATTACTGCGATCGATATGCCTGTCAGCAACAAGCCAGAGACGACAATCTGCCAGACGGGTAAAGTGCTCTCCGGGTGCGGATAGAAAACAGCCAGATTCATGGGCCAGATCGTCTTGCCGATGTACTTGACATAAGAAACCAGCCCGTTGGCGAACCGGACCATAAAGGGAAGTTCATGGATGGATCGAACTGCCCCCACGCTCCGCTGAGTAAAGAAGGTGATCATAGACGAAAGTGCAGCAAGGGCAAAAAGGGGTGCTTTTTCTAGAACCAGTTCAATGAACGATCTCCTCGGCAATCCGTGGATGAGGGTTTTGTTAGACGATGATTCATTGGCGGCTACATCTGGAGGATGGTGCAATCTCATCAAGGGCCAGTAGTCCAGGAGAAGCAAGATAAATGGCAGGGTTACAAGCATGGGCTTTGCCATAAGACCCAAAGCGAAGGCAAAAAACGTTAGCAGATATCTGGCAATCCCCGGACGTTCTACATAACGAAGATAGGCCCACATGGCAAGCAGCCAAAAGAGGGTACTCAGGACATCCTTGCGCTCAACTACCCAAGCAACAGATTCCACATGAAGGGGGTGTATGGCAAAAAGAGCTGCAACAAAAGCGCTTTGCCAGCGAGCTTTTGTCATACGTTTTAGCACCAGAAACAGCAGTATGGTATTCGCTAAGTGCAAGAGTAAATTGGTGAGATGATAGCCTCCTGGATTCAGGCCGTAGAGTTGGAAGTCCAGCAATAATGATAGCCAGGTTAACGGGAACCAGAACCCTGCATGTGTGGTAGTGAAAGCCCAGAGGATGCTTTTGCGACTGAATTTAGCCTGGATGCTGCTATTCTCAGTAACATATTGCGGATCATCAAAGTTAATGAAGTCATGGTTTCCCACCTGCCAATAGACAGAAATGGTAATGAGGCACAGAAGCAAAATGATGAGTAAGGTTTCATAACGCATGGTTGCTCGAATACTCCCTTTCTTGATGCTCTATGGGGTTGAGACTGGGCCAGGTGATTGAGCCCGCCTGCCTGTTTGCTGGGAAACCCCTGTGAGATTCCTCTGGGCCTCCACATAGTCGGGTTTGAGTTGCAAGGCCCGGGTGAAGTGAGATATCGCTTCCTCGAACTTACCTTGGTGCGCAAGAGCCACGCCTAGATTGTTGTGCACCTCCG
>JBFFBS010000022.1:0-26765 GCA_041560295.1 Syntrophobacteria bacterium | reverse complement strand
GGGGGGGCCACCCGCCTCGCCTGTGTGAGAGCGACCCGCCCGCGTCGCCTTGCTCGCATGGCGGGCGTGGTGGCGGATAGGCAAACCCCACCCCTACATGCACACTATTCCATCTTGTCATGCGTATGATAGAGTAGTTTGAATCTGGTCTTCAATTCATCAATGAGAGATCTCTCATTCTGCACGTCTTTGGGGCGAACATACAGATGCCTGAATCCGGCTGGTGCGTACTCATAGGTGGAAATGATACTGACCATACGCCCGCCGTGAGCACGGATCACGTCGGTGACCTTCCTGATAGCACCTGGTCGGTCCTCTATCTCGAAGCAGAGTTGCAAGGGTGCCTGTTGGATACCTGAGATGGAAACCATGGCACGAAATACATCGCCTTTGGTGATAATGCCCTCCAATTCTCCCTTTTGATCGACAACAGGGAGGGCGGAAATTTTATACTTGAGCATCAATGCCGCTACTTTCTCTACGGTCTCGTCAGCTCTGGTAGTGCGAAGATTCTTCGACATCACCTTCTCAACCTTTAGCTTGTCTAACAGATAGTAGAGTTCGTGAATATCCAGGGTAGTTGCTTGTGAAGGGTTTGCCTCTTTCAAATCCCGGTCAGAAACGATGCCGGTGAGACGATCTTTTTTCAATACCGGTAGATGCTGAAACCCACGCTGTTTCATGAGTTTGGATGCTTTCATGATGGACACATCCTCATCTATGGTGACGACGTTCTCGCTCATCCAGTGTTTTACAAGCATGTTCGACCTCCTTGACGTTTTCCTCTGGTTCTACAAAAAAATTAATGAAATATCTGTGCCATACGGTGAATCTGTATATATACTTGAAATTTAATCATATTTAGTGACTGGTATAGTCGGAGAAACTGAGAGAACCTTTACAGAGTGTAAAAAATACTGGCAGGGAATCTCGGTGCAATTTAAGAGTTGCGGCGGGTATCAACAATGGAATTGAGATCGTTTACTATTTTCCTCCAATAATTGTTTGCTGACACGCTGTTGTCCATGATCATGTCCAACTGGCGGGTATGAAGAATAATATAGCCTAAAGCCTTGAGTCGATCACACATGTACTCTCTGTCTCTCCCTTCCAACCTGGCGAAGACAGCATCTTCTTTGATTTCTATCCGGAAGTCCAACTCTGAAAGAATGTCACCCACTAAATGGGCGCGTCGCAGCCTTCTTATATAGTCAGCAGCCCCACCTTTGAACTGAAAGCTGACATAGTTCTCGCTGGGCCTCTCACTAATGAGCGTCTCTACTACAGAAAAGTGAAAACCAAAGCGTGAAGTCAGGCTACAGAAATTTTTTGAGATCATAAAATAGTTACGGTTGGCATACTGAGACCGCACCGCCGGGTCCAGGGCAGGGTCGGTGGTGGCTTGAACCAACACAGACACAAAGCCTTTGGGATCAACCGGCGGTGGCCCTTCCCAAGGCACTGATGTGATGCCTTCCCAGAGCGCCAACATGGGAATGGAGACGATGTTTTCCAGATCAACGTATTTTGCGTCCACATCTTCCCGGAAACCGTCGTCCAGATTGATAATCCACCACTGCATTGGAACATCGCAAACCAATTGCTTGCTTGAACGTTCCGAAAAGTGGTGTTCCCTGCCGAAATTGAACATTTCCTGAACTGATTTCTCATGGGCAAAACGGGTAATGTCGTGAAAAGTCCGACAATACTTGGGATGAAAGGAGGGAGCATCCGGGTCGAGAAGATTCAGAGGTACAATATGTTGCGAGGCATCTGCGAGGACCTCATACACAGGGCTACCCTGCATCAGGTTTTTCTGCGGCACTGCTTTCAACAGCAATGACTCGATCTCACCCGCATATACCGTTCGACCATCTGCATCGACGGTGATCCGATCATCCTCCTTCAGTGCGTTTATTGCTCCCGGAATGCCAAACAGAGCCGGCAGCGCAAATTCTCTGGCGACATTTGCCAGGTGACCGGCAACACTGCCATGTTCTGTAATTACAGCAGCGGCCCGATGTAGCAGGGGGGACCAAACAGGCAGAGCTTGCGAAGCAACCAGCACTGCTCCTTGAGGGAACCTGAGAGCGTCGGCGCTTTTGTTCACGTGAAAGACCGGCCCGGAGGCCACACCTGGACTTGCGGTCACGCCTCCCCGAAGAAGGATGCGATCTGCGTCGCCGGTTCGCTGGTCCATTGGCGAGGATCTTGCACTCGAGTCGATCTGTTGCAACGGACGGCACTGAAGAAGATAGACGGAGCCATCTGCAGCAATTGCCCACTCTATGTCCTGAGGAGAACCATAGTATTGCTCAATTTCTAGCGCCATTACGGCGAGGGCGATGGCCTGATCATCGTTGATGGATGGGATGGTGCTCTGGTGTGGATTGACTTCTAGACGACACACTCCCTCTTCAGCACTGCAAACAAAGACATGTTCCTTTTTTCCGATCTCCTTCGCCACAACTGCCGTTGGGGTTTCTCTGGTGACAACAAACAAGTCTCCATCAACACTTCCATCAACAACTGATTTTGGTAGTCCATATGCAGCATGGATATGGATTGAATCGTCGCGAATATCTATGGGATTGCGGGAATACATCACTCCACCCGCAACAGCCTCGACCATTGCCATGCACCCTACACACATGGCAATATCCTCGTCGCGGATTCCCCTGGTCAACCTGTAGGTGAGAGCGGGCAGGCTGTACTTGCTCGCCACAATCTCCTTATAGACCTCCGTGATATCTTCTGGGTTGATGTTCAGCTCGGAACGGTACTGACCCGCAAAAGATATTCCTGAGCCGTCCTCTCCCAGCGCACTGCTTCTCAATGAAACCCTTGTGTCCGCCCCGCCGACCAGATCCTCGCACGCAGACTTGATGGCCACTTGGAGGGCCTCAGGTACTTTAGCCTGGATTATTAGTTCCTGGATTCTGGAGCTAAGCTGGTAGAGCTGATCAATCTGCTCCATGCTGGAAGACTGAAGAATACGGTTGATTTCGGCCTGCAGGTCACTGTGTTCAATAAACGCCTGATAGGCCAGGGAGGTTATAACAAATCCGGCGGGAACAGACAGGTGAATATGATTCCTGATCTCACCCAAATGAGCCATTTTGTTCCCCACCTGGTCCGCCATCTCCTTGTTGACGTGGCGGAGGGGAACAACCAAGTGGTCACCCCTTGTTATTCCTTTCTGAGATATTATTTGGTTGATGCGTTCCTGGATATTGCCGAATCTCTCGTAAAGTTGACTATATTTCCCTGGGGCTAGTCCGTCTAGGTTTTGAATGATCTTATAAACATTTACGGAGACAGCGGTACAGTTGGCTCGTACGAAGGACATGCCGAAAGTTCGGGTTCCACGCAAAGCCTCCTCCAGGTCCGCCATAATTTCGAGGGCCTTGTTGTTAGCACTCAAGAGCAGTTTGAAGTTGTGATACCGGGCCTTGAACAGGGTACGTAGTTTTTCGACACTCGAGATAGGTCGTGGCTTACCGCGCCATTTGGCGAGAATGGATGTCAAAAGGTTGGCCATGTCTCTCTCACGAGATGGTCCGTATTGATCTTTCATTTTCAGCATAATTTAAGCGAGTAACTTCTGTCAAACTGCCTAAGGACCTTGTCTTAAACGGAATGAAGCGGAAAACATGCAGGGTGGCCTCCGTCCACCATTATGGGCGCTGGACAATGCACTCCCTCCTTATTCTGCCTGCTGCTTCTGCTCGCTTGCCCTGCCTGTCCCGGGCATAGTCCCGGGGAGCCTACCTGCCCTGAGCTCGTCGAAGGGCTGACAGCTGTTTACACCTCTTTCTTGGCGCCTGCTTTCATCTGCATGCCAAAACCCTCAAAGAGCAAGTAAATAGCCATTCCCCACCACAAAGTGTAGAGCACATAAAAAACAAGCGAAAAACTCAAGATGGAGGCTCGGGCAGATGCCTTTTGCGGTTCAATACCGTAGAAATTGTATCCCACCTCAATGCCTTTCTTCACCACATCCGCCAAAAATGCCGCCTCCTCGAACCTTTTCAGCCTCTTCAACTCCTTCTCTAACGCTATGAATACCTTCCACCAGACAAAGAGCGTTTCTTTTCCAGGATACCCATACTTTTCTGTTAACTTTTTTCCCTGGTTGTTAAACATAGCCTCGGCATCAACCAGGGCAGCATGAGTGAGTTGACCCAGATAACCCGTGGCCATGAGGCTGCCGTCACCGCCACTGGTGGTAACTCCAGCTTGAGTCAACAGTGTTCTGGCTTTACTCGAAATTTCCTTTTCCGGCAGCCTGAGAGTTGCCTTGAACTGGGTATACATGTATCTGTCGTTTCGTTCCGCCAGCTCAGCGAAATAGTTCGTTGACCCCTTGGCGATTGAGTTAAAGAGTCTATCTGCCGCCCGAAGCGCGTCTTCTCCCTTGAAAATAGGGCTGAACATGATCACCAGAACAACAGCGAAGGAAATGGCGAGAAACAATCCCCAGGTAAAATTCTTTCTATCTTTGATCAGCATTTTCTTATACCTCCCCTCGCAATACCTTGAGATTGCTGGTGTATTTGCCGATTACCCAGACGGCGAATATGCCCACTACCACAAAAAAGATCCAAGTACCTGCAGTAGAGAGGCCGCTGGCAAGGGAATCCGAGATCTTGATGATTTCCATCTGGCAGAGTTTTTTAGGCAAAGCAAACAACCGGTTGAGAAAACCGGCCATGATGGCGGTGGCATAGAAGCCTCTGATGTATATCCCCTTTACCACCTTGGTGGTGAGCGCCCCAACCTGGATACCGATCAAGGAACCGAGGAGCATCCCCATGGCCAGGGTGTAGAAAATGAAACCGTAGATCGCATACTGAGCAATGGAAGCATACCCTGCGGTGAAGATTATCTGGAGGATATCGGTACCCACGGTGGTAAAGGAGGAGACGCCAAGAATGTAAACAAACATGGGAAAAGTGAGAAAGCCGCCGCCAACACCCATGATGGCAGCAACAAAACCCACAAAGCCACCGCAGATGGCAACAAAAATGGCTGGTATCTTTTTGCCTCCGGGCACCAAGTCCTCATCGAAAGTGATCAGAGGGGGAATTTTGGCGGCCTGCAGCTTTGCTGGTAGACCTACCTTCCCGGCGGCAGCCTTGTCGCCGTGAGCACTTTCACCATGGTGGACCCCCACCTCAACGCCCCCTTTTCTCAGTTTTAAGAAATCGGAGAGAGCGTAAATGCCAAGAAAACCCAACAGAACAACATAGACAATACTGATAAAAGTGTCGCTCAGAACGGGGTTGACCTCATAGAGTGTCCTGTTGATTACACCGCCGCCGGTAACACCCAGGCCGGCACCCACCAGAAAGCCGATGGCCAGTTTTACCGAGACGTTGCCAAGCTTCCGATGCACGGCGGTTCCCATGATGGCCTTGGCAAAAATGTGAAAAAGATCGGTGCCTACTGCCAGGATCCCCTTTACCCCTGCACTCATGAGCGCCGGGGTGATGATGAAGCCGCCACCAGCCCCGATGCAACCGGTGATCAGACCGGCGCAGAGGCCGATAAGGATAGAGACCAGAAAGATGCCCGTACTGTAATAGGCCGGTGTGTATGCTTTATGGCCTCCTAAAATCTGTGGCAGATCCATGGCAAACGCCACCGAAATAAGGAGAACCGGCAAGAGCATCAACCCCAGGATCAGGAGTTTCTTCCGGTCTCGCAGGATGTTCATGGATGTTTCATAGTCCCACCTGGCATGGGCCATCGAGGCCTGCAATAAAAGTTGATACAATTGTCTCACTCTCTTCATTTTATCCTACTCCTTCCGGTCGTGATGGTTCGGAGCCAGCCTTGAACCCCTATTCCTTGATCCTTGATCTACGTTTACTCGATGCCTGCTTCGAGTTGAGAGATTTTTCGTTGTTGGATGGATTTGGCCTTGTGAGCGTCCTCGATTTTGTAGAGGAGTTCTTCGAGGGGCGCAGGTTTGATCAGGTAGTCGAAGGCTCCTAACCGCATACCATCCACTGCGACCTCGAGGTTGGCATGGCCGGTCAGCATGATTACTTCCACCAGTGGATGAAACCTCTTGATTTGCCGTAATACCTGGATGCCATTCATCTCCGGCATGCGCACATCCAGGACCACCACGTCTACTGGTGTCGCCTGCAAGAAGCGGAGAGCATCAGAGCCGCTGTCAACACCGGCCACATTGACCTTGCGCTTTTTGAGTCTTCGCATTAAGGCTTCCCGGTAGTCGCTCTCGTCATCTACCAGGAGCACGGCGCATTCGTTCACGGCACTCGCCCCTCTTGTTCTGCGGCCTCTTTGATCCTTTTTATGAGCTCCTCGAGTTCACATGGCTTGGTGAGATAGTCAAAGGCACCGAGCTCCATGCCCTCTCTGGCAGCCTTTTCCGAGCCATGTCCAGTCAGCATAATCACAGGCATAGTCGGGTCCATTTTTTTAAATATTTTCAGCACCTCAATGCCATCCATGTCTTCCATTTTGAGATCGAGAACTGCCACCTCGAAATCTCGCTTCCGCAGGGTTTGTATGGCCGCAGAGCCACTGAGGGCGATGACGACATCGATTTTTCTCCTACCCATCCTTTTGGAGAGGACTTCCGTATACCCTCTTTCGTCATCCACCAAGAGCAGCCTAATGGGTTCAGCCGGGCTTCGTTCGCCAGTGCTCATTGTTGGCTACTCCAGTCCATGTCGAGAGAGAGCCTCCCTGACTTTGGCTTCTTTGATTTTTTCTTCGTGACCTCGCTTTATCATAGTGGCCTCTTGGACTTTGACCAGGAGTTGCTCCATCTCGCACGGCTTCATCAGATAGTCAAAGGCTCCAAGCCTCATTCCCATGATGGCTGTCTCAACCGTGGCGTGCCCCGTGAGCATGACGACTTCCACTAATGGATGTTGCTGCTTGATCTCTTGCAGCGTTTCAATTCCATCCATGCCTGGCATCTTTACATCCAAGATAACCACGTCAACATTGCGATTTGTGTCCAGCGTTTCCAAGGCCTCTTGACCACCGTAAGCGAAAATCACCTTGAGCCCTCGCTTTTCCAGACGCTTGGTAATAGTTTCCACAAAGGGAACCTCGTCATCCACCACCATCACCAATGGTGAAAGCATGTTTAGTCCTCCCTTTTTCAGTTCAAAAGTTTCTAATTGCTACCAATTTCTTTATCTGATTTCTGCAATTCGACTTCTTTCCCAAGGCCGCATCGATGTGGGTAATACTCCCTCAACACCCTCTCTATCTCTTGCTTCAAACGATCTGTATTTCCCATCTTCTCCACAAAAGCGGCAGCATTTTGAACGATAGGATCGTTGGCATCCTCTGTGGGGAAGGTGTGGATTATCACCGGCAAATGCGGATATCGACGCGTGAGTCGCTTCAAAATGGTCAACCCACCCACGTAGGGTATTTCAAGATCTAAAATCAGGAGATCAGGGGGGCCATCCACATTCATCCTCCTCAAGATGTCCCGGCCATCCCTCGCCACCTCCACCCTGTACCCTTCCTTGAGTAGTTCGCGCCGCAAAAAATTACGCACATGCCGATTACGATCCGCAATCAATATGGTGAAACCAGCCGGCATAGCATTTCCTCTCATGTTTGTTAGAGCCTATGAGCAACCGCCATGCCAGAGCCGATAGATTATTTAAATGGTTGAATTTAAAAGAGATACAGTAGGATGAGATGATTGAATTGACAGGGGTAAGTGCCGGGGTTTTTTACAAGGTGTAAAAGGAAAGAGCGTTGGTGGTTTGTGGGCAGTTGTCCGTTGTGATCCAACGGACCACTGACTACGGACGCAGCGAGCCTTTATGAAGAGCTGCTTACTGAAGTTTCTATTTTAAGACGATACTTTTCGATCTTGGCCTGAAGGGTGGGCCGTGAAAGTCCCAGTAACTTGGCAGCGCGGGACCTGTTGCCGCCGGTGAGGTTGAGTGCTTCGCTGATGACAATGCTTGCGGTATCGTCCATGAGAGAGTCGAATAGATTTTCGTCGTGACTCGAGGCGAGCCTTTGTTTAAACCATTGCCTAATGCTTTCAGTTATAGAATCCTTGTCTACACTTTTGATTTCTGGCCCACCATGAATAGCCTTGCTCAGGTCTTCCGCGCCAAGGGGAACGCCCCGGTTGAAAATTAAGGCCTTCTGCAGGGTATTGGCTAGTTCACGAACATTTCCAGACCAGGAATAACTGTGTAACACAGACTTAGCTTCCGAGGTCATTCCGGGATTGTCCATTTTCATATCTGCGGAGAGCCGGCCAAGAAAGTAGTCTGCCAGAGGTTCAATATCTTCTGAACGTTGCCTCAGAGGAGGCATCCAGATGGTTACCACCTTGAGACGAAAGTAAAGATCCTCCCGAAAACGTCCTTCGGCAATGGCAGCTTCCAGATCGCGGTTCGTGGCGGCGATAATGCGGACATCAACGGGGACGGGCTCGCGTCCACCTAACCGTTCGATGCTTTTCTCCTGGAGCAAGCGCAGAATCTTGGCTTGAATGCTAAGGGGCATGTCACCAATTTCGTCCAGGAAAATTGTACCACCAATAGCCTGCTGGATTTTTCCCACCCGCCGACTCACCGCCCCAGTGAAAGCCCCCTTCTCGTAACCGAACAGTTCGCTCTCCAATAGGGTCTCTGGGATGGCCACACAATTGATAACGAGAAAAGGTCTGTCGGCCCTTTTGCTGTGCTGATATATGGCTCGAGCCACCAGTTCCTTACCCGTGCCGGACTCGCCACGGATGAGGACAGTGGCATTGGTGGAGGCCACCCGGCCAATGGCCTTATAAACCTCCTGCATCGGTTTGCTTCTGCCGATGATGGCATCCGGCGACGGAGTGTCCGAAGTCCCGTCCATCTCCACCCGTGAGCGCATGATTCGACCGGCTTCGAGAGCATTTTTGATCACACCCAAAATGTCCGGGATATGAAAAGGCTTCAGTACATAATCGAATGCCCCCTCCTTGGTGGCTTGTATGGCGGTTTCTGTTGTGCCGTAAGCGGTCATGATGATAATCGGTAGCTTGGGCTCAAGTTTGCGCATTGCCCTTGAGCCCTCCAGTCCGTTCATTCCAGGCAGACGCACATCCATGATGACCAGATCGGGAGGAGATTCTCCGACGACGTTTAATCCAGTCTCGGCAGTGGCTGCGGTTTGGACTGTATGCTCCTCCTGAAGCAAGAGCTTCTCAAAGCTCTGCCTCAACTGTGGATCATCGTCAACTATCAGGATCTTGGCCAAACCACTTCCTCCTTACTGGGAAGGGTGATGACAAAGGTCGCCCCTCCGCCCTCCCTGGACTTGAGGCTAAGCCAGCCCCCGTGTTCCTCCACTATACGAAAAGCAATGCTCAATCCCAGGCCGGTCCCCTCCTCTTTGGTGCTGAAAAAAGGTTGGAATAACTTGTCTTGAAGCGACTCGGGAATACCGGGGCCATTATCGCTCACCCGGATAACCACCACCTGGCCGAGGGGCTCAGCTACACCCTCCTCCTCACGAATGACTATGGAACCTCCCTCACCCACCGCCTCGCATGCATTTACCAGAAGGTTAATCAGGGCTTCTTTCAGCTGTTCGGGATCTGCCTCTATCTGAGGAAGCCGCCTCTGCCGCTCAACCTCTACCTGAACCCTGTAAGACTCCAACCGATGCCTGAGGAGTTGGAGAGACATATCTACAATATCTGAAGGACTTATCTTCTGCATTTTCAATTTAGGTGGGCGAGAAAACTCCAGGAAGTTCTGAACGATCGTGTCGAGACGACGAATTTCTTCGGAGATTACCTCAAAATCCTCTTGCTGGGTTGGAGAAAACTCCAGCGTCCGTTCCAGAGAAAAAAGCCTCATGTTCACAGAAGTAAGCGGGTTACGGATGGTGTGAGCCACTCCGGCCGCCAGTTTTCCCACCATGGCCAGCTTTTCCGCCTGGAGAAGATGTTCCCGGCTTTCCTCCAGCTGCGTCTCAGTCTGATCCACGTGGTCGATAAGTCTGTCCACTCTGCTACGCAAGGCTTTTACCTCGTCAGGCAATCGTATGCCAATATCGCCACCCGTTACACCCGTCGCCAGTTGTCGGATGGGCCTCAGTACCTGGTTGAGCAGAACATAGGCCAGCAGAACGCCAAGTATCAGAACGCAGGGTATGGCCACAAGAGCCATCTTGTTGATAACCTGCGACTCTGCGCGACTCTGTATGCGGGCCAAACTGATTCTCTCTTCGTTTATCTCCTTGTATTGCTCGCAGAGAGCCTGGATCGCAAAAAATTTGACTCGCACATCCCAATGCTGTTTGGCGCCAGCTTCCCGCTCACCGGCCATGTACAGTTCAATCACCTGATCCCGGGCAAAAACATAACGGAGATACTCCGATTCGATCTGACTGAGAATATTCTGCTCCTCACCTGTCAGGGCCGATGCGCGAGCTTTCTGCAGCCAGGTATTGAAAGATTCGTTGAGTTGCTTTAATTGCTCAAGCCATTCAGAGTTGCCATCCAGAAAATAATAGGTTGTCAAACCTTTTTGCCTGACCAGGGAAGTCTCCAGCTTTACCGCCGCCTGTAGTCCGATCACATCAGTGTCAATGACCGAGGTGAAGAGATGATCCATCCGGTCGGTGTGCCACATCGCCACCACACCACCGACAGCGCTGGTTAATACCAGGGCAGCCAGAAGCAGCAGGATGCGGGCGCGCAGGCTGATTTTTCTCCAACTCCCCATACTGCTACCATTTCCGACAACTGCAACTTTTACTGGGCCATTTTAAAAAAGAGAAATCTCATGATAGTGCTTTAGGGTGCTCAGACGGTTGGTTCTTGCCCAGGGTTCCGGCTTGGTTGTCTTTGTACCCTTTCACAGGAAGACGCATGCGGAAAACTGTGCCCATGCCCACGATACTATCCACGCTGAGCTCGCCACCCAATTTCTTGATGATACCATAACAGATAGACAATCCCAATCCGGTGCCCTGCCCCACAGGCTTGGTGGTAAAGAAGGGGTCGAATATGCGAGAGAGATTAGCCTCAGGAATTCCTTGTCCCGTATCAGCCACCTCGATTACTGCATGCTCGCCTTCTAAGGTGCTGGTGAGTCGGAGGGTGCCTCCTCCGGAGGCCATGGTGTCGAAGGCATTATTGATGAGGTTGAGCACAACCTGTTGAAATTCTGAAGGGGAAACCTTGATGTTTGGTAGGCCCGGGGCAAGATGTAGCTCTATTTTGACATTGTCGTATTTTGCTCTTTGTTCAGAAAGGGAGACCACCTCCTCTATCAGATTATTTATCTGCACCTCCTGAAATTTAGGATCAGTTTTTCGCGCAAAGCTCAGTAACTTGTGGGTGATTTCCTTGCAGCGCAAACCTTGGGACCGAATCTGCGTCAAAGCCCTTCTCATCTCCTCAGCGTCGAGGGCCTCTTGGGTCTGTTCTTCGTCAAGCAAATCACCAATCCAACCAGCCTCCTCAACCATTATGGCTACCGGGTTATTTATCTCATGGGCAATGCCAGCAGCCAGTTCGCCCACCGAGGCCAATTTGCCAGCCTCTATGACCTGCTGGTTCATCAAGTCCTTTTCCCGATCGGCCAAGGCTATGTGACTGATCATACTCTTGGAGAGGATGAAGGCCATGGAAACGATGCCAACACCACCCAGCAAAAGAATAATTAAGGCCACCCTGCGGGCCTGGTAGAGATCAGCGAAGGCATCTCCTGCATCCTGGCGATAAACCAGGAGCCATTCCCCGTTTTTCAGGGGTGTACTGACACTGATATATTTTCCACCAATGCTTGAATCTTCCTCGGTGACGGTTACTCGGCTTTGACCATTTGTCTTCTTCCAGAGTAAATCCGTTGTTTCTGAATGGTTTTCGTCTTCAGCAGTTATTGGCCCGTTCTCGTGTTTGAGAAGATCCACATAGCGTCTAACGACCAACTCCGCCATCCGGGGAGGGTTGGTTTGAAATTCTCCCTGACGGTTGACAATAAAAGCAAGGCCGGTCCTGCCGATGCGAAGGTTCTCCACCAGTGAGTTGAAAGCGACGAAATCGATGGTGGATCGCAAAATCCATGTACTACCATGCGACTCCTTCTTCACTGCGACAATGAAGTGGGGAAGGCCTCTAATGCCCAGAAAGACATTGCTGATAAAGTGCTGGCTATTCATCGCTTTTTTATACCAGTCTGCATCAGTGTACCTGACCCGACCCAACTTAAAACCGCCAGCGTAGGCAACCTGGAGACCATCCTCATTGACTAATCCCAGGTCCACGAATACGCCGCCGTATTCCCCCTGCAGGGTAGCCAGTTTTCCCTGAAGAAATGTCTGGTCTCGCAATTGTTCCAGGGTAAAGGTTTTGGCCATCACCCGAATGTCAGCCAGTTTTTCATTTAAAAAACTGTCGATACTCTGCCGGTGCTTCAGGACCACCTCCTCCAGGTGGGCGAGCACTTTTTCATGGTAGGATACATGGAACTGGTAGAGAATGATGGAGCTGATCAGAATGAGCGGCGTCAATGACACCGCTATGACCAGCAGCGCCATCTTCCTCCTTAAGGTGCGATAGTATTCGCTACCTGGGTGATTTTTCTCGTCCATGAGTGTGCAGCTTGTTTCGTTATAATTTGCTGTTTCCTATTGTATTCCACTTTCCAGCACTGCCCTGGCAGTTTCGAGAACCCCCTCGGGAAATCCTACAAAGGTGAAGACGCCCACGAAGCCAACTACCCAGACCACGGCCATGCAAAGGAGCCAGAGAATGAATCCGTACTTGACAAAGTCAATGGGATGAATCGCCTTCTCTCCGGTATCAGGGTAGGTTCCCAGACCATAGACAATGGCGTTATTGGGCGTGCCCACGATGAGAAAATGGGCAAAGGAGGTGGCAAAGGCCACGGACAGGCCTGTTGCCCAGGGCTCGCCAGGAACACCAGTCATTATCCCCATGGGAATCACAATGGGTCCCAGAAGAGCAGTGGTACCCGCATCAGACATGAAGTTGGTAATCAATCCGGAAAGTCCTGAAAGTCCAATCCAGAGGCCTAATCCCTTGTTCATCCCTACGTTGCCAAGAATCTCCAAAAAGGTTTGCGCCAGCCAGAGTGCGGCGCCACTTTCCTTGAGAAGCGCACCCAGGGTGAGAGCACCGCAGTACATGAACCAGGCATCCCAGGAGATACCGCCCAGGATCTTTTTCCAGTCCGTAGTCTTGAATATAACCGGGATTACCAGTGCCAGGAGGGAAGGACCACCCAGTCCGAGTTCCTCCCCTCCTACGATCCAGAGGAAAAGTATGAGGAGCAGCATGCCGAAGGTGACATACTCTGCGTAGGTCATTTTGCCCATCTTCTCCGTCTCTTCCTTGATTGCCACCAGCCCTGGGGTGAGATCTTTGGTTTTAACCTTCCTGCCAAAAAGTACCATCATGTAGACGGCCACCATGACCCCCAAGATCGGTACCAGAGGCAGTCCGTATTTCATCCAGGTGAAAAAATCCATGGGCACGTTATATTCACTCCAGAATCCCATCATGATGACGTTGCGGCCTCCTGCCGCGGGCGAGCCCACGCCGCCCACGTTCAGGGAGTAGCATAGGGCGAAGAGCAAAAATTTGGCCAGAGCAGGATCGTGGACCAACGTGCCGCCCCTGCTATTAGCGGAAACTGCACCGTAATAGACCGCCATCATCACCGGGGTCATGAAAGCACACATGGCATGGGCGGAAATAAAAGAGCCGACAACAGCCATACTTACGCACAGCACAAACACAGGGACCCAGAATCCCCTGGTCCAGCCCAAAAGCCAGGTGGCCAGACGCTTGTGCAAGCCCACATCAACCACCGCCACTCCCATGGCCAGAACTCCCAAAAGAAACATGGGGGCATCGCCGGCAAAGGTTTTGCCGATTGTTTGTCGAGGAAGGAGGTGGAAAAAATAGGCCAGTGTAGGCATCAGGATACCGGTCAGCCCGATGGGTATTGCCTCGGTGGCAAAAAAGATGACCGCCATGGGAATGATTCCCAGGACGATCATGGTTTTATTGGCCGCTTCCACCGCGCTGTGCGCCACCTCCCACTCCATCATCTTCTTGGCAAATCCGTATTTTTCTACAATATCAACCAAGCTCTGCGGGGTGGGTATAATGAAGGCAATGAGTAAGAAAATCGACGCGCCTATACAAATCCACAAGAGTTTATTAGCTAAGATGCCGCCGCCGACATCATGTTCGATTTCATGGCTCATAGAAGTACTCCTCTTCTCTCATATCCCGCTAGCTAGCCACGGACGCAAATGTACAGCGAGCTTAGAGCTCACAAGCTTTTATCCTGTCGGAGACCTCGTCAAAGAGATCATTGAGTCGCAAGACTCCAACAATCTCTTTTCCCTCTGCCTTGGTGACAAGCAAATTGTTATGCTGCCCCACGATCAACAAGTTTATGGCCTCTTCCAATGAGGCATCTTGGTCGATATCTTTGTCTTTGATGGGGGTGTGGCCAATTTCCTTCACTTTGATGCTGGACGCCTTGGCGCAGATCTCCATGAGAGGCTTCTGCCAGAGACTGAAATTTTTGATCATCAACTTCAGAAAATCAGGGTGCAACCCTGACATCGAAGTTGATCGTAAATCACCCACTGACTTGTATCCGGGTTCCAGACCCCTCAAAACGTCCAACTCGCTCAATTTGCCGACGATCTGGTCATTTTTATCAAGCACCAAGATGGCCCGATAGGGAACACGACGCTTATTGTATTCCTGGTGAGCTTCTTCCAGCGCCCGCACCGCTTCATAGAGGCTAGCCTCTTCAGAGACGCTGGCGAACTCCGAAAGAGGTATCATTAAGTCTTTGACCTTGGTGTGCCGCATGCAATCCTCCCTCCTTTTTAGTGATTGTTTTCACTAATATTTTTAAAAAAAACATTCCCAATAAGGCTCTCTTCCAAAACCAGGGCTGTTTTCCGCTCAGATCATTCGTGCCGAAGAAGCAAGTGATCTTGGAGCTACGCCGCCAGTTTGGAAGGAGAATACTATTATTTGTCCTGCAGCACGGATAATGGTGACGTTTCAAACTGCCGGACTTTGGCTTCCCGAATGCGTTCTTCCTGCTCGGCTTTTCTCTCGTGGGCCTTGTTGATTTTGGTGACTAACTCTTCGGTCTCGCACGGTTTCATCAGATAGTCATAAGCACCAAGCTTCATTCCTTCGATGGCTGTCTCCACGGTTGCATGGCCGGTTAACATGATGACTTCGGTCAGAGGCTTTATCTTCTTGATTTCGCCGAGCGTCTCGACCCCATCAACACCGGGCATGAGAACGTCCAAGACAATGACGTCAAAGTTGTAACCCCTTACCCTCTCAAGGGCATCCTCGCCGCTAAACGAAGTGGTCACATCATAGTCGCGCATCTCTAGACGTTCTGCCAGGGTTTGGACAAACTGTTCTTCATCGTCAACCAGTAAGACCCGAATCTTCATCTAAAGCCCTCCTCCACATATATGATCCCACATAGTAGCTTTCTGATGATCAGAGCACCTGACTCCTTCAGGAGTGCAAAGTCTGTTCATGGTCAATCGGGGATCAATTGTTATCCTCGTCCAGAATCTTTCTGGCAGCTTCATGATCCCCGGCCTCGGCAAAAGTTGCGGCCACCATGGTATCCTCCAACTTGCGTCTGTAGGCGGCTTTCATCTTTTTTACCAGCACATCCAGATTCACTGGTTTTTCCAGATAGTCAAAGGCACCCAGCCTTTTAGCTTCTTCCTCGTGCTTTTCAGTGCCGTGGCCGGTGAGAATGATTACCTGGATCTTCGGATATGCCTTCCTCACCTGGCGCAAGACTTCCATCCCATCGATACCGGGCATCTTCAGATCCAGGACCATAACGTCTGGCTCCTGGTCTTCCACAAACGATAGAGCCTCCTCGCCGTCGAGGACTGTATCCGAGCGCAAGTCGCGCATCTTCAACCGTTCTGCCAAAGCCTTGACGAATTCCTCCTCATCATCCACCAGCAAAACCTTCATATCTTTCATTCCTCCTCCTCCTTTTTGGGGACGGATGTCGGCTCTTTCGCCTCTTTGAGAATCTGCGTGGCACCGTTAAAATCTCCCGATTCAGCAAATGTAGCAGATACCATAAGATCTTCAAGTTGTTTCCGAATTGACCTCTTTCTCCTGGGCTTCTTGGACTTCTTCTTGGCACCGGCCTCTCGCAGTTTAGCGAGGAGATCCTCGAGGTCGAAGGGAATCAGGAGGTCGGCAAATGCACCCCGTTTCATGCCCTCGATTGACCAGTGGATGCTGGAAGGGCTCGTCAGAGTAATGAATTCAGCGAACGTTTTTGTCTGCTGAATGGAATCCAGAATTCTGAATCCGTTTGCTCCGAGGTCGTTGACGTTTATGATCACCACGTCGATGTCATCACGATGCAAAATTGCCACAGCCTCTGAGGCGGTCTGGGCAAAACTTACCGCCACCCCTTTTGCGCTAATACGCTCTGACAGAGTCCCCATAAAATTCGAGTCCTCACCAATCAACAGGACATTCTCGTTCACACTGCCGAAAACCCCTCTTAGTGCGTAAGTTTCCACTATTCCAAGTATTTAACTTAGAGAAAAGCACCCACTACCAGGGACCATGCCAGACCAGACTTTCACACCCGCCAGTGGGACATCTTCCACAGGGATCGAACCGGTCCAAACTTTGACGCCTGGAAGTTCCAGACAAACCGCTTTTTCCCTGCTGCGGCTCTCTTCCAGAAACTCCCTAGCCTTATCAGCTAGCCCTGCCTCGGCGAAGGTGATTGCGGTCATCATATCATCCAAGGACACCTTGTTTTTGCGAGACTCCCTCGCGCCGACAAAGCTCAGAGCAGTTTCATGCTCGTTTGCCTCAGCAAAACTCACGGCGTTCATCAAATCTTCTAATTTTTTCCTCAAACCTTTCATCTTGTTTCTCCTTTGCATGATACCGATCTTACCTATGACCATTCACTGAAGCAATGAGCGTGCCATGTATAAATATCTTTTAATATCAATATGTTGTGTTCTTGAAGGCCTCGCAATCGTCTTATTTCGTATCAGAATGAGACAAACAGTTTTGTTTCATATTAAATCATAATAGCACATACAGAAGAATCAAGTAAACGGGGGGAAGGGGTTGGTTCGTTGAAGTGACAAAAGGAGGTGGACGGTGAATCGCCTCCAGCACGAAGCAACTACGATTCAGGAATCTTGGCGGGGAAAGAGAGGATGATCCTGTTGCCGGTTTTGCCAAGTTCCTCGGCCTCAATGAAGCCACCTAGTTCCGCCATGGTTAGAGCTAGGACGCCCAGTTCTGGATCTTCTTCTTCACCCGATATACCGGCGGGAGACAAGGCTGCTGCTATCTGCTTTCTAAGCCAATCCCCTTCTGGAGATCCCTGGTCTGTGACAATAACTTGCGCCATGTCTTCCGTGCGGGCACAAGCTAGGGTTACTTTGGTTTGATTAGGTGAGCACCGCCAAAGTCCACGTTCGATAAATCCAAAAATAACGTATTGAATCCGGAAGGGATCGCTGGTTATTTGGAGCGGCTCTGGGGCCGGTTGAGCCTCAAGCTCCACACCTAGAAGGCTAGCGAATCTTTGTGCCAGAGTTGTAATTTCCTGCACCAGCTCATTCAGATCCAGTGACGTCAACGGTTTGTCCATACTGTGGGCAAATCGATTAAGCCGCTTGACCATACCTGCGCTTCGATGCACCTGTTCCTCAATGGAAGGGATGGTTTTCTCTAACCGAGGATATAACTGCCAGTCTGATGGCGGTTCCTTTTTGAGGAGGTCACCCATGAGCCCCACAAACTCATTGATAATTGCCAGAGTGTTTTTGATCTCATGGGAAAGCCCGGCAGCAACCTTCCCCACGAAAGCGAGTTGTTTGACCCTAGAGATCTCTTCAACCTTTTTCTGCATAGCTTCAACCCGTGCCCACTGTTCTTGCGGCTGCTTTCATTTTCTCAAGCATTTCTTCTATATCCACCGGCTTGATCAGGTAATCAAAGGCACCGAGCCGCATTCCTTCGATGCCTTCCTTGGTGGCTCCATGGCCGGTCAACAGGATGACTTGAGTATTCGGGTGCGCCGATTTAATTTGTTTTAGGACTTCCAATCCACCCAAACCCGGCATCATCAAGTCGAGAATCACCACCTCGAATGTTTTTTCCACCATTATGGCCAGGGCATCTTCCCCGTTGAGAGCACTGTCCACCTCAATGCCTCTCAATTCGAGTCTCTCCGAGAGGGCCGAGACAAATTCCTCTTCGTCGTCAACCAGCAACACTCTATATTCCGCCATCTTCAGCTCCTAAGCCATCGTACATTTCTGTGGAAGGACAACCGTGAAAGTGCTCCCCTTTCCTACCTCGCTCTCTACTCTGATGTCACCACCGCATTTGGCTACAATGCCATAAGAAATAGATAGTCCCAGTCCGGTGCCTTGCTCTTTACCACTCGAGTAGAAGGGATCAAATATGTGTTTTAGGTCATTTGGATGAATACCACGGCCGTCGTCGGCGAATGCAACTTCAACGGTGCTAGGATCCGCGTCACTTTCCTTGGTGGTAATGGTGATGTTGCCCCCGTCCTCCACCGCATCAAAGGCGTTGTTAATGATGTTCAAAAACACCTGCTGCAGCTGACCCCTGTCGTGGGCTATGGGGCCGAGATCCGGGGCCAGATTCAAGCTTACCATGACACTTCGATGAAAGGCCTCCTTCTCCAGAAAGCCGAGCACCTCTTGCAGCAGCTCGTTCAGGTAGATGGTCTCGACCTTGACATCCATCCGCTTGGCGAACCCAAGGAGTCGGTGAGTGATTTCCCGGCAGCGGCTGACCGACCTTAAAATGGAGTCCGCCTGCTCCATCAATTTCTTCCGGTCATGGTATTTCTTGGACAAATCTACCAAGTCTTTCAGCAAGCCTGCCTTTTCATTTATGATAGCCAGGGGGTTATTTATCTCATGGGCCACACCTGCGGCCAGCCTACCCAAGGAGGCCAACTTCCCGGTGTGTTCCATCTCTGCGTACAGGGATTCCCGTTTTTGGTCAGCTTCCTTGATTCGATCCACTAAGAGACCGGTAGTCCTGAGGGAGACGATGACGATGACCGCCACGCTGACCACCAAGAGCAGGAGAAGTTCGATTTTCAAGGTAAACCAGCCGGCCATCACCTCGCCGGGTTCTTTGATCAGAACCAGAATAAAAGCGGCTTGCTGGAGATAGGCGTAACCGAATAGGTGTTCTCCGTGATGGTCCTTAGTTTGACCGATAACCGCTTCCAGGCTCATTGGGGGGATAGGAAACGTAACTTTTTCTAGCACACTACCATGGTGCCGTGAAGGCGTTTGCAGGATACCATCCCGATCGATAAGAAATACGTCGCTGCCCGGTCTGAGGCTAATGGTGCTTATGAGTTCGTTGAATTTCTCAGTGTCAATGGTGGCACGCAAAACGTAAAAATCACCCTCAACAGTATCTCGCTTGATGGCTATGACAAAATGGGGAAACTTCCGATATCCCAGAAAGACGTCGCTCACATAGACCCCTCGAAGCTGTACCTCCTGAAACCAGTCTTGATTTTTATAATTCTTGCCCTTGAGTTCGTAGGGCCCGGAGTAGCTTCGCTGTAGACCGGAAGCGTCGATGAGACCGAGGTCTACAAACTCCGGGAACTCTGCCTTCAGGCTCTGGAAGATGAAATTGAGACGGGCTTGGCTACTGAGTTCCTCAAAAGTCCGTTCCCTGATCAGCAACCTCAGGGTGGACTCCCGCTCGCTCAGGAAAAGCTCAAGGGAGTGTTTTGTAGTGGTGATCAGCCTTCTCAGCGGGTTGACGATTTCTTCTTTGAGCACACTCTGATACTGATAGTAGTTGATTACGGCCATGAGCAGCAGAGGAATGATCGCAGTGGCGCAGACAATCAAGACAAAATTCTTGCGCAGGAGGTTGTATCGTTCAACCCCTTCACCGTAGTTGGGAAAGTCTTTTAAACCTTTGGGCATTACCTGTCGAAACTTTTGCCAGATACCACTCATCTTCATCAACCTTGAGAATTTTCGCCACTTATGATCGCTCCGGACTCAAGTCTACCGACCCTGGCAAGCTCGAGGGCCCGGTCGAACGGCGCTATTACAGAATCAATAACCTTTACCTTCTTCCAGGTAAGATACTGGAAATATTCCTCTTCAATACCGCCGCAGATTACCGTGCTGATGCCTTCGGTGAGAATCAGGTGACAAAGATCTTCAGCTGAAACGGTCGGTAAAACCACAGTCTTGGAGTGCAGCACCTCGCCGGTGGAATCCACAGTGGCAACCAGTACTTCATTGGTCAAGTCAAAGCGCGGCGCCACCTGGTCTCGCCAAATGGTAATCAACAGTAGCTCGTTCATCTTCTACCAATCAGCAATTATCGTGCCATAGAAAAAATCTAATTATCGCAATAGGTTATATACTTGCAGGGGAATCAGCTGTATTATAATATAACATAATGAAACACAAACTGTTTTACCTATTGTCGTACTTTGATACACTATGATACGTCACGAAAGGCAACCATCCTTCAATCCAAATTATGTTGCTTCATTTTCCGCCAGAGGGTAGATCTGCCCCAGCCCAGCAGTTTGGCCGCCTTGGTGCGATTCCCTCTGGTCTGGAGCAAAGCCTCTGAAATCATACGGCGCTCCATTTCACGCCAGTCAAGTTTTTGAGTTGCCTGCCCCTCGCCCGTTCTCGCCGTTTGTGGAGAAAATACTCCAGTGGTCTCTACCACCCCAGTGCTGAAATCTACTCTCGGGGTGTCCTCCCAGGGACCCATGAGGTAGTCGGGCAGATGTTCAGGTTGAATGCTGCCTTGGTGACAGACATTAGCACCGTATTCTACGATATTCATCAGCTCTCGCACGTTACCCGGGTAGGGATATCGTCTGAGGATCTCAATGGCCTGTGGATCGAACCCACTAATTTTCTTTTGAAATTGTTTGTTAAACTGATTCAGGAAATATTCCATCAGCAGTCTCATGTCACCCTCTCGTTCCCGCAAGGGCGGCACCTCGAGTCTCACCACATTGAGTCGGAAGAGAAGATCCTGGCGAAAACTTCCCTCCCGTACCATGGCCTGTAGATCACGGTGGGTTGCGGCGATCAATCTGACGTCAGATTTGACGCTCCTCGTTCCCCCTAAAGGAATGATTTCTTTGTCATCCAAAAAGGTCAGCAATTTAACCTGGAGGGCAAAAGGCAGGTCACCGATTTCTGTGAGATAGACGGTACCGTTGTCTGCCAACTGAAAACGACCAGGCTTATCCCGCACCGCGCCGGTAAAGGCGCCGCGAGTGTGTCCAAAGAGTTCAGATTCCAGGAGGGTTTGCGGCAAGGCCCCACAATTAATCTTTATGAAAGGTCCCTGCGCCCGAGGTGACAACCGATGGATTACCGATGCTACAAGGTCTTTACCTGTTCCGGTTTCGCCGGTAATAAGCACGGATGAATCAGTCTGAGAAATGACGGGCAGAATGTTGAAAAGTTTCTGCATCTTGGGGCTATGGCCAACCAGGTCGCTGAAGTCGTGGCTGATATGTACTTTTCTGTCCAGCTCCGTTACTAATGAAATATCCTCGATGGTTTCGATTACTCCTATGGCTTGGCCCTCTCCGTCTTTAAGGACGGCAACATGTATTCGTACTGGTATTTTTCGCCGGGCTCGGTTGATGATGTTTCCCTCGATCTGTATGGTTTGATCACTTTCCACAGCCTGCTTTGCAGGACACTTCTGAGGGCAAAGGTTGCTCCTGAGAATGTGAGGACAACTCACCCCCAACGCTTCTTCCCTGTTAAACCCGGTCATAGCTTCGAGAGAGCGGTTCATTGCTTGCACTCGCAAGTCCATGTCAAGGATGGCAACTCCCACTGGAATGGAGTCGATGATCTCGTTTGCATCAATGCTTTTCGGTATGGCTGATGATGTGGTCATAACAAGCTCTCATCATGAAATAGTATAGTGAACGGAATATCTTTCTTGACGCCGGAAATTGTGCTCCACTACAATCTAAAGTCTAGGGTACAGCTGTTCATTTGTCAACAAAATGAAACAATATGGAACAATAATCTGAATAGCTAAAAATATAGATGGCAACTCGGGGAGTGGACTCATAAAGCGCTGGCATACAACCAGCTCGTTGTACGATTGGATTTTCAATGACCAAAATACTCGAAGCCATAAACGAAGATGCCCCTCAGATAATCGCTTTAGCGGAAGCCCACGAGCACGAACTGGGGCCAATCAGCAAGCATCACAGCTGGCTCATGCAACATATAGATAGAGGAGAGGTGTTTGTTGCCAAGACACATGAGGGCAAGGTCGTCGGATTTGTATCTTTTCATCATAAGCACCTTAGGGAAGACGAACACACAACCATTTATTATCTGTGTACTGATTCGGCATATCGAAGGCACGGGATTGGAAAACGTCTTATGGAAGCAGTTGCAGTAGATACCCGTTTGTGCGGTAATAAACGAATAATGCTCAAATGCCCGACTCAACTTCCAGCAAACCATTTCTACCAAAGCATTGGCTATACACTGGAAGGAAGCGAAACAGATCATGAAGGCGGCCGACTAAATGTTTGGACGCTATCCCTGTGAAATAATCTCTAGAGATTTTTGGAAGATTCGCTAAGCACGCCAATGACTGCGCAAGATAGGATCCACTGATCAAAAGGACACCACAACACAAGGGAATGTCTCACTAGCGATAACTCCCCTCCAGATGATGGGGGAGATTCCAAGGCGCGGAAAGTTCACATATCTTGCCAATATAGCAAATCTGGCAATGGTTGTAGTATGATGAGATAATCTTAACTTTACGCCGATTGAACCGGCACATGAAAGATCCGGGCTCAAAGTCACGACCTGAACCAGAAGGAGGGGAGGCGCGGTGGACTCAAAACAGTACATTCAAATGGAAGAAGAATTCGGTGCCCACAACTACAAGCCCTTGGATGTCGTACTCACTCGGGGTGAGGGCGTCTGGGTTTGGGACGTGGAAGGCAATAAATACCTGGACTTTCTCGCAGCATATTCAGCAGTCAATCAGGGGCACTGTCACCCGAAAATCAAACAAACCATGCTTGAACAGGTTCAGCAACTTACTTTGACCTCGCGCGCCTTCCGTAACGATCAACTGGGTCTTCTCTATAAAGAGCTCTGTGAGTTGACCAGGTCTCACAAAGTTTTACCCATGAACAGTGGGGCCGAAGCGGTGGAGACCGTGATCAAGGCAGTTCGCAAGTGGGGTTACAAGGTGAAAGGGGTTCCGGAAGGCCAGGCTGAAATTATTGTTTGTGAGAACAACTTCCATGGCCGAACCATCGCTATCATCGGTTTCAGTAGCGAAGAGCAGTATCGAGACGGCTTTGGTCCCTTTGCACCCGGCTTCAAGATCATTCCTTTCGGTGACGCTGCGGCCTTTGAAGAGGCGATTACTCCGAATACGGTGGCTTTTTTGCTGGAACCAATCCAGGGAGAAGCAGGAATTATCATTCCACCGGATGGATACCTCAGAGAAGTAAGATCTATTTGTGATGAGCATAACGTTGTTCTGATTCTGGACGAGATTCAGACCGCATTGGGGCGGACGGGCAAGTTCCTGGCAGAAGAGCACGAGGGTATCGAATCCGATGTCACCGTTATCGGCAAAGCGCTCTCCGGAGGCTTCTATCCAATATCGGCCGTTTTATCCAACAGTGAGGTGCTGGGCGTATTTATGCCCGGCGACCACGGCAGTACTTTCGGCGGCAACCCTCTGGCCTGCGCGGTTGCCCGCACCGCCCTCAAAGTGTTAATTGAAGAAGGAATGATCGAAAATGCAGCTGCCATGGGGGATTATCTCCAGTCCCAGCTAGGAAAGATCAAGAGCGATTTCATCAAAGAGGTTCGCGGTAGAGGGTTGATGATTGGGATTGAGTTGCGTGCCGAGGCAGGCGGTGCTCGACGTTTCTGCGAAAAACTCATGAAGAAGGGAGTGCTGTGCAAGGAGACTCACGAGCATATCATTCGGTTTGCGCCACCCCTGGTGATTACCAGAGAACAGATCGACTGGGCTATGGAGAGAATCGAACCAGTACTGTCAGAAAATTAGTCAGTTCGGAGTTTCGTTGCAGACAATGGTAGGGAGTTGAGATGGTTGAAAGCGTAATCATCATGGGAGCCGCCGGGCGCGATTTCCACAATTTCAACATCTATTTCAAAGACAACCCTCGATATCAGGTCATCGGTTTCACTGCCGCTCAGATTCCCGATATTGACGGCAGACAATATCCGGCCGAGCTCGCGGGAACTCTGTACCCACACGGTATCAAGATTTACCAAGAAGATCAGCTCGCCCAGCTGATTAGGGACAAAAAAGTAGACCTGGTGGCTTTCTCATACAGCGACGTGCCCCACACGGAAGTCATGCATAAGGCGGCCATCGCCATGGCTGAAGGTGCCGATTTCATTCTGATCGGGGCGACCTACACCATGCTCAGATCTCAGAAGCCCGTGGTGGCAGTGTGCGCGGTTCGCACCGGATGCGGCAAATCGCAGACCGCTCGAAAGATTTGCGGGGTTCTGAGAGGTCTGGGGAAAAAGGTTGTGGTTGTGCGCCATCCGATGCCGTACGGTGATCTGACCAAACAGGTGGTACAGCGTTTTTCCTCCTATGAAGATTTAGACAATCATCAGTGTACCATCGAGGAACGGGAAGAGTATGAGCCTCTCATCGCCCAGGACATAGTGGTCTATGCCGGCATTGACTATGGCAGGATTCTTGAGGTTGCTGAAAAGGAAGCGGATGTAATCGTCTGGGACGGTGGTAACAATGACACTCCTTTTTACTATCCGGACATCCACATCGTACTCTTTGATCCCCATCGGGCCGGCCACGAGAGGTTGTACTACCCAGGAGAAACAAACCTTTTGATGGCCGACATAGCGCTGATTAACAAGGTAGACAGCGCCCCGGCAGAGCAGGTTGACCTGGTCCGTGAAAACATTGCCACATACGCTCCCAAGGCCGAAATTGTGTTGGCCGAGTCGGCTATTCTGGTGGATCACCCCGAGCAAATCAAGGGCAAACGTGTCCTGGTGGTTGAGGATGGTCCGACGCTGACTCACGGTGGCATGTCTTTTGGGGCCGGAACAATTGCAGCCAGAAGATATGAGGCGGATAGTGTCGTCGATCCCCGGCCCTATGCCGTTGGCTCAATACGAGAAACCTACAAGCGATATCCTCATCTGGATGCTGAGGTTCCGGCCATGGGTTACAGTCAGGAGCAGATGTACGACCTTGAACTCACCATCAATAATGCAGAGTGCGATCTGGTGCTCTTCGCCACCCCTATTGATCTACCGAAGTTGTTGTCCATAAACAAGCCCTCCCTTCGGGTGCACTACGAATACCAGGACCATGGCAGTCCCACTTTGGAGGAGTGCCTGATAAAGAGATTGGAGGCTTTGAAAAAGTGAGGCTCTGTCATGCAAAGCCGTTATGTGGATGCAGCAGGGAGAGCATAGCACGAAACTCTTTTTGTATTGCGGAGTTTTGAAGGCATAGGGCAAGGCGTAGGTAGCGAGAAGGGAGGTCGGGCGAGACGAGAGGTCGGGAATAAAAGCAAAGCTAATGATCCGAGTTTAACACGTCTCGCTCGTCTCGCCAGTCTCGCACGTCTCGCAGTAACTTTTGCCAAATGGTTCGTGTTTGTTTTTCGTAAGAGGCTGTTAACTGTTTGCTCAATGCATTGATCAAATGGCAACAATGGAAAAACAAGAGAAACAAACCCTCTTGATCGCGCTGGGGGGCAACGCCCTGGTTCGAAAGGGACAAGAGGGTAGCATCGAAGAGCAGTTTGAGAATTTGAAGGTTCCCATCAGACAGATTGCCAGGCTCTCACGACAGTATACAATTATCATCACCCACGGAAACGGGCCTCAGGTGGGAAATCTCTTGCTGCAACAGGAAAGCTGCACTGAGGTACCCCGTCTTCCCCTGGAAATCTTGGTGGCACAAACTCAGGGGCAGATCGGTTACATGATCGAATCCAGTTTGGACACGGCACTCATGGAGTTGGGTGTTTGGACCAAACAGCTCTTGATTACCTTGATTAGCTACGTAGTGGTGGATGAGAGTGATCCTGCCTTTCAAAACCCCACCAAGCCCATTGGACCGGTTCTCAGCCTGGAACAAGCCAAAGACCTGCCCTATCCCACCCGAGAAGTTCCGGGAGGATTGCGCCGCGTGGTGGCCTCGCCAAAACCGGTAACCGTGGTGGAAAAACGAGAGATCAAAAACCTTGTGGATAAAGATTTCATCGTTATTTGTTGTGGGGGAGGGGGGATACCGGTCATCCGGGAGGGTCGAGCCTTTCATGGCGTTGATGCGGTCATTGACAAAGATCTGGCCAGTGCCAAACTGGCCGAAGAGATTCGAGTTGATGTCTTCCTGATTGCTACCGATGTGGAAGGAGTTGCCCTCAGCTACGGCGGAGCGGATCAGAGATTTCTGCGAAATATGACCCTAACGGAGGCCGCACAATACAAGGAAGAAGGCCATTTTCCCCCCGGTTCCATGGGCCCCAAGGTCGAGGCAGCCGTTCAGTTCATCAAGAAACGCGGAAAGAGGGCCGTGATTACTTCCATCGGGGCGATTGAATCGGCAGTAGCAGGAACTGCCGGTACCGAGATTGTGG
>JBFFBS010000021.1:0-26954 GCA_041560295.1 Syntrophobacteria bacterium | reverse complement strand
GTCTCGGGTTCGCTTCTATACTCTTGTATTTTCTGCGCACAGAGCTGAAGTGCCTCTCGCCACTCAATGGATTCCCACTCTTGACCTTTTCGCAAGAGCGGGGTCGTGATCCGATGAGCGCTGCTTAACCTTTGAGGATGCCGGCGGATTTTCCCACAAGTAAAACCAGCCGTAAAGGGATGCTGCGGATTTCCCTTGATGTGAATACTACCGTCAGCACGAAGCGTGATTAGCAACGAGCAGGTATCAGAGCAATCAAGGGTGCACGCAGTGACTATTTCCATTGGGTGGCCTTATGTCAGCAATAGCGCAGAGCGTATTGTAAGCGTGGCTTTGAAGACCAGACACGCAGACACTTACTACCTGGATGAACGAAAAAGAGAGTTCGATCTTACCAGGGTATATTTTAATGATCAAATTAATTGCAGTTGCAGAGATTTGATCTGACAGTGGAAGGAAAACAGGTTCGACTTACTCAGACAGTTATCAGGTTGAGGCCAGCTACCACCCTACCCTTGGAAAATTGACACCTAGAAAGGTGAAGCTTGATTCCGTGTCAAGTTGCTGAGTGCAGACATGAAAAGGAGATCAAAACATTTTGGCGGGGTCCCAGATTTAACATACATAGCAGTGATTTACACTTCTGCTTCGAGAGGGATGAGTACTATATGTGGCAGCAGGCTCTCAAGAGGCAGAGTGTAGATTAAAGTATGCTAATGTTCAGTCAGTACCAGAAAGACTACTGAGCTGTTAGCCCCGTCCGTTGTAGCGAGTGGTTAGACATCGTGGTGGCTCTTTGCTGCATCCCTTGCTGCTTCTTCCAATGCCTTTTCACATTCAGCACGATAAACAGGGTCAGTTTCTCGTCTTTTTTCGTGCATCTCTTTTTCCCTCTCGGTAAGATAATCTCTGAGAGGCAGCAAATGGTCTCGTTACTTTTATGAACTCACCTAATGTATCAAGGTTTTTGAAACGACCTACGTAAACCCAATCATCTGGTGAATCTATTTGCCATAACTCATACCTGCATCCATTCCAATAGGAAACAAGATTAGTTGATCGGTATTTACATTTATCATCCCAAATAGAGATTGTAATAAGCCAAGATATTGTTTCTAAATCAGATAGACACGACTTGTGTTCTACTTCAAATCCTACATTAATAATGAACTGTATTTCACCTGGAGCAGCACATTCCTTTTCACCTGGTAAAGTGGCACAGCTAGTTAAAAGAAACAGCAAAAACAGTCTCATGTATTTTTTAAATTTCAGTCTATATTTTATCAAATTTCCAATTCCCACTTTCAGGAAAAATTAAGCATGCTGAACTTTGGATTTAACGATGAGTTTTCTCTAATATGTTCGTTGATATATGTACCCGTACTGTTGAGCAACTTCTGTGCCACTCTTTTTAAATATTTGATATCTAATGAATATTTAAGGGGTATAGTTGCCTAGAAGCAAAGAATGGTCTATTCGGCTTAGGGCATTATGCGTTTAGGGCTGGTTAATTGAGTGATTTGACATCTGAAATATTCGTATGCCTGTGCTTAATAGAGAGATGTTAGGGGGGAAACTATGTTTCACATAGCTTCCTCAGACCATGGAGCTATAGGTGTCAACACCACTCTCTGTACTGACAAATCTTGGCATTTTGACATCTCTGGGCAAACAGGATGCATGGGAATTTCTGCAAGAACTGTTTTTCAAACATATGAAATTCTCCTCCCGTCTACACTGTACGAGGTTATACCCGTCTGCAGCTATCCCTTACCCGTTCTTAAAATGCAACAAAGTAGGTCTTCAGAAATATAGGGCCCGCTTGACCCTGGTTGGATAAATCGCTGCTTTTCACACAACAAGTTTCGTTATCTACAAAGGTCAGAAAAATAAAGGGCAGGGCCATTGCTGGCCCTGCCCTTGCTCTTTTTGCAGTCCTTGTTTCAGGTTAGACCATTGCCTCAAGGACGTGAGGCTCTGCTCAAACCCTTGTTACTCTATCCCTCCTATCGATATCCGAACACGTCGATTCACTTGGCGTCCCTCTGCTGTCTCATTACTTGCCTCAGGAGCGGTTGGTCCATACCACACCGTCACCAGTCGTTTCTCGGCAATAGCACTGATATTTGCCTCTGCTGCTGAGAAAATCTCCTTCTCCATCAAGTAATTCTTAACGCTTTCAGCCCTTTGCCGTGACAGCATCATATTATAGGTCGGATCACCTGTGCTGTCAGCAAAGCCTTCAATCAGTGCGTATGTGTCAGGATTTTTCTCCAAAAACTTTGCCAGGGCATCCAACTTGTCGTGATACTCCGGGCGGATTTCAGCCTTGTTATAGTCAAACAGGATGCTATCGAGTTCAACTCCCACCACTTTGCTCACCATTTGGGTCTCCAAAAGGGCCCTGTCTCTGACTGCATAAATAGCACTGGTCATATATTCCGGCCTACTGAGCATGGCATCAAATGTTACCACCCGGGAGCATGTGTTCACTGCAGCCAGATCATTCACCAGTTTCTGGCTTTTTGGAGTCTGTGCCGAACTTATGAGGTCAAAACAGACATTGTATTTGGAGGCGAGCTCCCTCGCTGCTGGCACAGGCCATATCTTCGGCTGGCTCAAGGTGAATTGGCCGTCTGAAAAAATAAACACCACCGTTTTCCCAGACAGATTGGCAAGGATGGGGTCAAGGTTCTTGATCGCAGTTCCCAATGGCGTCGGCTGATTTCTGTACATAATTGAAGGCTTGTACGCCGCCATCTCGTCAATTGCTTGACCAAACTTCGCCCTGTCAAATGGCTGCATCTCGTAGAAACTCTTCCACGGGGTGTACAAATACAAGCCGGCGTTCCAATCTAGGTCCGGGACTTGTGCGGCTCTGCCCTTGAACATTGCCTCGGCAAGATCAATCTTCTTCATGCCTGTATCCTTATAGATATCCTGCATGGAGCCAGAGGCATCAAACAACACAATGAAATTATCCGCAGTCTTCACAACCTCTTGTACCATCCGAACCCGTTGCACCGGTACCTGTTTGACAATAGGTGTTTGGGCTAAAACATTGGTCACAACCAAACCTGGTATGACCAATCCAATAATCATCGCTAACCCTACCAGTTTAATGTTGCTTTTCCTCATAACCCAACCTCCTCCTTGTTGTGGGAAACTGAGCAGTCAGTCCTTGAGTAGTTGTCCAAATCCGTTTTCTCCTGCAGGACATCTCAATTAACCTGTAAATGCTCTATTCCCCTTTTTGTTGTGGTAATTTGTATATATTCGAAGATAAACCTTTCGAGAATTAATGTATTGTTCCACCCGATTCATTGAAGTGTGTTCCAAAGATACTAACGAACATTAGGTGCAAAGTAAGCTTGAAGAAAAAATTGTCAATCCCTAAAAATCTCATTCTTTATTAGGAAGGCTAACCGAAAAAAAGGGAGAAGTGTAGATCTTGATGTAAAGTGTATAGAAAAAAAAGAGCAACGTCAGAGCAAAAGTCTGGATGACATCCCTTAATTCACACTTTCAGCTTCTCAGGACTTGAAACAAAATGCTGGGGTAAAACTCTCCAGTAGGGACTAAACATCTCTTGCCAATATCTAAACTTCGGTAGTTTCGTAGATATGATTTGCATATCTCAAATTCTTGAAGACACCTACAATTTCACATCTATAGCAGAGATCTTTATGTTAGATTCTGGTGGTGCAATTACGATATGTAGTAGCAGCATTTTGAAGGGTAGAGTGTGGGGTATGACATGTAACCTATTCATTGAGTTTTAGGAAAAAATGTAGAAAAGATCTATTCACAGTCTTGCCGAACTATCAGAATGTGACAAAGACGCTAAACCTCAAAGCGAGTAGAAAAGGAAAGGCAGGGTATGCTCCTCCCTGCCTTTCACGAGGATATTCAACACAATTTACGCGTTGAGTATTAACTCCCTCTTGGGGTAATGTCGATGACCTTGATCTTCTGCTCACCTATGAACGTGTCACCATCAGTGGTGTATCCATTCAACACGAGCACATTGTAGCCGTCTATTATTAACCCGTCTAAGGTCTTTACCTCATCCATCACGAACTTGGCAACAAAGTTGCCCCGTGCATCTGCCTTCCACCATTGGATTGCAACACCGTTGAGATATACGCTCGCTCCATCCACTGCACTGTAGGCAATATCCGTATGAACCGTGACAATTGCGCCTTGACTCTGTATGTTTATGACGTTCGGCGCAACATCGATCTGAATCGGAATTTCAGTGCTGAGCGCGGCAGCAGGATAGAGAAGCCAACACAGTGTAACAGCGAGAACACAACCAAGAACCAAACTCGTACGTGATAGTTTCATAAATACAACCCCCGTCTCTCATTTTTCGCATTAGATTAGACCAGCCAGAATTAACCAACAGCTTTAATTGTGATTTCTCCCTCCTTTCTGCTCTATGGCAAATAGATTTGATTGGACCTAACAAATCAGTACATCGGGATCGTTCGTTTCACATTTTGAATCGGTGAGCTATATCATATACGTGGTCGTTGATGTTTTGGTCACAACGTTTTTGCAGGCATGTCTGATTCTCTGTTCTAGAGATCACAACTTTACCCAACGACCAAATCGAAAAATGCTTGATCCCAAGAAATATTGTGACCAAAAGCCCCATTGCCACGTATATATTATGTGGTAAACTCCTTTCACTCAGGGCCAAATTTTCAACCGGATGGGTTGAGATAGCTGCCAATGAACAGTGAGTAACACTAGCGACCAGTTGGTTTTCTCCATGGACGGTAACGACGAACAGAACTGTATTGACAGGGTCTTACGGGGAGAGGTGAACGCTTTCGGCCCTCTGGTGGAGCGCTACCAGAAGCCCATTTTCAACCTCATGTACCGGATGGCGGGCTCGTCCGACAAGGCGGCCGACCTTACCCAGGAAACCTTCATCAGAGCTTACCAAAAACTGGAGCGCTTTCACCCGGGCAAGAGATTCTTTCCCTGGCTCTACTCCATTGGGTTGAACCTTGCCAGAGACTCTGCCCGAAAAAAAACCTTGAACTCTGAATCAGCGTCCACACTGAACCCTGAATCACTTTCAGGCTGCAACTCCCCTGGCGAACAGCACGACCGTATGTGCGAGAGCCTGGAGTTCCTTCGGCTGGAGAAAGCACTGGACGAGCTTCCCGTCAACTACCGGGAGGCCCTGATTCTCCGCTACCATGATGAGTGTTCTATGCGTGAAATTGCTGCAGCCCTGAATCTTTCTGTGAGTGCAGCCAAAATGCGCGTGCACCGGGGCCTGGATATGTTACGGGAGCAATATAAAGGAGGAACCCATGAGCCGCAAAAAAGATCCTTCTGATCAACCTTTCCGCGACTCATCTGCCAAGGTGGAAAACACCGCGTACGAGAACAACGAGAAGCAAGATCTTCTCGCCCTGAAAAGTTTGATTTACCGCATGCCGGACAGGGAAGCCCCGGCCGGGTTGACCGAATCCATCCTCAGCTCGCTGGAGCCCAAAACCGTGCCGGGCTGGGTACGAATCTACCGCTGGGCCCTCAGGCCACGCACAGTCACCTTTCAGCCTCTAAAGCTGGTTCCCGCTGCCATGGTTCTCGTTCTGGGACTGGCCATTGCTTTTCAGTTCGGCCCGTGGCGAAAAGATCCAGGTTCCATGGATCCTCGCCAGGCGAGCCTCATTCCCGTGACCTTTACCCTCAGCTCTCCGGAAGCTGAATCAGTGAGCTTGATCGGCTCCTTCAACCAGTGGAATCCTGCCGGCCACAAAATGCAGCAGCTTGGTGACCGAAACACCTGGGCGCTCGAGATCCGGCTGCCCGAAGGACGCCACGAATATGCCTTTCTGGTGGACGGCAAGATGGTGGTGCCCGACCAAAGCTCCCCCTTTTACCAGAGTGACGGTTTTGGCAACAGAAACTCCGTACTTTTTGTAAGCAGAGATGAACCGACAAATATTTAGAAATAACTGCACTCTTTTGTTCGCTGCTTTCCTGGTTGTTGCTTCAGTTTCACTTTCCTATGGGCAAGGGCAACCAGCGGACCAAAGTGTCACTGCCTCGATCCGGGCGGCGCGCACCGTAGGGGTATCTGAAACCGTTCTCAACCGGCTGATGAGCCTGGCCGCCGATCACCGTCTTAAAGACGATGATGTGGTGCGTTTGCTCAACTTTTTTCAGACGGTCCAGACAGAGGACCTGCCCATTGACCCCTTTATGGGAAAGATAGAAGAGGGACTGGCAAAACAAATACCCTTGGATACCATAGCCGCTGTGCTGGGTAAGAAGCTCGAGGACTACCGCTTCGTCAGAAGAGTCCTGACGATAAAAACCGAAGAGCAAGAGATCTCCCACCAGGACTTGAGCCGGATGGTCGGCAGTCTCGATGGCGGGATCACCAGGGAGGAGTTGGCGCGGTTCATCCAGGAAGTATCCACACAGGATCTGTCCATGCTGGCCAGGGCAACCGAGATCCTTGCACTTCTGAAACAGGTGCGGTTCAACGAGTCCCTGACCCGGGAAATCCTTTTCACCGGGCTTCGCAACCACAGTCTGACTCAATCTTGGGATTACCTCGCCAAGGTAGTCTCTTTGGCCAAGCATAAGGGGGCGACGGATCATGAGATCGCCATCGCTGCCCAGGCTGCTTTGCGGGAGAAGTATCCACTTAAGGAGTTCATGGCCGCGCTGGGTTTCACATCGCGGGACGTTCGGCACGGTCCAGCTCCGGGTCGACCAAACAAGAAGGCTCCGTAACCCCTGAACCCTCATTGATGAGTCTCGACCCATCGTGTGTTCTCGATAACTTCCATGAAGCGTTTTGCGCATCAAGTTCCATAAATGCTTCAATCACTGTTTCGAACGATAATGGAGAAAGTAGATGGAGAGAAGAATCTGGAGTTTGGTCATTAGCCTAACACTAATTCTTTCGGGCTGTGCCCATGTGAAGGGTCAGTGGTATCTGACTCACGAGAGTTATGAGGAAGGCATTCGAGCTATCGCGAAGCTGCACCAACAAAACCCTGACGATCCTGTGGCAAATTACTATATGGGCCGCTACTATCTGGCCTTGGAACAGCCAGAGCAGGCCCTCCCGTACCTCCAGAAGGCCGCCAAGCTTAAGCCTAATAAAGCAGACTATCATTTTTGGCTGGGGGTGGCTTACTGGGCAGTAAGGGATTTCGAAAAGGAACGGCAAAGTTACTGGCGGGCGCTAGCAGCAAACGCAAACCATATGCCAACTCGCCTATATCTTGGTAATAACTTCTTGGACAACGCTCAATGGAAGCAGGCACTGAACCAATACGATAAAGTGCTCACAAAAGACCCTTATAACCCCGAGGCCTTATACAATAGAGGATTAGCGCTTGAGAATCTAAAAAGGACAAATGAGGAAATCAGGGCCTGGAAACTATACTTGAAGTATTATCCGGAGGGCAAGTGGGCCCTTAGGGCTGTGGACCATTTGAACACCCATGGAGATTTTTCATATCGTAATTACACTATCGGTTACCGTCGTGTGCCATTGGAGCGCATCACTTTCACTCCCGGGTCCACCAAATTGCTCCTAGAAGGGAACTCCTCCCTCGAGGTCGTCGGTTCGATACTAAGCATCAACAAGAACATTGAAATGAAAATTGTCGTATACAGAAAGGGAAACCGTTCCCTAGCGGCGGAACGGGCCGAAGCGGTAAAGCAATTTCTTTTAAAGCATTACCCAGCAGTTCGTCCATCTCGCATAACCACAAAGGCCGTTGGCAAGGCCGAAAAAATCGTGAGTGAACAACGACTATATTTTATGGACGATTCAATATCCTTTATGACTGTGAAAAAATAGCTTAAGGACGCCCAGAGTATTTTTTGTGACCTTTTGACCAGCCACCACGTATATTTAGATGAGCGGCCGTTCGAACACTCGACGACTTAACTGGTACAAACAAAGGAGAACCTGATGTGTACTGCAGTCATTGGTTATCGTTTCACAGCGAAAGCGCTCTTGATCTCACTTCTTGCAGCGCTTCCAATCTTGGTGATGCTTCCGGCCTGGGCACAAGAAGCAGATGTGAAAGGAATACCGGAACTCACCGAGGCAATGCAAATGGTCGAGAAAACTACCAAGGCCATGGAACACGCCCAGGCCCGTGGAGAAAAACGAGCGATGGAGGTTGCTCGTGAACACAATCGAGAAGCCCAGCGTACAATGCGGCAAAACCTTGCCAATATAGCGGGCGTCACGTCGCAGGATATAGCGGCCATGCGCAACGCAGGACTTGGCTGGGGCCAAATTTGTGAAGAATTGGGAATACATCCCGGGCTCCTAGGTCTTGGGCCCAAAGAAAATGCAACACATGCACGCGAACGGTTCAACGAACAGGAAAGGAATCGAGCAAGAACCAGGGAGCTCACAGAGGCCACCGTGCGCCAAACTAGGGAGAGAGGCGCACCAAAGCATGGCATGGCTGCCATTAGTCACGGTAGCAAAGGGTTGGGGCTCGGAATGGCTTCGCATACAGCCTCACACCGGTCTTCCCGCGGTTTTGCAGGTATGAGCCAAGGCGGTAACGCACAAGGCGGGATGGGAGGTGGCAGCCAAGGCGGTATGGGAAGCGGCGGCGGCGGTGGTGGCTCCGGTGGCGGCGGCGGTGGTGGCTCCGGTGGCGGCGGCGGTGGTGGCTCCGGTGGCGGCGGTGGTGGTGGCTCCGGTGGTGGCGGTGGCGGAGGCCGTTAGGCTTCCACCTGGCCGACCAGTGGGCGTGAAAAGGGGCCTTATGGCCCTTTTCCTCTTCCTCGTATTGCGGACTAAAGGCGGTATCTGTGTCCAACAAATCTGCATGAAATATGGACCTGAAAGGTCCACCTTTTGATGATTGACCTTTGTCCTGCATGTCCACGAGATGGTGACTGTCGCCAACTATTAACCACGAAACATGCGAACTTGCCATATTCCTCCTCTCATCAGGAGCAATAGTTGCAATGGTGGTCGATTTTGAAATACAAAATTACAAAAAAGGGTCGGGATAGAATTAGTACGCGTGCAATGCTAGGTAGAGAGAGTTATCTACACGCATCGCCTGAGTGTCCCGCTGGTTGTGGGTCTTATTAATTCTGGTTTCTACAAGATATTGATACCGAATCTACTCTGAGAGAACTTCACATCTCTTGCCAATATCTAAACTTCGGTAGTTTCGTAGATATGATTTGCATATCTCAAATTCTTGAAGACATCTACAATCTCACATCTATAGCAGTTATCTCAAATCTTAGATCGGCTTGGCCTTATACCACCTATACTATCCACTTGAAATGCCTTCATTGGAAAGCGGCATTCTAAGTGCGGTCGGCAAGAGATACGTGTAAGAAAGGGTCAATATGCATTATCAATGCAATGCTGAGAACGTTAACTTATTAAGAACAACTTGACGATAGGCGCTGATTGCTCCCACACTTCTATTTGGTTATAGTTGAGATATGAACAAAGGCAACTACCTCAATTGCCATATGGAGGGTTGTATGAGTTGGACAAAGCACTTACGCAAATGTCCTCTGGCAGTTATCAGCTGCACGTTCATTCTTTTTTTAGGACTTCTAATTGTCACGCTACCTGCATTCAGTCATGGTGGAAAAAAACACGGCAGCACATTCACCCCGCTTCAGGCCTTGCAGAAAGCTACGGAACTATATGACAAGCTTATCGCCAGCGGGAAACTGTCTGAAAATTGGGAGATAGATCTAGTGAAGGTCGATATTTCCAACCGCGAGAAAGGTGGACAGAAAGAACACGTGGTCTCGTTTCATCTTAAAACCGGTGAGCCTGACAAAGTCTATATCTTCTTCTCTGCTGATGGGAAATATGCCGGCTCTAATTTCACTGGGAAATAGATGCCAAGAACCGACGAGGCACCTGAAATGAGCGATACTGGAACACCCAGGCGAGAAGCTGGCTTGCCGAAGCTTGCCTTGATGCCAGTACCGGCTAAAGCACTTGTTTCCATGATCATCCTGACCATGGGCTTTGCCATGCTTGGCGCATCGGGCCAGATCATTGTCCATGACATCATCCCGACTTTTTTTTCTGAAGAGCAAATGGCGGGCCATTCTGCCAGCGAGATGGAATCGGTCACCTCGCCAGGTGAAGGGGAAGCTACAAGCGGACGCGGCGATCTTTTTGCTTCTGCACCGTTGGATGAAAAGGTTGCCGAACCCTTTTACAAAACAGAGCAGTTTGTCTGGACCCTGAGGTGGACCCACATTCATCTTTTCGGCATGAGTATGATCTTCATTTTTATGGGAGCAATAACACTCTGCCTGGATTTAACTGCCAAGACGCGCGCCTGGCTAATCGTTTTGCCGTTTGTAGGCGTGCTGGTCGATATAGCCAGCGTCTGGCTAAAAGGCTACATTTCTCCTGCCTTTTTCTGGCTGCACATACCGGGAGGCGCTCTTTTTGGGGCTATCTTTATTTACGTCTCCCTTCGAGCTCTCTGGGAAATGTGGCGACTGGGTTCTGCCGCTTAATGTTACCTTAACCCTTGTCTCCAATACCAAAGGCGCAACGGAATCCGACATCCGGGAAACCTTCCCACGGGTACCTGAAGCTTCTCAATCCTGACTCGGTCCCTGAGGATATGCTGAGAACCAAGCTCTTGTAGCCAGTCGTCTTTACTGTGGACGCGGTTCCACTTCTGGATCTCTTAGCATCCTCTACCCGAATCACCCATTCCTTTACTCTTCCTCCTATGTCTTTCACACCAAAAAGATTCCCGGCAGAAATCTGGCCGGTGGTGGAATCAGGAGTTGCCTGCTCGGCTGGGGCATGCATACGCATCATTTGCGCCATATGGTCTCTCGCCCTCGAATCCGCCTCCTCTCCACCAGGTTGGCTTTCTGAGAAGGCTACACTTCCAGAGCTACCCTTTATGGCTGCGTATTCCCATTCGTATTCTGTTGGCAAGCGCTTGCCATAATGGTGGGCATAGGCCGAGGCACCATACCAGGTAACCCGGACAACGGGGTGAGCCGCATATTGAGTGTCCCGCAAATGAAAACGGTCGTGTCGATAAATGATTTGCTCGTGTTGCTCAGTACCCTCGCCCAAATAGAACCAAATCTCACCGTTGCTTTTCACAACGCCGTTTTCGACGCTTAGGGTATTCTTGACGGTGTTTAGAAATTCCACGAAGTGGTAATTCGTTACTTTTGTTTCATCCAGGTAAAAAGATTGCACCTTTACCGTCTTACCTTGCTCTAGCGGATCCTCCGACGTGATTCTGAGATCACCGCCTGGTACAAGCAGCATGTTGAGACCATCATTACCCGAGACGGGTCGGGCCGGAGAACTAGGAAGCTTCAACTCGAATTCGGAAGCTTCGGAACGATCTGCTGGCGGAATCTCCCTCTTGGATATCTCAGTCTTTTCTGAGAGCACAGGCGATTTTCCAGGTTCACTCATCAAGTGCCAGAGAGCCATGGCCAGCATGGAGATCAGGGCAACGGCTATACCAGTCCAGATCCATTTGGCTTGGTGGAGAAAAAAAGGGCGTGCTGGCCTCTCCGAGACATCTGAAGCTGTTTCACCTTTTAAACTGTCGATAGCATCTAAGATAGCTTTCCGAAGTTCAGCCACTGATTCTATTCGGTCGTCTCTTTCCTCGGCCGTGGCCTCCTGGATGATCGTGTCCAGTTTCTGCAGAAAAGGGGTGTCGGCTTTCTCCAGACTCGCGCTTTTAAACGGAATCGTCTCAGGGGGTATCTTGCCTGCGATCGCTTCAAAAAGGATCTTTCCCAGGGAATAAATATCAGCGCGCTGGTCTACCTTCTTAAAGTCAAGAAAATGTTCAGGGGACATATAAGGCATAGTACCCTTTATATCTACCGACTGGGTTACGGGGGCCATCCGGGTGGAGCGAGCCAAGCCGAAATCCGCAATCTTCGGGGTCGTGCCGTCCATAAGAACATTTTCGGGCTTCAAGTCCCGATGCACCATATCTAGATCATGTATCGCCTGTACACCATCGAGCACCGGCAGGAAGTAGTCCTCTAGCCAATCCTTGATGGTCTCCTGATCAGGATGGAACCCTTCTTCTGACATGGTGAACCGCAGTGTGGCACCAGGGATATACTCCATGACTATATATTCGATGGAGGAATCTTTTCCATCTTTCTTGATAGCGTCAGAGCCATAATCGAAGACTTGCAGAATATTTGGATGGCGAATCTGGGACATTGCCTGAACTTCACGCCGAAAACGTTGCACCCCTTTCTCGATCTCTTCTACATCATCTTCCAGCGTTTGGAGCCATTCCCAGGAAATGACCTTGATGGCAACATCACGCTTCAGGTTTAGCTGATGCGCCCTATAGACCTCACCCATCCCACCCTTGCCGATGACTTCAAGGATCACCCACTTGTCGTTAAGCACCGTCCCAGTTTCTAGAATATTCTCAACAGTTGCGGTCATAGGAAGCTTTCTTTAGGTCACAGTCCAATTATCTAGGGGTTTCTCCAGTTTCTTGGTTGTTGATTGGGGGTAGGGTTACAGCAATTTCCGGACCAGTCAATAGACACGCCCAAATGCTGAAATTTCCACATTTACCACCCCTTTATTTTCATTCTTGTGGATATTTTTTATCCACCTGAATACTCCTAACTCTCAAATATGGGTAGAAAGTATCCACTGTGTCGGGTTACGTCAAGATAACTATTGATTCGCTCGCTAGAAGAATCGCGAAATATTTGTAAAATTAAATACTTAATTTGGCAAACATCTTTTGGCACGGACATTGCCATTATGAGAGGTCAACGGAAGCCATTCTAAACTAAAACAATTAAAGGTTAAGTGAAATGAAAAAATTGGTGACGACTTTGGGTATCTTGGTTCTGGTGGGGGTCTTGGCAGCCCCAGTCTTTGCGTACCGTGGGGGCTGGGGTGGATGGTCACGCGGTCCTGGCTCTTGCTGGCAGGATAACGGGGCCTATGGCAACCTGACTGAGAGTCAAAATGCAGAGATGGATAGGCTAGAGCAGAAGTTCTCCAACGACACGGCCAAGCTTAGAGACGAGATCTGGACCAAATCAGAGGAACTCAACACCCTGCTGAATGCAGCCGACCCTGATGTAAAAAAGGTTAGAGCCCTGCAAAAAGAGATCACTGATCTTCGGGCCGAGATGGACCGGCAGAGAATCGATTTTGAGCTGAAGGCTCGCAAAATTACCCCGAACAGTGGCTATGCTCGTGGATACTCCAGAGGTTATGGCCGACAGATGATGGGATATGGTGGCGGCTACGGACACGGCCCCCGTCATTGGTATTAGAAAGCAATCCACCATTATCGAAAAGACAAACCGCTTTTCTTCCCTGGCAGTTTCGTGTCGCTGCCAGGGAGTAAGTAATTCGGGGGCAGGAAGGACACGGTTGTGATGAAAGTTTACCCACGGGAAAAAGTTGTGGATCCGGTATGTGGCATGGAGGTGAGCCTGGACGATCCGAGAACGATGGTCAGCAAATACAAGGGTAGGAGCTATTATTTCTGTGCTCAATGTTGCGTGAGAGTCTTCGAAAAAAATCCGCAAAGGTACCTAAAAGCAAAGGGCCCTTTTGGCCGCTTTCTCGTCAGGTTGGTCAACACTAATGTGAAGGTTTTTGGTCGCGCAGGACCGCCTTGTCATTAGCTTAAAACCTAGTACAACCATGGACCTTATGTACTTTTGAGGTTTAGGCAAAGGGGGTGAAGTTTATGAAGCGTTTTATGGTCCCTAGAGTAGCTCATTGCAGCAATGGATGCTTCCTTCTGTCCTGGGTAAGACGTTAAACTGCCCAAAGAACAAGGAGGGAATAGTTATGGATTGGACGATGATATTGGTATTTTTAGGCTTATCTATAATCACGGGTATAATGGCTGGATTCGGGACCTTGTCTGTAATCAGGGGGCTATTCATCTTTCTGATGTTTCTTGGCTTGGCAATGACCGCACTTTTGGCCGAGTTGGGAATAAATGAGATATTGTCCTTCTTTCTGGGACAGCTAATCGTTATGGGCTCAACTTACATATATCTCAGGATGTTGCATCCCGAAATTCTGAATAGGGTAAAGAAAGAATATACCTATAACGGGCCGTCTCATGGCTGCTAAGACTGCTTCCGAAATATATCTTTCTGAAGCTGGAAAAGAAAAATCCGAAAAACTCTTCAACGGGAGATGACAAATGAATTAGGGCCAGTCTAGAAATATACTAAGAAATCATTCTTTCGCCATGATCATTTGTTGTGCAATCCCCCTAGTTGCAATCTGAGTACTCTCCTACATGGGAGTCCTGGGGCCATGGGGATTCTATGCTTTGATTTTGCTTTGCCCCTTACTCCATGTTCTCATGATGCTGAAACAGCATGAGGAGTAATGTGATTCTGTTATTGTTTGACTGGCGGATACTTCTTACCCACCTGTTTACCTTGGATATGGATAGAAAGTATCCAGTCTGCCATCTCCAATCAAACCAAACACGGGCTTATTTATCCTAAAATTATTATTAAATCAGCTAGTTATTACTGCTTCTGTATCTTGGCACGGACATTGCCATAGTAGCCAACAAACGGACGCAAGTATGAATTGATTTAATAATGATGAATGGAAGATCGCAGACTCAGGTAAGCGGAGGTTATTCTCAATTTTTTTTACAACACGTGGTCAATACGTAAAAAATTTAGCACCAACTAGAGGAGCAACCTTGCCTGGGCTCGCGAGTTTTCATTCATTTTTTATAGTAAAATAGACAGATTGGGATTTCCGATTCCAGATGTGCTTGTTCGGCACGTAATTTGCTGTTAGGATAGCACAATTAAAACCCTAGTAGAAAGGTAGGCAAGAGATGAGTAAATGGTTAGTTTTTCTTTTATCATTATTGATCATTGTCGGTTCGGTCTTTTCCTTTACCCACATGGGTGCAATGGACGAGGCCTTGGCATGCAACTGGGGCTCTCCTGGAGGTGGAGACTTCGGGCCTCGAGCGCGCTATCAGCCCGCGCCCTCCCGATCGGGTGAGGGAGTGACGCAAAATCAGGCCTACGACATCCTCTCCGACCACATATCCAGACTGAACCCGAATCTCAAGGTGGGTAATGGTATTGATGCCGGGACCCACTACGAGTTTGAGGTTCTGGTCAACGGCAAGAATGTTGACCGTTTGGCCGTGGACAAGTCCACCGGGCTGATTAGGCCAGTAAACTAGTTCCTAGAGTCACAAGAGCTAATCAGATCTTTAGTCAGACGTGATCTTCAGATGAGCACCTGGTTTTGGTAAGGCAATGAAAAAGCGCATAAGAAATAGGGACCTTTTCTTCCTCCTCATACTAATTGTCGTGATGGTGGGACTTCCCTGGGCTATTCAGGCTTACGATGCCCATCACTGGCTCACGAAGAAACCTGCCGGGGCTAAGCTTTTCACTTTAACAGCCCATTCTGAACTAGGGTGGCTTCCCGGCAAGGTTCATGGATATGATGCAATCACCCTCTACAGCAAGAGCCGGCCTGCGCGAAACTTGACGCTGGCAGTGAATAAGGGAGATCTGGTTGTTTTAAAAATAACCAGCAGCGACGTAGTCCATGGTTTCAGCCTTAAGGACTTCGGCATTTTCCTAGAGGACGGAATCCGTCCTGGCAAGGTGGCCTTGGTGTCATTCAAGGCAGACAAGGCCGGCACTTTCACCTTCACCTGCAGCATCATTTGCGGCGACGAGCACAAGAAGATGCAGGGCACCCTGGTGGTGAGGGCATAGAAATCTTCCACGCCACCAACTAGAATTCCGCTTTCGGAGTAGGACGGCGCCGCAGGAGATGGAGAATCCAACCTTACTTCCCGGTAACGTCTCCCAAACTCCCGGAGAATCCTATGGCAAGACACAAAAAGATCATGGTGTTGGCCTGTGCCTTTATGGTCATTGGTTTGGTTGCCTATTTGCAGCGGGCCCAGGGGAATCCCGCTAACAAAGACCCAGAGAAGGCTAGTGCTCCCATTGCAGTGGGCCGGGCAGTCTCGCCTTACGGTCCCCTGGCCGACGCCCGTGTCAGGCTGCCGGGGCAGGATGACTTCATCCTTACCGACCAGCAGGGTAACTTTACGCTCAAGGGCCCCCGGCCCTGGCACAGTCGGCCCATGGTTACCGCGGGCAAAGAAGGCTGGTTCAACAACGGCGCCCCTTTGGGCAGATTCGGGCTGGTTGGCGACATTTCACTTCGGCCAGTGTTCCTGGCCGACGACCCTAGTTACCGTTTTAATTCGCCCCAGGTTTGCTTTAACTGCCACAGCAAGGTAACTCGCATCTGGGATCAGTCGAAGATGGCTCACACCACCGCAAATCCCATTCTTTTGGACATGTACTACGGTACGGACGCAGAAGGTAATCCCGGCCGGGGCGAGGGCTACCGACTGGACAACCCCCAGAGCAACGGCAACTGCGCCACCTGCCACGCCCCCTCGGCCAGCGCCAGTAGCCGTTGGTCTTTAGACTTGCGAGACGTTCTGAATTCACCTCGAACTGAATGGGAGGGTGTTAGCTGCGACTACTGCCACAAGGTTAGGAAGGTAGTGGATGATCCCTCGACTCCAAGTGGGGCTGCAGCCATTTTGGAGAGACAGGCTCCTGTTCGCGGACGCTCCATCCTGGTTTTCGGCCCGTACGATGATGTGGTGGTACCACCCATGGCCGCTTCCTACAATTCCTTATACGATTCGGGTCGGTTCTGCTCCACCTGCCATAGTCATCTGAAGCGACTAGGCGGAGACAAAACCTGGGGCCGAGACAAGATATACTCCAACGAGGAATGGGCCGGTTTTGGTTTCGACAACAACCAAATTCTCCCTATTCAGACCACTTTCCAGGAGTGGAAGCAGTGGCAGGAAGGATTACCTGTCGGAGATCCCAACAAAAACAAAAACTGCCAGCAGTGCCATTTGAGCTGGCAGAAAAAACTTCTACCCTATGAAAATTTCGTTGTGGACAGCGGGGCTCGGCGCATGTGGGGCACGTACCGTTCACCGGAGCGAATCAGGCCCCACCATTTTGAGGGGGGAACCAAAGCCCAACTGCAAAATGCCCTGGCCATGGAGTTGGAGGGTGAAATTCAAGGAAACCAGCTCTTGCTTAAAATCCATATCTCCAATACCAACGGCGGCCACTGGGTTCCCACTGGGGAGCCCATGCGTAGCGTATTGCTTCTGGTGGAGGCACGTGATTCCGAAGACAAACCGCTAACGTTCATCCGTGGGAGCCGGGTACCCGAATGGGTTGGACAGGGCAGACAGGAAGACGGCGACTTCGGTGGCTTGCCTGGGGCGCTCTTTGCCAAAGTACTGGCCGACGAAGAAGGCAACCTGAACGTACCTTTCTGGCAGGCTTCAAGGGTTGCCTCAGATACCCGCATTCGACCGAAGAAAACCGAGACATTGGAATTTGTCTTCGCTTTGGTCGATCCTGGAGACGAGCCCAGCGCCGAGGCCAGCCTCATCTACCGACCTGTGCCGAGACCTCTGGCTAAAGCAAAAAAATGGCAAGTGGAAGACATCACTATCGCGACTAAAGCTTGGTAATGTGAGGAATCGTTGTGATGAAAAGACATCTGAATATTGTTTTGATTGTGGCCCTTGCTCTCCTCCTGACCACAGGTGAGAAAATCTGGGCTGGAGATATAATCGGCGTTGTAAAACCGCAAGGTCTCCGGACCGCTGAAAACATTCTTGTCTATGTGGTGAAGACACCGCCCTTGTCTGTGGATACCTCTCAGGCTAAATACCTTATGGATCAAAGGCAGCTCACCTTCATCCCCCATATTTTGCCCGTTTTGGTTGGTGCCGAGGTGAATTTTCCTAATAATGACAAAGTTGCTCACAACGTTTTTTCCCTCTCTCGGGCCAAGAAGTTCAATCTGGGCAGTTATAAGACCGGCGAGAGCGAAACTGTGGTTTTCGAAAAACCCGGGGTGGTTGATCTCCGCTGCGACGTGCACCAGGAGATGAACGCATATATTTTGGTGCTCAAGAATCCCTACTTCGCCGTCACAGACAAGCAAGGTCGTTTCACCATTCCCGACCAACGTTCCCTCGAGGCCGCCGGCATCAAGGGTGTGGAGCCGCTGCCCCCCGGCAACTACGTGGTCAAAACGTGGCACGAAAAGCTCAAGACAGCGAGGCAGAAGGTGGAGGTCCCCGCCAACGGTGAAGTTTCCATAGTCCTCAAACCCAAGCGAGGAGCGCCAGGTGTGCTTTACAAATAAGCCGGCGCCGGTGTGGTAGGGAGCAGACTATGGACCAGCAGGTAACCTTCTTCATGGCCTTCGCCGCCGGCCTGATCTCATTTCTCTCGCCTTGCGTGCTCCCTTTGATTCCCGGCTACATCTCTTTCGTCTCGGGAGTCTCTCTCGAGGATATGACAGGTACCGCCCAGACCAGGCGTGTCAAGCTGGCTCTGATGATCAAGTCCCTTCTCTTTGTTCTGGGTTTTTCCGCCGTTTTTATCCTCTTGGGGGCCTCAGCCACGTGGCTGGGTAGCATGCTTGCAAGCAAGTTATCTTTGCTCACCAAGGTCGCGGGCGTGGTCATCATTCTTTTCGGCCTGCACCAAACTGGACTGTTGCGGTTCGGCTTTCTCCTTCGCACCCTCCATGTAAGTCTGCCAACACGACCCCTGGGGCCGCTCAGGGCAGTGTTACTGGGTGCGTCTTTCGGTTTCGGCTGGACCCCATGTGTGGGGCCCGTCCTGGGTGCCATCCTGACCTATGCTGCCACGCTGGCCACAGTGCGCCAGGGGATGGAGCTTCTGGTTAGTTACTCAGCGGGTTTAGGGATCCCCTTTTTACTCACGAGCCTGGCCGTGAACGGATTCTTTCGCCTTTTTGGCCGCATAAAGAACTACCTCGGGCTGGTGGAAAAGATAAGCGGCACAGTGTTGGTCATTCTGGGCCTGCTGATGGTTACTGGCAGACTGACCCTGATTGCCTCTAGTTTAAGCTTCCTGAACAGGTTTACCTGGTAGACCAGAGATGGTCTCATGGAACGGGATTTTGGAGATGGATAAAAAGATGGATAAAAATTGCTACCGCGGTTTTGCACGACTTTTTCTGGCTATCGCCTTCGTCTTCTTGAGCCCCACCAGGGGGGAAGCCATCAATAGCAGTGGTGATGTCGACCTCCAAAACGTCTTTCTCCGGCTCGGTATCAGCACAGTTCAAGAATCCAAACCCCTGGAAGGCACCGTGTTGGACCTGAGGGGCGAAAAGAAAGATTTGTCCTCTTTAAGGGGGAAGGTCACCTTTCTGACCTTCTGGACCACCTGGTGCCCCAGTTGCAAGGTTGAGATGCCGGCTCTGCAGAAACTCTATGCGCGCTACCAGGACCAGGGTTTCCAGGTCCTGGCGGTCAACATTGAAGAATCTGCAGCCACGGTAACCAAGTATTTTAAAATGAATGGCCTTACTTACAATTCCTTTTTGGACCCGCGGGGCCAACTGGCACGCCGCCTCGGGGCCTGGAGCGTCCCCAATACCTTGATCATAGACCGCCAAGGGATAGTCCTGGGGAAGGTTGTGGGCGCCAGAGACTGGGACAGTCCTGAAGGACACAAACTCTTGGAATTGCTATTGACCAATCATTAGCATTCTAGCCCGGATATTTCATGAATTGCTGTCGCGAGACCGCGTAGATGGGCTTGCCACCTGGCAACTCGTCCCGCGGTACCGCGGGATTGGTTCCGAGGCGTACCAGAACGGTACGTCGCAGGGGCCGACACCCGAGGACGCCAGGAAGGACGTCCATATGCGTGGTCGCAGCAGGTAATTCATGAAATATCCGGGCAAGCCTTATTGATCGGAAACGTGAGGATGTCCAGGAAAAAGACCCTTTTGACCATAATCTTCGGATTGGTTGTGGCTGTGGCAGTGCCGCTATCTCTGAGGCTGCTGCCCCATGAGTCTCACACTCATGTAATCGACCTCACCGCAAAAAAGTACGGCTATGAGCCTGGCAGAATTGTAGTCAAGATGGGTGACACGGTGATCCTGCGACCAACATCCCCGGACGTTACCCATGGCTTCTTGCTGGATGGCTATGATCTGGAGGTAGTGATAAAGCAACAGGGGTTGGCATATCTCAAGTACACCTGGACCGACGACGAGGGCCGACCGCACACAGACTGGGACAAGGTTGGTGAGATCGAGTTCATCGCCGACAAAAGAGGTAAGTTCACTTTCCGCTGCAATCAGACCTGCGGCAACCTCCATCCTTTCATGACTGGAGAACTTGTTGTTCAGACCAATACCCCCTATCACCTCGCCGTCTCCCTCTCTCTCTGGCTCACGCTTAGCCTGCTCTTGTGGTTCGGCACCGCTTCCGCCTCCCATAGTTCTGGATTCAGAAGGATAAATCTCTTAGAGGCACTTCCCCTGCTCAAGCGGGCGGTCAAGGCACGCAGCTTCCAATTTCTGGTCATTTTACCCAACCTGGTTTTTTTCTATTTGTTTGTCCTCAGCGCTCTTTGGGGCAGCCCCGTGGGGAACCGCAATATCGCTATCATCTTTGTCTGGATTCTCTGGTGGGCCCTGCTTAAAACGGTGCTTCTGCCTCTGGGCGGGAGAGTCTGGTGCTTGATATGTCCCCTGCCAGCCCCCGGTGAGTGGCTGGCAAGGAAAACCATCACCGCAGTGCGCTACCTCGAAAAGCCCGTGCGCGGATTGCACCATCATTTCCTGGGATTGAATAAGGACTGGCCCAATGGGGTAAGCAGGAGTATCTGGCTCCAGAACGCGCTTTTCCTGGTACTCATCTCTTTCGGCATCATTCTCTTGACCAGACCGGTGGCCACGGCCATCCTCTTTCTGGTGATTCTTGCTGCCACACTGGGGCTTTCGCTTGTCTTCCGCGGCCGCGTCTTTTGCCTCTACCTTTGCCCGGTGGGCGGCTTCCTGGGCACCTACTCCATGGCAAGTTGCACCGAACTTCGGGCCGTTGACCCCGAGGTTTGCAAAGAGCATAAAGAAAAATGCTGCCTGGTGGGCGGCGAGGACGGTTGGGCTTGCCCCTGGGGTCAATACGCGGGCAAGATGGACAGGAACAACTACTGCGGTCTGTGCACCGAGTGTGTAAAAAGCTGCCCCAAGGATAATGTCAGCATCTTTCTGAGGCCCTTCGGTTCCGACCAGAAGCTGAAGGGCTTCGATGAAGTGTTCAACGTCCTCATCATGCTCATGGTGGCTCTGGTTTTCACTGTCACCATGCTGGGGCCCTGGAGTGAGATCAAGCAGGCAGCCAATGTGACCGAGAGCCGCCAACTCATGTCCTTCTTTGCTTATCTGGCTGGGGTAATGAGCTTGACTATTGTGATTTTCCCATCCATCTTCCTGCTTGCCAGCAAGGCTGCTCAGCGTCTGGCAGGAAGAAACGTGAGTTGGAGGGAGGTTGCCTACCGGGCAGCCTACATTTTCATTCCCCTCGGCATCTTTGTCTGGATTGCCTTCAGTCTCCCCCAGGTGATGATCAACTACTCCTACATCTTCTCGGTGGCCTCGGACCCCCTTGGCTTGGGTTGGGATCTCCTTGGCACCGCCGATTACCCTTTTAAACCCTTCCACCCGGAAACCATACCTGCCATTCAGGGCGTGCTGGTGCTGGCGGGCTTGTTTTTCGGCTTGAGTCGTGGTTTCTCCAGCTTTCGGGACCTGCTCGACGAGCGGCGCCAAAGGATGAGGGCCATGATAGTGCCGTCACTACTGGCCCTCGGGGTGGTCAACGTGTTTTTGAGGCTCTACATGGGCTAGCCAGCTGGCTCCGGATGCTATAAGAGACTCGCAGGTCTTTATAAATCTGTTACTCTATTCGGCAGATTGATCTCTTACAATTTCTTTATGACAACCATGGTTAATGTCAACCGAAAGGACATTCGTAGGGGAAAGGTACGCTGAGACATGTGGAAGTCCTTCCTTCTATAGATCATGCCTGCAAATTCACTTTGTCAGAACCAAATATTGAGGCAGGCTATCCTGTTGCAGGACTAAACATCTCTGGCCAATATCTGAACTTGGCCAGAATTAAAGATATCAGAAGGAGATGTGACTTTGATTAAGATCGAGTAATGCATAATTCCCCAGGATTTCAGTCGGCGTTAATGTCGCATCCTCCAATTTAATGTTTTGAAGGGTGAACCGTTAATGATAAACAGTAACCGTTCACCGTTAACTGTTTACCCTTTACTAGGCGCTGGATTAGAGTTGCCTCTAAAAAATGGAGAACGGTATGAGCCACACCGACCTCGCTCTCTCATTGTTGTCTGAAACTTTTGCCATTTGTAGACTGGGACCCGAGGCAGACATTCCCTCTTGGGCCCTGGACGGGGATTTCTTCTCAGTTACCCGCACACAGGAAGAACTCTCACTTGTATGTCTACAGGAAAAAGTACCGGAAAAGACTCGCTGTGAGAAAGACTTCCGCTGTTTCAAGGTGGGGGGCCCCCTGGACTTTTCTTTGACAGGAATCTTGTCCTCTTTGACTATTCCTCTGGCCCAGGCAGGTATTAGTGTTCTGGCAATATCTACCTTTGATACTGACTATCTGCTGGTCAAGGAAGCACAGGTGGATAAGGCTGTCCAGAAACTGTCGCAAGCCGGACACCGTTTTGTCTAGCCCTTTTTCCCTTGTTCCCGACCCAATGCTGTGCTATTCACATCTTGCATCTTGTTGAGTAGGTAAAAGTACCTTGCACAATGGTGGTAAAAGGGGAGGATTGTACGGTGGGCAAAGCAAGCGAACAAAAATCAATAAATTTCTTGCGGGGCATTCCTGCTGAAGAAGCCCTGTCCCGCATTATACCAATGGCATCCGCGGGCTATGAAAAAGCGATAAAACGATACGGAACAGATGTGCTTCAGTACGGCCATCTTAATGGCTTCCAGCCATTGCGAGACCTTATAGGCCAGTCACATCACGTTGATCCGGAGCGAGTCATTGTTGGCAATGGCGGCATGGAAGTGATCTCGCTTTTTCTCAAGTCACTCCCGCGGGGAAGCACTATTATTGTTGAGGAAGTAACGTATGACCGCGTACTGTTCGATGCAGAACGATACGGGCATACTCTGATCGGAGTTGAATTGACATCGGCTGGAATAAATCTCAATCAATTAAGAGAGGTGGCAAACAAAATCCCAGCCGCAGTTTTTTACGGAATCCCGTTTCATCAAAATCCCACTGGTATCAATTACTCTGAAGAGAATCGGCAGGCTGTTGAACAGATATGCCAAGAACAGTCTATCTTGTGCGCTTGGGATATTTGCTATGAACTGCTGCGCTATGATGGAAGGCAAAATACCTCTATAACGGTATCAGAATGGGGACCTATTTTGATGAGTTCCTTTACAAAAACTGTTTCTCCTGGGACGAAGTGTGGCTACATCGTTCTACCAAAAGACTATGTAGAGCACATGGGTAAGGTTGTTGCCAACAGCCGGATCAATCCCAACTTACCGACGCAAGCATTCATAGCCGATTTCATTGAATCTGGTAAGTATTCAGAGTTCCTAGACTATTTATGTGCTCTTTATAAACCGAAAATGGATGCACTCAATGTGTCGCTTCATGCTCACTTTCCGGGAGCCTCGCCAGTTGATATCAGCGGAGGCTTTTTTGCCAGTATCAGCTTGCAGAAAATAACCGCAGAAAAAGAAGAATCCTTCATACAATCTGCGAAAGACGCCGGCGTTGGTATCGCTGCGGCCTGGGATGCTGTCGCTCCCAATTTGAGGGAGAAGAAGCGTAAGGACGGCTTGTTTACGCGCTTGACTTTTCCCGCCTACCAGCCAGAAGAAATACAATGGGGTATTGCCAAACTAAAGGAGTTAGAGGAGATTTCTCCTTAGTTGGTAGATATATGAAAAAAAAGAGACAATGACTCCACCAACGATTTGTTAAGCTCAACCCATCGCTGAACACGAACGTGCAAAACCTCTGCCCCTCTTCACTCCGGTTAGCTCAATCGTTAGGATTACATTGATACTTATGGATGTACATGTTTTTACCTACGGTTCCCTCATGTTCGAGCGAGTTTGGTCGAAAGTGGTGGGTAGTATGTATGAAAAGGTTACCGCAAGATTGTATGGTTACAAGAGGAGGAAAATACGGGGCCAGATATATCCGACGGTACTTCCTGGAACGAGCCGGGACTATGTTGATGGTATTATCTATCTGGATGTGAGCAAGAGCGACGTGAAGGCATTGGATACATTCGAGGGCGAATATTATCAAAAGGAAATGGCCGAATGTGGCTTGACTGACGGGGGCAACATTACTGCCTGGGTTTATGTCTTCAAAGAACGGTACAGAAATTTGGTGGAAGACGAGCCATGGGACCCGGTTTGGTTCTTGGAAGATGGGATTGATGCGTTTCTTGCTGGCCTGGATGTTCCATGAATTGCCGTGGCGATACCGTGGAAATGACTTGAGAAAACCTGCAGCAGATAGCAAGAGGTATTTGTGACACTACGTTTCATATCTAGTAAGTACAGGCGATTCCCCAAGGGGTGGGCTCTTCTTGCACTTACGGCTATATTGATTCTCATCTCACCAGTGGCTGACATGGTGTTGATGAATACTGCTTTTTCCAGCCACCCCTCGACATTGCCATCCTCTGAAGGTCCCCTCATCTACCACATATCGGATAAGTCACGGCCCCAGGTGGAGCTGTCAAAAGGGAAATTCCTGGTCGCCAGCAAACAGCTTAGAGATCCTCAATTTTTTGAAACAGTCGTACTCCTGCTTGAGTATGATAGCAAGGGTGCCATGGGTCTGGTAATTAATCGACCCACCACGGTCAAACTTTCAAAAGTGTTGCCTGAGATAGAGGGGTTGCAGAAAAGGTCTGATACTATCTACCTGGGCGGGCCTGTGGCCAAGAACCAGTTGATGCTTCTCATAAGAACCAGTAGTCCACCTGAGGGGTCTCGCCTCGTATTCAAGGACATCTACCTCAGCTCCAGCCAGACGGTAATCGAGAAAATGATCGACAATCCCGACGCCCCAGAGAGATTTCGCGTTTATGCCGGTTATGCCGGCTGGGCGCCCGGGCAATTGGACCATGAAGTCTCGAGAGGCGGTTGGCATATTCTACAGGCCGATGCAGAGAGTGTTTTCGATAAAACTCCTTCGGAGATCTGGCCGGAACTCATTCGGAGGAGCTCCGCTTTGTGGGTCAGAGTAGTGGGAGAGTAAAGAATCCGGATCCAAATCTCAGGGTTTCAGGTGTTCCGCCGTAGGCGGATCAGGTGTCAGGGAAGAAAAGCAAAAACACTGAAACCTGAAACCTCAGTCTTTGAGACCGGCAAAGCCATTGAACTCTTACCCCCGCAAGGCGGGATCGTGGACTGGCCCTGAGGACCACGCTCCTTATTTTGGATAAAATCTTCTTTCTCTGTTTGCGACTTTAAGGATTGCAGCCATGGATAGACACACTGGCCCGCATGAGTTTGACATGGACGGCTGGATTAGTTGTGCGCCCTTTGAGCGCTTGCTGCACATGGAGATCGTCGAAGCCTCTAACGGTCGAGCCACCCTGACCATGCCTTTTCATATCGACTTAGCCCAAGGCGCCGGGCTCATGCACGGTGGTGCTCTGGTTAGTCTGGCCGACACCGCGGTTGTCATGGCTATTAAGAGTTTGGCTCCGGTTCAAACTCACTTTGCCACGATTTATCTGGAATCGAAATTTCTCTATCCTGTCAAACAAGGGGTGGTTACCGCCAGGGCAAAGGTCAGGCAACAACAAGGAAGAATACTGCACGGTCAGGCAACCGTATACAATGAAGAGGAAAGTCCGGTGCTGGAGTTCTCTTCAACTTTTAAGGTCGCCAAAGACAGCATTATCAGGGGAATTACCTTTCAAGAGAGCGATGCTTCTGAGTGAATTGATCAATAGTGTTGTTTGCCACAATGATTGGTAAGAAGCACTGAGCCAGTCTTTCAACCCAAGGTCTCGAACAGTGAAAACGTTTCAGGTTCTGGTGCTGATTTTTTTGCTAGTAGGTAACGTAGCTTCTGCTGGCGAAGTGGATGTCTTGCAGGTAGAGGTAAGAAGCAGTGGCGACAATGTTTATTATTTTGAGGTTACCGTGACTCATAAAGACGAAGGCTGGGACCACTATGCGAATAAGTGGGATGCTCTCGCCCCGGACGGGACCATTCTTGGCACTCGTACTCTCTACCACCCTCATGTCCAGGAACAACCATTCACAAGGAGCCTGTCCGGAGTAAAGATACCACAAGGAATTCTCAGGGTGACCATTCGAGCCCACGATTCGCTACACGGATATGGAGGCAAAGTCATAACAGTTGATTTGCCTCAATGAATTACAACATCTGCATCCTTTTCGCAGGTTCGTCAGGCTGAATGTCTCCTCACTTCTGAAATCCTTGGGCAACAGCCAGCCCTGAGGGAACGGCTCAAGGTACAGAACACACGGCAAAAACAATGAAAGAAAACTTATTCTCTCCTTATGCCTTGCGCCCTACGCCTTACGCCACACCTCTTCCACCGGCAAAGCCATTGAACTCTGACTTGGCCTAAGGACCACGTTTTCGATGTTGAATAAACCTCACTTTGGGATAATTTTTGCATAGATTTCTCGGCGAGTATGCACGTTTTAGCCATTTCATCTAGCCCGGATATTTCATGAATTGCTATCGCGAGACCACGAAACTGGGAACCCGCTTGCGGGACTGAGCGGAGCGCAGCGAGCGCGAAGAAGATGGGTGTGCCACCTGGCAACCGTCCCGCGCTACCGCGGGATTGGTTTCCGTACCTGAACGGTACGTCGCAGGGGCCGACACCCGAGGACGCCAGGGAGGACGGACATATCCGTGGTCGCAGCAAGTAATTCATGAAATATCCGGGCTAAAGAAAGGGGATTGACTATGAGTGAT
>JBFFBS010000020.1:0-27072 GCA_041560295.1 Syntrophobacteria bacterium | reverse complement strand
TGCCAGCACTGCGACAATGCTCCCTGTGAGTCGGTCTGCCCGGTGTACGCCCCGCATCATTCAAAGGAAGGCTTGAATAACCAGATTTACAATCGCTGTATCGGCACTCGCTTCTGCTCCCAGGATTGTCCCTACAAAGTACGACGATTTAACTGGTTCCTGTGGGAGTGGCCGAAGCCGCTCAATTTGCAGCTGAATCCCGACGTCACTGTGCGCTTCAAAGGGGTCATGGAAAAATGCTCGTTCTGTATCCAGAGGATCAAGGACGCTCACAATACTGCGAAAAATGAGGGCAGAAAAATACTTGACGGTGAGATTCAACCGGCCTGTTTGCAGACCTGCCCCACCGGTGCTTTCACCTTTGGAAGCCTGATGGATAAGGAAAGCGAAGTAAGAAAAAAGGTCGAGGACCAGAGAGCTTACCAGGTAATGGGATATCTGAACACAAAACCTGCGGTGATTTATTTGAAGAAGGTGGTCCAGGATATATGAGTGAGTCGCCTCAACTGACATACGGTGAGATCGACCGCACTGTACTCGACACCCTGCGTCCCCCAACCGGCGGCTATTGGCTGGTCATTATGGTGCTTATCTTGGGGGTGCTCCTGGGAGCTGCTTGCTGGGTTTACCAGATTTTTGTCGGCATCGGCGCGGGCGGCCATAACATCCCCGTTGCCTGGGGTACCTACCTCATTAATTTTGTCTTCTGGGTAGGTATTGCCCACTCTGGAACTCTCATCTCCGCCATCCTTTATCTCATGAGAGCTGGATGGCGCAATCCCATTGCCAGGGCAGCAGAGACCATGACCGTCTTCGCCGTCTCCATCGCAGGCCTTTTTCCTTTCATTCATCTGGGACGTATCTGGCTGGTGTACTACATGCTGCCCTATCCCAATCAGCGATATCTCTGGCCCAATTTCCAGTCTCCGCTGGTCTTCGACGTGGTGGCCATCAGCACCTATCTGACCGTGAGCAGTCTGTTCTGGTACACAGGTTTGATCCCGGACCTTGCCGCAGTGAGGGATCGGGCCACCGGAGTTCGCAAGAAGATTTTCACCATCCTCTCCCTCGGCTGGACCGGCAAACACGAGCAATGGCGGCATTACACCAGGGGCTACCTTTTCTTTGCTGCTCTGGCAACCCCGCTGGTGGTCTCAGTGCACAGTGTGGTCTCCTGGGATTTTGCTCTCAGTGTGGTTCCGGGCTGGCACAGCACCATCTTCGCCCCTTACTTTGTCGCCGGCGCCATTCACTCCGGACTGGCCATGGTCTTGACCCTGATGATCCCTTTAAGGAAGATCTTCCGCTACGAAAGAATCGTCACCATGAAGATTCTGGAAGCGGTTGCCAAGACCATTATCTTTACCGGCCTCATTGTGGGCTATGCCTACGCGGTTGAGTACTTCTTGGCCTGGTACAGTCACAACACCGTCGAGATGGAAGCTTTCCGCTGGAGAGCCTTAGGTGATTACAGCCTTGAATTTTGGATCATGGTGGTGTGCAACAGCGTGGTTCCCCTGCTCTTCTTCTTTAAAAAAATACGAACGAGCATCCCCTGGCTGCTTGGCATTTCCATTCTGATAAACGTAGGAATGTGGTACGAGCGTTTCGTCATCATCATCGGCAGCGTGGCTCACGGTTTCATCCCCCACGCCTGGGGACTGTATCGACCGTCCGGTATTGAGTTTGGCATCATGATTGGTAGTTTTTCGCTCTTTTTGCTTCTCTTCCTATTATTTGCCAAACACCTGCCTTCCATCTCCATGACGGAGATGAAGGAGACCCTGGATCATGGAGAAAGCCATGGCGACTGATATTAGTGTCATCGGGCTCTTTCCTGATGAACAAAAGACCGCTGCTGTCATTGAGGACATGTCAGGGTACCCGTGGCAGATTGACCGGGTTCACAGTCCCTTTCCCAGTCACAAGATTTTTGACGCCCTGAAGCTCAAGAAAAGCCCGGTGGGATGGATTACCCTTGTCGGCGGCATACTCGGATTTTTCACTGGCTTCAGCCTTGCCATCTACACCGCCCTTGAATGGAAACTTATTGTCTGGGGCAAACCAATAGTCGCCTGGATTCCTTTTGTAATTGTCGGCTTTGAATTCACCATTCTCTTTTCAGTGTTCGCCAATGTCTTGGGTCTCATTGTTTTAGGCAATTTACCCGATTACAAGGGTTTAGAAAAATATGACTCCCGCTGTTCTGCAGATCACTTTGGAATTGTCGCAACCTGTAGTGAGGGAGAGCGAAACCAGGTGATTGAATTCTTCCAGAAACATGGAGGGGAAACCAGGGTTTTTGAGTGAGAAGGCATAGGGAAGTAATTTCGGATTGCGAATTGCGAAATTTGAAGATATGAGATGTGAGATATGAGATAAAGGATGTGGAGAGCTCTGGTAGGCTGATTTGCTCAACCAGTTTTCCCACATCGCACATCCCACATCTCACATCATTAGTTCTTTAGACATTTTAGGCACTTCATGGCTATGAGTAGATCAAATTACAATAGAACACCTTCAAAGACCGTGCTTTTATTGTTCGGTGTTCTTGTTCTCGTGGGCTTTGGCACCTTTTTTGTCCAACTTGGAGGTGAGCATCCAGAGCGGGGTTGGCAAGCCTATCACCTCAATTTCCTCCTTTGGTCCGCTATTGCCCAGGGAGGGCTGTTGTTTTCCATGGTGATGCATCTCGTTGGGGCCAGGTGGAGTCAGTCCATGCAGAGTCTGGCTGAATCCTTTGCCGCTTTTTTCCCTCTGTCATTTACTCTCTTCATCCTGCTCTTTATAGGAAGGGAGTATCTCTTCCCCTGGTTGCACCACGAACATGGCAAAGAGTTGTGGCTCAACATACCCTTCCTCTTTTCCAGAGACCTTATTGGTCTCTTGCTCCTGTACGGAATAGGGCTCGCTTATCTGTACTATGCCTTGCGCCTCAAGTTGAATCCGAAACAGCAGGAGGGTCCACTGAGGAGCTTTCTCCTTAGAGGCAAGACAGGCAGTGAAGAGGAGGTCGCGAGCTATAAGAAAAAAATGACGGTATTGAGCGTGCTCTATATTTTGGCCTACGCTCTTGTCCTTACCCTTATCGCCTTCGATCTGGTCATGAGCATGGAGCCCCACTGGTTTTCAACTCTTTTCGGGGCCTATGCCTTCGCCAAGGCTTTTTATTTGGGACTCGCTGCCTTGATGATCCTCTCAGCCATCTTCTATGTTGGCAGAGATGGAAAAACGAGCCTGACCTCTGCCCATTTCCATGATCTCGGCAAGCTCCTGTTCGGCTTCTGTCTGGTCTGGGCAGACTTTTTCTATGTGCAACTGGTGGTCATTTGGTACGGCAACATTTCCGAAGAGGCTATCTACGTTATCCAGCGGGTCATGCTCTCTCCCTGGAATACATTGGCATGGGGTGTTTTTCTTGTCTGTTTCGTGATTCCTTTCTTCATTCTGTTGAATCGGAAGGTAAAGTCAAGACCGATCCCCATGATCATTCTTTGCTCCGTGGTCATTGTTGGCCTCTGGTTGGAGCACTTACTTCTTTTGGGCCCCGCCTGGAATCACAATGTTTCTTCGCTGCCTGTGGGCCCAGCGGAGGTATTGATCTTTTTGGGCTTTTTGGGACTCATGGCTTTCGCCGTCGCTTCTTTCTTGCGCATTTTCCCTGAGTTTACCCCGGGTACAGTGGAGCAGACGAGTTAATGGAAGAGCAGTTCAGTTCAAACAATGGTTTCTTGCAAACGCTGAAGCGTAACAGGTGGCCCTTGCTTCTAACCTTCCTTACCACCTTTGCCATCATCTTGTTCCTTTACTTTTTTTATGGTTACGCTACCGACATAGGCCCGGAACAACCCATACCTTTCAGCCATCAGTTGCATGTAGGGGTCAAACAGATCCAGTGTCTCTACTGTCACCCCTATGTGGGCTACTCTAATCACCCGGGACTGCCACCGGTGGAAAAGTGCTTGCACTGCCACAAGTACATCATTGCCAACCATCCCTGGATCCAAGAAGAGCACCGGTATTTCAACACCAAGACGCCTACCCCATGGCAAGGAGTGTACTACCTTCCTGAGCATGTAATGTTCAATCATCAGCGCCACATAAGGAAGGAGATCGCCTGCCAGGAGTGCCACGGCGCCGTTGAGACCATGCACAGGCTTAAGAATCACCGCTTTAAAATGGGATTTTGTGTTGATTGCCATAGGGAAAAGAAGGCCAACCTTGACTGCTGGCTAGCATGTCACAGTTAGGAGAAATTTTTTGATGTCTTCAACCAGCCAAGATAAGCCCAAAACTCATAAGACAGCCCGAGCCTACTGTCTCACCTCCGCAGTCTGGTTTACCATGGCAACCTCAGCGGGAATGATCGGGGCAGGATACCTCATTGCTCCTGATTTCATGGCCAATATTGAATGGATACATTTTGGCAGGATTCGTCCTATCCACGTGAACATCAATCTCTTTGGCTTTGTCACGCCCGGACTCCTGGCAGCGGCGTTCTACTTCCTTCCCAGGTTGCTGAGAACTGAGCTTTATAGTGAACGACTCGGTATTGTCTCGTGTGTGCTCTGGAATATCTTTGTCTTTGCTGGCGTTGTCGGAATAGCCCTCGGCTATACCCAGGGGAGAGAGTATGCCGAGTTGGCCTGGCCGGTGGATATTCTGGTGGGTATCTCCTTTGGCCTTGTGGTCTTCAATCTGCTTATGACCGTAAGGCAGAGAAAAGAACCCATTCTCTATGTTTCCATCTGGTATGCCTGCGCCGCCGTCCTTCTCACAGCCACAACCTACTGCATCGGCAACGTGATCTGGCGGCCGGATACTGGCGCCCTCCTTGGTATCCCAGATGCGATCATTCTCTGGTTTTATGGTCACAACGTCTTCGGCCTTTTGCTGACGCCATTGGGATTGGCCGTGGCCTATTACACCATACCCCTTATCAGCCGCAGCCCTTTATACAGCCACACCCTGTCATTAATAGGCTTCTGGTCTCTCCTGGTGGTCTACACTCACATTGGCACCCACCATCTCCTGCAGGTTCCGGTCCCCACCTGGCTCAAGGTAATCGCCATTGTGGACAGCGTGGCCATGGTTATACCGGTAATGATTTTCCTCATAAACATCTGGTACACGGTGAAGGGTAAACTGGGGGTGATCTACGCTGACATCGCCGGTAAATTCATTTTTACCGGAACCATCATGTACTTCTTTGTCAACATCCAGGGCTCCATTATGTCCCTGCCCCAGGTGCAGCGGGTGACCCACTTCAACAACTGGGTTGTGGCCCACGCCCATCTGGGAGTCCTTGGTTTTGCCGGAATGACGGCTTTGGGGGGCCTCTATTATGTATTGCCCAAGATTACCGGTAAGCCCCTGTACAGCAGGTTTCTGGCGGACCTGCAGTACTGGTTCGTCCTCATAGGTGTTGTCGGCTTTACCATTGGGCTCACAATCGCGGGGCTGATTCAGGGTAACGCCTGGATTATTGGTGAAACGCTCTACCGGACGCTACCGGAAATACACATCTATTACGTGGCCAGGGCCTCAACCGGACTCCTGGTTGCAATCGGTGCTTACTTGGGTCTTTATAATATAGTGAGAACGCTCTTCTTCAATCCCGGAGTGCCACAATGAGGATGACGCCCAAGGTAGTGGTGGTAGGCAGCTTCTCGATCCTGGCCGCCGTGGTCTTTGTCATGGTCTGCTGGCCCTATGCCAACAGAGACATGACCCCCTCGGAGATCTACCGCCCTCGATCCTCGGTGGAAGCTGCCGGCAGAGTCATCTACCTGAAAAACGGCTGCGTCTACTGCCACAGTCAGTCCATCCGGGCAATCGATTGGGGTCACGGGGCGGAACGAATTGCCCAGGAAGGGGACTATGTGGGAGACAGGCCTATCCTTCTGGGTTCGCAGCGCACCGGGGTTGATCTCTCCCAGGAGGGAGGCGAGCACCCTGATGACTGGCACATCGCCCACTTCGTCAATCCTCGTTACACCAGACCCAATTCCATCATGCCGCCCTTTGAATGGCTCGGCTTGGAGAGGCTCAACACCCTGACCCAATTCATTCAAAGTCTGGGGTTTAGGCAGGCTGATGTTCGCATGGCCCGCCAGCGTTACTGGAAAGAGGAAGCCATCAAGGCTTACGAGGCGGGACCTGATGCCAACGTTAAATGGCTCGCCGAGATCGTACCCGAAGGCTGGCGAAAAATTCCCAATCCCTATCCTACCACTCCGGCGAGTCTGCAGCGGGGACACATTATTTATCAACAATTCTGCATTGGCTGCCACGGTTCTGTTGGGGACGGCATGGGTCCGGCACAGCCATATATCTATCCGCCGCCATTGAACTTCACCATTTTAAAGGGCAGAGAGATATCCGGGGGAATTATCTATTATCAACTCATGAACGGCATAACCGGAACGGCCATGCCTTATTTCAAACGAGAACTTGAATCACAAAAGATCTGGGAAGTTGGCGATTATGTCGCCGTCTACTTTGTCAACCAGAGTGATGCCAACAAAGACCCACGAGGGATCGATGCCTCGTGGGAACCGGAGGACAGCGGGCAGGAGGCAGAAAACAACTAGGCACTAAACACCAGGCACTATGCACCAAAAAGGATAGGCGGAAGTCGGAGGGTTTTTTGTCAGTTGTTCGTGGTCCGTTGTCCGTTGCTAATAAAACATAATGTAAGGAGTCAGAACCAAGAAGTCAGTACACAAAAAGCATGGAGTGAAGGCTTCTGCATTTACTTTATGCTCCATGCCCTATGCCCCATGCTCAGTTCTACTGGCTCCTGACTCCTGACTCCTGGATTCTTTGATTTCATATTTTAGGCACTTTAGGCATTTTAGATCATTTTAGGCATTTGTTATGTATTACCCATACTTTCTAGCTTACATGGTCAGTGGTTTTGTTATTAGCCTCGTTGTGCTCTTTTGGGCTCTGCGAAATGGCCAGTTTAAGGAGCAACAGCGAGCACGCTTTCTGCCTTTAGAAGAAGGACTGGAGACGGAACCGGTGAAGGTGTCAAAGATAGGTAAGATTGAAGCGTATGCTCTCATTGTGGTCGCATCTCTCGGATTGTTCGGCACTGCCGCAACCCTGCTGTTTTCCATTTTTAAAGGAGGATAGTTGCAATTCGGATTGCGGATTGCGGAATGAAAGGTTTCAGGTGTCAGCTTCTATGTTTCTTTTTCCTGACACCTGAAACCCGACACCTGAAACCTAACTACTGAATTCTGGATTCTTTGATTCCAAATTTTAGATCATTTTAGGCATTTCCCTTGGAGGAACGGTTTTGCATTTCTTTGAACTGCGGAATTTTCAACATTTTGTTCTCTACCTTTTCCCGGCGCTTGTATTGGTTTTCCTTTTTGCTGCGTCCCTGGCATTTATGTTTTTCAGGGGAAGGGATTCGGAGGAAAGAAAAAAGCGGATTACTGAGACCTATCTTGGAGAAATCGAGGAAAGGAATGCTCCATTTCCTCTCATAGCATTCCTGACCATATTAGGCACTGTTTTGTGGCTTTTCCTCTATATACTTTTAACTGGTGTTTTGGGGGTAAAAATTTAGCATGCACAGTGAGAACCACCATGGCTCAGCTTTTGGCACCTGGATCATAGTCATTCTTCTCGTGCTTCTGGTTCTTGCCCAGGGAGCCTTTTCTTTCCTGGTTGTGGGTGATCTCGGCCAACCGGACTGGGATTACCGTCCGGTAAGAGACGTGCCGGGAGAATCTCCCTACGCTATTTACGAACCGCTTCCGTATCCGCAGCACATAAGAGGAAAGAGAGGGGAGTAGGTGAAGAAAGCTCTTTTCTTAGTTGGAGTCTTGTTTTCCGTAGTGGTCGTCGCTGTTCTGGTCTTACGGCACATAGACGACTATGCCGATTTTTGGCGGATGCGGGAGACTCCCGGGGTTAGACCCCATGAAGAACCGCTGCTCATCATGGGCGCAGGAGTGGTTCCGGTGTCCGACTCCGAGGCAATGCTGAGAGCCAGCAAAGCTGAAGAGCTTCAATCCCCCCTGAACCTCAAAGATCCTGCTGTGATCGAGGCGGGAAAGAAATTATACTTTGATTTTTGCTACATGTGCCACGGCCCCAATCACGACGGCAAAGGTACCGTAGGTCAGAGTTTCAGTCCATTGCCGGGAGATATTAGAAGCGCCAAGGTACAAGCCCTGCCGGCCGGAGTGCACTTTAAAGAGATAAGCTATGGAATCCCGGATGGCAGACAACCCGCCCTTGCCACCACCATCACTGTTTTAGACCGTTGGCGTATCGTGGCGTATGTAAAATCTCTCGGTGTCCGCAAGTGAGATGAAAACAGCTTCCCCTACCTGTGATCTTTGCGGTCTCCCCCTGCACTACCACAAGATCTCCTCGACCAGACACAACAGAACATTCCATTTCTGCTGTTTGGGATGCAAACAGGTGTTCCACATGCTGATTGAGGCATCCGATGCAGGAGAACCGGAGTCATTCAGAGATACAGAGCTTTTCAAAAAGTGCCAGGAAATCGGCATCATCCCCAGGTCTGAAGCTGAGCTTGTTGAGAGAGCTCAGGAGAGCCCGACCACCGTTTTTCCTCATACTGGTCTTGTTCAGGAGCGGGAATACCAGGAGTCCACTGCCGCTGCGTCCTCCTTAAGCCTGACCCTTAACGTAACCCTGATGTGGTGTCCTGCCTGCGCCTGGGTCATTGAGGAGACACTCAAAAGGAGTCCCGGGGTTATCTCTGCATCCTGCAACTTTGCCACCGACCGGGTTAGATGTGATTACAATCCGGTTCTTACCTCTCCACAGCGCATCATAGAATCTATAGAAGTGCTTGGCTACAAAGCTTTACTGCCGGGCGAAGAGACGGACGCCAGAGAAAAAAAACTAGAATTCATTCGCTTTGTTGTCTCCGCATTGCTAACCATGAATGTAATGATGCTCTCCTTTGCCCTTTATTCGGGTTTTTTTACCGATTTCTCCCGGGAGACGATTTGGAAACTATCGTGGCCCATCTTTGTTATGGCAAGCGTTGTTCTATTCTACGGCGGTCGTAACATTTATCGCCGAGCGTGGGCTGGGATAACCACTGCGGCTTTCAGTATGGAGACACTCATAACAGCCGGCTCCTTCAGTGCCTATTTTTACAGCATTTATGGCCTGCTCAGCGCCAGCATTCACCTTTACTTCGACACAGCCTCAATGCTCATTACTCTCGTTCTCCTTGGAAAACTTTTGGAAAGGAGAGCCAAGGCTGAAATCCAGGCAGACCTGGCGAGTTTTTTCTCTCTCCGCCCCACCAAGGTGAAAATCTGTTCCGAGCAGTATCCGCAGGGTCGCTATGTTGCTGCTGATAACCTTCGGAAGGGAGAGACTTTTAGGGTTGAAGAAAGTGAGGTATTAGCTGCCGACGGCCTTATTGTCGATGGTGAAGGAGCTGTGGATGAATCGTCTCTCACCGGAGAACCACTTCCTGTTATCAAGAAAACTGGGGACCTAGTAAAGAGCGGCAGCACGGTCCTGCAGGGAACATTTGAGATACGGGCCGAAAGGGTTGGAGAGGACTCAGTTGTTGGCCAAATGATCGCCATCATGGGGAAGGCCTTAGGAGAAAAGACACCTTTCGAGGGGAAAGCTGAACGCGCCCTACAGTGGTTTGTTCCTGTAATTATTGCCCTCGGGGTGGGAACCGGCTTGGCCTGCCTGCTTTCGGGACTAACCTTTGACCAGGCAATGATTCGGGCGGTCACCGTTATGGTTATCTCTTGCCCTTGCACTCTGGGTATTGCTATCCCCATGGCCAGGGTGGCCGGAATTTCACTGGCAGGGAGAAACGGTATCTTGGTCCGAGACTTTTCTTCCTTTGAACAGGCTGACAGGGTTAATGCTTTTGTTCTCGATAAAACTGGGACTGTGACCAAGGGCAAATGGTCGCTCCTCGAGGTTATTCCAGTTGGATCATTATCCGGGGAGGAGATCCTTGGCTTGGCTGCGGCGCTGGAAAAGGAGTCGGATCATCTCATTGCTGTTGAGATTATCAAAGAAGCTGCAAAAGTGCAGGTGCAACTCGCGAACCTAGTGGGAATAGAGGTCTTTGAAAATGGGATATCCGGCACCTTTGATGATCAGAAGGTAAGAATAGGTTCGAGAGAATTTCTTGCTCATGAGTTGGAGGCTAGCCCAGATCTTACTGTTGGCGAAAAAAAGCCGGAACATTCCCTGGTCTTTATGGGTTATGCGGGTCGACTGTGCGCTGTTTTCGTTTTTGGCGACGAATTAAAACCCAACTCAATCCCGGCAATGAACCGGTTGCATGGTGCTGGGTACCGGGTTGCCCTGGTCTCTGGAGACGATGATCAGACTACCAAATCAATTGCAAAAGAACTGGGGATCGAAGAAGCACAAGGCGGGCAACTACCCCAGGAAAAAGCCAACTTCATTTCTACAGTGCAGCAGCAAGGACAACTGGTGGCCATGGTTGGAGACGGTATTAATGATGCCCCTGCCCTCATCCAGTCTGATTTGGCCATTGCGGTTCACTCTGGTAGCGACCTGGGCAAAGAGGCGGCAGATCTAACTCTTATGCGGGGGGATCCTCTCCAAATATGCGACTTTATCGACTTGGCCACAAAAGTGAAAAGCAAGGTCCACCAAAACCTTGGCTGCTCATTCATTTACAACCTGGTCAGCATCCCTATTGCCATGAGCGGATTGCTCACCCCCCTCATTGCAGTCTCTGCCATGCTCTTGAGTAGCCTGAGCGTTATTGGCAATACGCTCCTGCTTCTTAGAAAAAACTAGCCTCTTCCGTCAGTTGACCGTGGTCCGTTGTGCAGAGGCAAGGCGCATAGCGTTGAGGGCTCAAGGCGCAGGGCAAAATATAAAATTCAGTAGTAGGAGTCAGAATTCAGAATCCAGGAGAAAAGACCGAGAACCATTATTACAATCTTCTTGCTACTGAATTATGTACTCTATGCTCCATACTAAGTCTGAAAGACCCTTGTCCAAGAGAATTTCAGCCATTACACTATAGGCAGACCTTTTGCTGCCCGTGTCATTTTGACATTTTTGAGATTGATGTTTAATTTTCTTTAACTTACTCCGACATAGTTAATAAGATTATTCTTCAGGAAAGGTTTAATAAGACACCCGGGTAAGAAGGAGGAGATTATGGAAAGTGGTATGGATATTCAGAACACCGGGCTTCGCGGCGTCGTTGTTGCCAGCACCAACATTGGTGAGGTGGACGGTTCTGTCGGACGTCTCGTCTATCGTGGCTATCTCATCAAGGATCTGGCCGGCAAAGCTTCCTTTGAAGAAGTCGTGCATTTATTACTCAATGAGACTCTGCCTACCAGAGACCAACTCAAGTCTTTCGCGGCCCAACTTGCGGCAGAGCGAGCCGTACCCCCTGAACTGATTGCCGCCTTGAAGACCAGGCCGAAAGACGCCCTGCCCATGGACGTCTTACAGGCTTGCGTGTCCATGCTCGCCCATCACGACCCAGAGGCTGACGATCCTTCCAGAGAAGCCGCCCACCGTAAGGCACTAAAATTGGTAGCCAAGTTAGCAACAGTTGCCGCCGCCTGGGAGCGTATACGTAATGGCCAAGAAGCCATTGATCCCGATCCAAGTTTAAGTCATGCTGCAAATTTCCTCTACATGATGAATGGAGAAGTACCTGACGAGGACATAGCCAGCTTTTTTGATGCCGCCTTGGTCATGCATGCAGAGCACGGTTTCAACGCTTCCACCTTCGCTGCCCGTGAGATCGCCTCAACCCGGGCCCACATGTATGCGGCGGTGGCTGGAGCCGTGGGATCCCTGTCAGGTGAATTGCATGGTGGTGCTAACACGCGGGTGATGGAAATGCTTATGGATATCGGCTCACCTGACAAGGTAGAAAGCTACGTTAACGAACAGTTTGATTCCGGTAAGAGGATCATGGGATTGGGGCATGCGGTCTACAAGGTGGATGATCCCCGGGCACTCATTCTGGCCCCCATGTCCAAGGTGGTGGGTGAACGCTTTGGAGAAACGAAATGGTATGAAATGTCAGCGCTCCTGGAGAAAGTTGCCAAAGAAGAGTTCAAGAAGCGTAAGGGCAGGGACATTTATACCAATGTGGATTTCTACAGTGCCTCTCTCTATTACATGATGGGCATTCCCATGGATCAATATACTCCTATTTTCGCCATCGCCCGAGTGGCCGGCTGGACCGCGCATATCATAGAAGAGCAGTTTGCTGAAGCGGCGCCAAAGCCAATGCTCTACCGCCCCGAGTCAGACTATGTTGGAGAATATTGCGGTCCCGAAGTTTGTGAGTTTGTAGCCATCGACGAACGCTAGGCACTCCGTGTACTAGGCACGAAACACTAGCAGGCTGCTGAGAAAGTCTCCGAATTTGTCATTCTGAGGAGCGTTACGCGATGAAGAATCTCGTAAGGTGTTGATATTGCCTGCGCCGAGATTCTTCGCTGAGTTTATCCTGAGCTTGCCGAAGGGCTTAGAATGATATTGCTACTGCCTTTTTCAGCAGCCTGTTTTGTACAGAGTGGCTTGTAATTATTATGATTGAGTCATTGGTTGATTCATACTCCTAGACATCACGACTCATAGTCACGAGGAATATTGATGCGAGATAAGGCGAGAGCCATGGTCCTGGCCTCTTTTATTGCTGACTCACTCGCCCTGGGGGTGCATTGGATCTATGATGCCTCTAAAATTGCCAACGAATATGGCCGGGTTGAAACGTTTATTAAACCAAAAGAGGATTCGTACCACCCCACCAAGGACAAGGGGGAATTCACCCACTACGGTGATCAACAGCTTGTGCTCTTGGAATCAGTGGCCGCGAAAAACGGCTTCGACTTAAATGATTTCTCAGATCGTTGGCAGAGGTTATTCCAAGACTACAATGGCTACTTTGACGCCGCCACCAAAGGGACCCTCAGAAATTTCTCAAAAGGAAACAGCCCCCACAACTCCGGCTCCCCTTCCGATGATCTGGCCGGTGCATCTCGCATCGCCCCACTTGTTCTTTGCTATCCTAACGATCTGGAGGAACTGGTCGAGACCGCGAAAGTCCAAACCAGAATGACTCACCGTGATCCTTTGACCGTAAGATGTGCGGAGTTCTTCGCCAGAGTGGCCTGGAAAAATCTCAGGGGTACCCCACCTGCCACAGCCGTTACTGAAGTAACTGAAGAGACATTTCCGGAAACCATCATCGCCGAATGGGTGGAGGAAGGCTTGGACTCCATAAACATGGAAAGTGTTGCTGCCATAAGCAGTTTCGGTCAGTCGTGTCACACATCAAATGTTTTTCCCCAAGTCATCCACCTCATTGCCAAGTATGAGAATGATCTACGGGAGGGCCTCATTCAAGCAGTTATGGCCGGCGGTGACAACGCCGCCCGAGGAATGGCGGTGGGTATGATCCTTGGGGCTTATTTGGGCGAGGAACACCTCCCTGAGCCATGGGTCACCGAACTGAAAAAAGGTGAGGAGATTAACAACCTTCTCCACCAAATCGCCTAATCGAGGTCTGCTTATGAAGTTCTTCCGACTGCCGCTCATCGTCTCTTTGCTTATACTCTTATCTCTCCCCATAGTTCTGTTCAGCCATGATCCAGTAACTGATCGAATCCTCCGCGTATCAGACGGTCAGATATTGTCCCTGCCGGATATAGTCAAGGATCTCAAAGAATCGCAACTGGTATTCGTTGGAGAAATTCACACCGATCAGAGCCATCACCACATGCAACTGCAAACGATTCGTGTTCTGAAAAAGGCCGGTGCTCCCGTGGCCATCGGCCTCGAGATGTTCAGGCGAAACAGCCAGTCAGATCTTGACCGCTGGGTTAACAGAGAGTTGAGTGAGAAAGAATTTGAGAAGATCTACTATAAGAACTGGAATTATCCCTGGCCCCTCTACCGAGATATTTTCCTATTCGCTCGTGATCATAATATTCCAATGATCGGCCTCAACGTACCTCCCGAGATAACAAAACAGGTGGCCCGTGAGGGCTTTGCATCTCTCTCGCAGAAGCAACGTGGCGATTTGCCCATGGTTACCTGCCGGGTGGACCCTGAATACATGGCCTTTGTCCGACGCTCTCTGGGTATGCACGGGCACGGTGGTATGGAATTCACCAAGTTCTGTGAGGCCCAATTGGTCTGGGATACCGCCATGGCCTGGAGTCTTCTTGGCTATCTGGAAAAGAACCCGGAGGCCACCGTGGTCGTCGTAGCCGGCAGTGGCCATTCCTGGAAACTGGGCATACCAGCACAGATTCGGAGCAGATCCACATTGCCATTTCGAGTAATCCTTCCTGAAATCCCTGGAAGAGCCGAACCCGGAAACATCTCCCTGGCTGAAGCCGATTATGTGTGGTTGGAACCGAAATAGAGAAAAGGCGCAGGGTACACGGCGCAGGGCGCAGGGCAAAAAAAATAAAAGAAAGAGCTATACCCTCCTTGTGCCTTGAGCCTTACGCCTTGTGCCGCAATGCTTCAGATTGGCGACTTCTCCTCAATAACAGCGTGGATTAATGGCCAAGGTGAATTAATGCTAACTTTCATTCTCTTCGACATCGACGGTACTCTGGTAAGCCTGGACGGGGCGGGTAGCCGGTCGTTGAATCGGGCAATGGAAGAACTTCTCCAAGTCGCAGATGGATTCCGGGACATTGATTTCGGGGGAAAAACCGATCTCCAGATAATTCGAGAAGGGTTGGGTACATTAGGGTTGGCAGATCGGGATGACCTTATGCACTCACTTTTGGATCGCTACCTGGTTCATCTTCGAGCTGAAGTTTCAACGGGCAGAGGACATGTAAAGAACGGGGTGAGAGAACTTCTGCCCGCTCTCCAGGATTTGGGTATCTACCTCGGTCTCCTAACTGGAAACGCCGAGACTGGTGCACGACTTAAACTCGAACCCTTTGGACTGAACCGGTATTTTCCGGTGGGTGCCTTTGGTAGTGATAGTGAAGACAGAAACCTGCTCTTGCCCATTGCGGTGCAAAGACTCCAGGAGGCAGGATCCGCATCGGTGAGCTACGAACATTGTGTGGTTATTGGGGATACCCCCAAGGATGTTGAGTGCGCCCACGTTCATGGCGCCTCTGCAATCGCCGTGGCCACTGGCACCTATCCACTGAAGGAGCTGGAGAAGACTGATGCCGAGCTTGTAACCGCTGACCTTTCCGATACCGAAAAGATCGTAGACTGGATCAGGAGGAAATAGGGTACGTGCCCGTTACTTTTTCTCCCCCGAATGCCAGCGGGCCATGTGCTTGGCATGGGTCTCAAGATAAGCCCCGGGCTTGTAGAACTCATCGTAGAAATCCAGGTCAAGATGATGCGCCTGGAGGTACATGATGAGGAACATGGAGGGCACCGTGCCCGGGAATTTGCCGAATGTATCGTACACGTACTGGGCCTGTAGCGCCACACATTCCCTGAACCGTTCATCGTGGACCTGGGCGGCCGAGCGTACTTTGCGACTGTCTTTCCAGGGACCGGGGGTGTCGGGATGGAACGGCCCTCCGGGGCCGAACTTGCGCTCGCACGCAGCTTCCACCGCGGCTCGCATGTCAGGGTAGTGGGGCGGGCAGTAGCCCTCCATCACTCCCTCCAGACCGGTAGGATTAGGATAGGGCCAGCGCTCGTCCTCGTCATACTGGAATCCTAGCCCGGGCATTTCTGGATCGCCACTGGCGCCCAACATCGCAAAGGGATCGACTCCGTTGAACATCCATCCTCCCAGTCCCATGGCCTGGAGCATGAGCGCACCAGCGTAGCAGCTGGCCCCAAGTTCGACGGTCAGCTCCGAAAGTGACCACTGCTCCACAAAGGTGATGGGCCAGACGTTCTCCACGTCTACAATATCACTGAAATCCTCGATGCCCGGAACAGCCCTTTTGTTGATGTCGTCGTGCAGTACGAGGTCGTTTTGTAGCATGTAGAGTAGGTTGAGCAGCACATGCTGGGACAGATCTCCCACGGGTATTACGAGTAGGGTCGACGGTTTGTTGAATACCCAGGTGTTGTGTGCCTCGGTGATCGGAACCTCGGAGGAAATCCTAAGCCTCCCATCCTGAAGCTTCCGCACACGCTTTCGGGCATTGTCCACAAAACCGTCTAGGCTCAGCGATCCATCCTCTTCCCGCTCGGCAAAGGCTGGCGCGTCCCTCATCTCTATCACGTACACGCCTTCGTCATCTGTGAAGAAAGTCTGACTGGTCTGAAACCCCGCCGCTGAAGGGAATACTCGCCCTCCCGCAGCTCCTGAGTAATTGGAAAGGTGAGGCGCATAGTTGGCGCCACGAAAAATCATATGGTGCCAAGAGCTGTTTCCCCCGCAAGCCGATACGATTAGCATCTTTTCCAGATCGGTCAACGGTACCGGCTTGTGACTCGATGTGTAGGTGAACACTCCATCCGGAATCTCCCCACCCATGAAAAAGCGGCGGGAGCGACGCCCTAATAGTGCTTCAACCAGCGTGAAGTCTAGCGCATCCTCAAATCCCGGTGGGAATTTTTTTTTGCTCATGTCCACCTCCTTATGTGGCATTCATCTGTAGTTGAAAGAAACGCCTCGTGCAGTAGACAAAAGGTTCCGAAGCTTGGGCGAAGTCGGTTCTGATGAGAATAGGCTTTCAGAAAGACTCTTAAATTAGATACGGTGGGTAGTCCATAAGGAGAAGTGCGTATTTTGGCGAGAGGAATACTCTATTTATTTGCAACGATTACTTACTCCAGAAAAAATGACCGAGACTATGGACCAGTTGTCGAGGATGATGACAAAAGCGGAGCCGAAGCTCCGCTCTGTTCTTGCAAAAATGATAACCTCAGAAAGTTCTATTTAACCTCCTGCCTGCAAAAGGAAAATCTGGAGCAACCATCATCCTCACCGCTTAGGCAGCATCAAAAGCCTAATCCGATATGGATCCTGGTTCCGTGGGGAGAGAGGTGAAGCCCAAGGTGAGAGTAATGTCCATAACGGAAATACTGTGGTTTGTAGTGAGATCTGTAATGGGAATAAAGGTGGTTCGGATAATAATGATGGTATCCGTGAACCCTATGGTTTCTGTGATTATTTAGGTAATGGTTCTTATGACTAGTTTTGTAATGCTTCCTGTTATTATTTTTGTAGTGGTTCCTCTGATTATTTTTGTAGTGGTTCTTGTGGCCAGACCGAGCACGGCTATTACCTGCCTCCGATGGAGACGCCCAAGCAACCAAAACCATTGCCAAGAAAGAGATTATTGTAATCTTACCGATGTTTTTCATTTCTATTCTCCTTTCATACGTATTAGTCGCAGGGGCGAAGAAAAAGGTTACGGGTTTATTTAGCCCGGATATTTCATGAATCACTTATTGCAATCACGAAACTGGGAAACCGCTTGTCACACATGCCGCTTGCAGTACGGAAACAGCGGAGGCGGTATGGATGGGTGGAGTACTGCAAAATATCAAATTCCAGGCACAAGGTCTCAGGGTTTTAGCTGGCAGGTGTCAGGAAAAAAACAAAGAAGCTGAAGCCTGTCGAAGATCCCTCTAAGCGGGGGAGGAACGGGTTTTCGAGGTTGAATAAAAAAAGCAGGGCCATTGCTGACCCCGCCCTTGTTTTCAGGTTAGACTATGTGTGTCACGTAGGTGAGACTTCGCTCAAACCTTCGTTACTTAATGCCCCCTACCGTTAGCCGGACACGTCTATTCAATTGGCGTCCCTCCGCGGTGTCATTACTGGCTACAGGAAGGTCTTTGCCATACCACAGGGTCACGAGCCGTTTTTCGGCAACGGCACTGATATTTGCCTCTCCTGCTGAGAAAATCTCTGTCTGCATCAAGAAATTCTTGACGCTTTCAGCCCTTCGTTGTGACAAGTAAAGATTGTATCCTGGATCACCTGTGCTGTCAGTGAAGCCTTCGATGACAACGTATGCTTCAGGGTTGTTCTCCAAAAACTTTGCCAGGGCACTTAATTCGTCGTGATACTCGGGACGGATATCAGTGCTGCCAAAATCAAACAGGATGTTATCGAGCTCGACGCCCACCACTACGCTAATAAGCTCGGTCTCAATAAAGGCCCTGTCTCTGACCATATAAAGAGCCGCAGTGGTATATTCCGGCCTGCTGAGCACTGCATCAAAGGAGAAGGCCCGCGAGCAGGTGTTCACCGAAGCGAGATCATTTACCAGTTTCTGACTTTTTGGAGTCTGAGCCGAACTGATGATATAAAAACAGACGTCGTGTTTGGAGGCCATCTCCCTCGCTGCCGGCACAGGCCATATCTTTGGCTGGCTCAGGGTAAATTGGCCGTCTGTAAAAACAAACACTGCCGTTTCACCGGACAGCTTGGCAAGGATGGGATCAAGGTTCTTGATGGCATTTCCTAAAGGTGTAGGCTGATTCTTATAACGAATCGAAGGTTTGTAAGCCGCCAGTTGGTCAAGGGCATCAGCATACGCTTCCTTGTTAAATGGCTGCATTTCGTAGAAGCTTTTCCACGGGGTGTAGAGATACAAGCCGGCGTTCCAATCCAGATCCGGAAGTCGAGCGGTCCGCGCCTCGTAAATTTGCTTGGCCAGCTCAATCTTCTTCTGTCCGGTATATCCGTACTCATCCTGCATGGAACCTGAAGCATCGAATAAAACGATGAAGTTATCCGCTACTTTGACAACCTCCTCTACAACCCGGACCCTTTCTACAGCTACTTCTTTCACAATAGGTCTTTGGGCTAAAACATTGGTCGCCATCAGACCTGGTATGATCAATCCAACAATCATCGCCAGACCTACAAGTTTAATCTTGCTTCTCCTCATGATTGCACCTCCCTCTTAGTTTGTTTGACTGCGTGTATTTAAAGATGAACCTTGCGAGAACGAGAAGATTGCTCCTCTTTGTTCATTGAATTGTGACCTTGAATACATGAATGAACATTGGTGATAGATGAATGCTAAGCTCCAAGAGAAAATTGTCAATACCGATGTGTCAAATTCTCTAAGAATAAGTCTATTTGACAAAAAAGGGGAAGGGTATATCTTGATGATAAATTTACAGAAAAAACGAACAACGCGAAGGTTTACATCCCTTCCGTTGATCTTCACCTTTCACTGAGATTATGCAGGGATAATAATGACATGCAAAATTCCAAGGCACTCCTGACAGCTTCCCTCAATATGGACTTTTGAAAGGTTTGAACTAACCTAGAAACATACAAATTCTGGTAGTTGCTGAGACTGTCTTCACTGATTCAACCGCCGCTCATTGTCGTACTAAAGAGTTTGATACCGATATAAATTATTACATATTATCGTTGTGCGTCGTAATCTCGCTTTCGGTAAGTCTTGAGTCGCTCTATCCTGTATGATATGGGACCCTCATCCCAATCAAGTTCTTGAAGCTCCCTTAACGAGTGCGGTCTACGAACAAACACTAAAACAGCACGGAAACCAGCAGTAAAGTACGGGTCTCCGGTAAGATTTTTCCTGGGATTCCAACGGGTCGATTTTCCAACACCTTTAACCCATCCTTGTCTCGCGACCTGCTGAGAATAGACGAGATCCTCAAGGAGGGCAAACATGGCCTCGTCAACATCTGGGTCAATCTTATGTGTTGCTGGCGGCCAGGTTTTGGTAGTGAACCGCACCCCGATATCCCGGCTGATTTGACCTATCCAGACTTGCTTTCCTTCAAAGCGCATTGGACTCAACCAGGCCCGAAGATGGTTGCGCTGATGGACAGTGTGGCGAGGCTTTTGCCCGGCAAAATCCTGTTGTCGTTTATAAAGATAGAGAGGACTGACGGGTGAGTATCTGTATCTTGAACCGAACAGGTAAGAATTTATCGTCTTCACTACCGCCTTTCCGTATGTTTGTTCGGCTGGGAGCCATCCTCTTCGAACGAATGCTGCTGTAATATCTTCGTGACTTCCAATTAAAACAAGGTTCAGAGGATCACCCTTGTCCGTTCCGTCTTCGTTGGTTGTACAGCAGGGCAATTCTTCAAGTGCTTTTCGCAACCCATCCTCGTCAAGATCAACAATTTCTTCTTCAGAATAGAGTTTGTCGAAATCAACCTCATGATAATCAGCCTTTAGTCCAGGGACAGGAACAACGAATGTAAAAAATTTAGCTTTTTCATAACTGATTAAATCAATGTCTACCACCTTCTTTCCCTCGTCGAGGTTGGTAAAGACAAAACCGGATACAGCAGCGTTCGAGACTATGGGATTCTTGAATTTCATATACAGGAAGTAGTCGTCCATAACCTCCTTCGTGGCTTTCGAGTAACCGGCATGGTATGCGTAAGCAGCTTCCAATGGTGAGAAATAATCCGAATCAAGACCTGTAGAAGAGAGCCAATAAGGCCTATTATCATGATTCTCAACTCTTACCCAGACCGGCTGAATCTTTTTTCTGGCCAGGTCGACCCCAAAGAGTTCTTTGCTTTCTTCCGCACTCAGCACGGCCACTGTGACTCGGACATCTTCATCATGTTTCGACTGAGCCCTTTCTCGAAAGCCATTTTCATGGATAGATCCGGGATGATATGTTGCTGCGCATCCATTGAAGATGAATGGTGAGACAATCAAGATACCTAACAAAAGCATGCATGCACTTCTACTCATCGGCTCCACTCACTTTTTTGGTTTTGAACACTACACAATCTAGTAATAAACCGTTCCTGAATGAAGAGATTATTAAACCCGACTTACTAAAATACAGTACCGAACTTTAGATCAAAAGTAAGCTTCAAGGAAGAATTGTCAATAGCAGAAATATCCGGGCAGATGATGTGGTGAGGTTTATAAAGATCGGGCGGTAGGGGTTAACGTTCCATATAGAGATCTGGTCGTTGCAGCTTAAAGAGTTCTTTCTCCAGTTGCTGTATGTAACCTTTGGCAAGCAGAAGTTCTGTATTGAGTCGCCGGATGCGGAGCATCGACCTTACTCGAAAAGTGAGTTCCACAAGATTAAAAGGTTTGCTTACAAAATCATCAGCACCCTCTAAATAAGCTATAAAACCACTATCTTCGAGCGCAGTTATTATGATGATTGGAATGAATTTAGTCTTTTCCTGTGCTTTTAATTTCTTGCATACTTCTATGCCATCAATGCCTGGCATATTTATGTCTAAAAGAATCACCTCTGGATTCTCTAGCTCCGCCAAGCCTATGGCTTCCGCGCCGTTCTTTGCTAGAATTACCCTGTATCCTTCTTCCGTAAGAAAGTCGCTCAGGAGTCCTCTCACATCTCTTTCGTCATCCACCACGAGAATCTTTTCCGCCATAGTGCCCCTCCTGCTGTACGCCTAACCGTGCCACTTGAAAGGTGACCACCCTCTAGTCGAATCCCTGCAAAAAGAGGGCCAAGAGGTATGCTCTTTGGTGGCACAACGAAGGGAACGGCTCAAGGCTCAAGGTACATGGCACAAGGAAAAAATGGTAAAGAATCCGGACCCAAAGGAACCGATCTCAAGGTTTCAGGTGTCAGGTGTCAGGGAAGAAAAACAAAACAACTGAAACCTGAACACTGAAACCTGAAACCTTTTCTACCGGCAAAGCCATTCAAATCTGACTTGGCTCTTCATGTACGGTCAATTCTTAGTGGGACATAACTACTTGCGGTTTGAGCCGGTTTTGCGTGCGGATACTTCAGCCCGGAACTGCTTCCAGGCTGCGATCGTTTGCTGGGTGAGATCGGAAATGGTCCGATTAATTCTTTCTTGTAACCCTGTAACAGCGATCAGCAGTCTGCCGCGCAGGTGATTGCTGTAGGATTCGGCGATACTCTTTGGATGGCCAAGACCCAGTTGAACGCCCGCGTCGAAGGCAATGTCGTGAAGATCGGCTGCCGTTTGGAAAGAGGTGCGGATGGAGAGTTCACGGTAATGGTCGGCCCACTCATGAACCCAGAACGTCTTATCTCTCTCGTCTCCTTTGCTCAGAGCGAAGATGACGAAACCCGCGTAGCGGTATGGTTGGTAGGCCAGGCGAGCCTGCATGAGAATAGGGCGCTCGGGACTTGCCTCGCTTACCAGGATGCAGGAGATCTCATGAAGATCACGCACCTCCTTCATCTCCAGAACTACATTGTCCTTACGGGCCTTGGTGGGTCCTTCGACCTCGAACAAGTATTTTTCGTCCAGGGCGCTGCCAATGCCGATTTTCAAGCGGCCGGCGTTTTCGATTTCAAAAAAGTGCGGTGGCAGTTCAGGATGCTGCTCGGCCATCTGGTCGAGATATTGCTCTATTTCCCGCTTGAAATTCTCGCGGCTCACCTCCAGCGGCTGCATGAGAGTTTCCTGTGCTGCCAGGGTTCGCGCGCGGTCTGTGGTAAAGCGGTCCCGGACCCGGGAGACCAGAGCAGGAGGGGAAACGCTGAGCCCAGGGTCCTCCAGGGCAGCACGATAGCCGGAGAGGAAACTGTCAACTATCGGCTCCGCTTCCTCCTCCCAGCCATTGGCTCGGCTGGCCAAATGTATTGACACTCCAAACCGGACGAGATCAAGTACCACGGGTCCTATGGTCGCAGCATCGAAGTCCGTAAGACCGCGCCCCTGCTCAGTAATGGCGTAATTCTCCAGGTGGGCGTCTCCTTGGAGGTTAACGTTGGGAATCCAACCCAGGTCGTCTCGAAAGCGCCCACAGACTTCTTCGGCAAATATTTCGTTGATGAAGCGAAAGTAGCCGTGGGGCCCCCTCAGGATGCGTGCCAAGAGCTTTGGATTCTGCGAGAATTCATCTAAGTCGGGCGAAATGATGAGACTCTTTTGAGCACTGCTCTTTGCCACGGGGGCGCTGGGCCTCGAGGAAAGCCCCTTTTCCCTGGAATGGTTGGTAGAATTATCTGCTGAGAAGGTGCCAGGGGGAAACAATAGCACGAGAATGCCAGCACAAAAGAGCAACTGCAGGAGAACACAAAGGGATCTGCTCAATAGTCTAACAGGTTGGTTGGCGTTGTTTGGTAGCACAGTCAGCTCTCTACACTTTCATATACATTCATTGCCCTGAGTTCCCGAAAGGCAGCCTGAAAAGTGCGACGTTCGAGATGTACGGATGGCCATATTAATGCTCCAAGTATCAGCGGTCAATAATAAACAGATCAAGTTTGATTATTTGCTTTAAAGTCTCTCCGTGATGCTTCTCTAACATGTTTAGAAACCCTGTATTTCTTCCGACCCTAAACATTTGCTCCACAGAAGTCAATTTCATGTGGGAAGGACCCAAAAGGGCTTGCCCATGCCAAAAACACTGCACTGACTTGCCTTTTGAGCCCGGTGTGGTTATCAGTAGCTGAACTGCATAGCGCATGGAGCCAAGCGCAGAGCGTGAGATAATCCTTTTTCATTTTCTCAGTGCTCCATGCCCCATGCTCCTTGCTTATTTGACCTCTCCGCAGTGGAGAGCGGGCTTTGCCCACCGAATGAAGGTAATGACTTGATGGATCGCCGTATGTTTCTCAGAAAATTTTTAGATTTAGGGAAAAAGGCAGCTTTTCTTCACCTCCTGGCTGGCTGCACCAACTTCAAGACCAGTGCCGGCCAAACCGCGGAGGAACACCCACCCTCACCGTTCAAGGACTACAGTCTCCGAGAACTTGCCCAAGAAAAACTCCATCACGGTGATGATCGCTTTGTCAACCCCTTCAGCACCAAAGAACATGGGAACATGTTACGTGTACTCCACTGGAAACTGTTTAGCCAGAACCGGTTCAGGTCCTACTACGATCAGGAGCAGGTGGTGCCGGTATCCATCGACTGGGAACCTATTAGAGATCACGGGGGCCTATCGGTCACTTTTGTAAAACATGCCAGCGTCATGATTAAGGATCAGGATCAATATATATTACTGGATCCGGTCTTTTTTGAAATCTTCCCATTCATCAAAGACTTTACCCCCCTCAAGTTTGATGTCCGGGAGATTCCCCGACCAGACCACGTCCTCATATCCCACGGACACTATGACCACCTGGATACCCGCTCACTTTCCTCTCTGGACCGGGACACCCATGTGATCAGTCCCCTTGGCTATGACGATCTATTTGCCGACCTCAAGCTGAACAATCGAACCCAACTGGACTGGTTTGGAACCTTTGAAGACGGCAAAAGAGAAATTATCTTCCTTCCCAGCGATCACTGGACCATGCGTAACCCAATCGAGGGACCAAACACCTCTCTCTGGGGCTCGTATTTGCTGAAGACCGCCTCAGGGAAGACAATCTACCTATCTGCAGATACAGCCTATTTTGATCGCTTCCAGGAAATTGGCAGAGAATTCTCCATCGATCTGGCCATCATCAACCTTGGAGCTTACGAGCCCCGCTGGTTCATGGCCGGAAGCCATATGAATCCCAGCGATACGGTTTGGGCTTTCAAAGAACTTGGAGCCTCCCGCATAATCGTAACTCATTGGGGGACGTTCCGCTTAGGGGACGAGCCGGTCTATTTTCCACCCATCGAGCTCAAAAGAGAGATGGAAAAAGAAGGGCTATCGGACCGTTTGGTCCATCTCAACCACGGTGAGACACTCTTTCTCTAGTTGGCTGCTCCTGGAGCCGCGATATTGGGCTCACAATCAAGAATTTATCTCTCTTAGTATTGACACCGTGCCAGCAGGCCAATACCATGCGGCGATCAAATCAGATTTCAATGCAGCCACCACGAAAAGGAAACTCCATGAACCGCATAATCCGAGCAGCCATCCTCGTCCTACTTGTCACTCTGTGCTCTGGGCAGTTAGCCTATGCCAGGCAGACCTCTGAGACCTCTCAGCCTGCCTCCCGGGCCGCAACGGAACAGGCAGTAGCCTCCACACCAGGCCTAGCTGATCTTGTCCTGAAAGCGGCAGAACTGTCGAAGCGCTTGACCGATACCCAAGAGAGCTTGGAAGAAGTGTTCGATCCATCTGAGACTGAGACCAGTTTCCGTGGCTCAGAGGAAAGGTTGAGCGATCTCTCCAAGCGATTGGAGGATTTGAAAACCGCTGAGTCGACGGGGTACTCCCAGCTCATCCAAATCAAAACAGCATTGCAGCAGGAAACAAATTTCCTGGAAAAGAACTTAAATCCCGTTACCGTAAGCCTCAGGCACATTTCGGATTTAAGTAGGATGTGGTCGGAGGAGAAGAAACAATGGTCCCATTGGCAAGCCTCCCCGAATGAAGATCTGCAAATCCCTGCGGTACAGTCCACTTTTGCCAGAGCTCGAGAAACGATTTCCAAGGCGCGTACCGCAATCTCCCTACATTTGGAGCCGTTGCTGGCAGCAGCGACACGGGGAGGCGACCTCAAGGCCAGGACATATTCACTTGTTGTGGAGGTGAACGATCTGATTTCGGCAAAGCTTGACGTGGTCTCCACAGAACTATCCCCGCCCATGTTCTCTTCTCGATATTTCGCCCAATTTTCATTGGAGTTGGGGCAAGAACTGCGACAAGGAATTCGCGCCGTAATCTTGCCAGACAGGCAGTTCTTCGCACGGCAGGGATGGATTGTTTTTCTTCAGGTATTTCTCGCCCTCGCTCTCGCCGTTGTATTCCTGCGTTCTCGACAGTCTCTTGCGGAATCGGAGGAGTTGCGGTCCTTGGCCCAACGACCTTTTGCCTTCGCCGTGACCGTCAGTGTCGGAACCCTCACTGCACTCTACGCATTGTATCCAACCACATGGAGTTTGGTATTGCGGATTTTCGGCTGGGTCGCTCTTGCGCGCGTGCTTGGAGTCTACCCGATTAGATCCGCACACAAGTGGCTCATTTATGGGCTGGCTTTCATATTGATCTCCATCCAGTTGTTCCGCGTCTTGAGCCTGCCACTACCGCTTTTCAGGCTGTACGTCTTTGTCGTTGCCCTGGTTGGCTTTATCTTCTGCTCGAGGCTCGCTCGGCAGAGTCATCGTAGAAAAGATTCGCTCTGGGTCACCTACGGACTGGGGTTTGCAAGTCTGATTCTCTTGGTTGTAGTTTTTGCGGAGGTAAGTGGGCAGGCAGACTTGGCACTGAAGCTCCTGGAATCCTCGTTCACAACGTTTGGCCTTGCCCTGATAGCTTGGTTGTTGATGCTCCTGGCACGGGGCGGTTTGGATTGGGCTGTTCACAGATCCCGCCTTCAAGAAATATCGATCTTTAGCAACCACGGCTCGAGCATCGCCGCTCAGTTGACCCTCTTCATCAACGTCTTTATAGGGTCTTTTTTCATTGTGGGCATCCTCACATCCTGGAACGTGTACGACAGCTCAGGTGAGGCATTCAGAGGCATTCTCTCACTGGGCGTGACTCTGGGATCCCAGCGGATTACCGTGGGGCTGGTGCTTGGTGCAGCCGCTCTCCTTTATGGCTCGTTTGTCGCCTCTTCGGCTATACAGACTCTGTTGTTGGAGGAGGTATTCCCCAAACGCCAGGTTGAACCTGGAGTCGGTTTATCAATATCTAAATTGATCCAGTACTCTCTTATCTTGGTGGGTTTCTTACTAGCGCTTGGAGCCCTTGGAGTGACACTCACGAACATTACCATCCTTGGAGGTGCGATAGGAGTTGGAATCGGCTTTGGCCTGCAAGCTATCGTCAATAATTTTGCCAGCGGTATCATTCTGCTCTTTGAGCGACCCATCAGGGTAGGTGACATGATCCAACTGGTTGATCTCCCGTGTACGGTCAAAAAGATCGGGCTTCGCTCAACAGTGGTTTCAAGCCGCGATGATGCCGATATTGTCATCCCCAACAGTGATCTCGTTACCAACCAGGTGACCAACTGGACGCTTTCCGAAAGACGTATGCGGCTCAGAATACCGGTGGGAGTCGCCTATGGTTCTGATGTTCCTTTGGTTATGCGGATACTCAAAGAAATTGCAGAAGGTAATCTATCGGTGCTCAGCAATCCTGCCTCGTCGGTTCTTTTCTTGGGCTTCGGTGAGAGCTCGCTTAACTTTGAACTCCGCGTCTGGATCAAAGATTTTCTTGACAGATTTCGGATACAAAGTGAGCTTATTCAGGCAATCGACAGCAGATTCCGATCTGAGGGTGTAGAGATACCCTTTCCTCAGAGAGATCTGCAC
>JBFFBS010000019.1:0-27484 GCA_041560295.1 Syntrophobacteria bacterium | reverse complement strand
GATTACATCCCTTAATTCACACTTACTGAAATTTGATCTGGCACAAGATCTGGTTATCAGTCAATGCAAAAAAAAGCCCTCACTGACCAGGCGAGTAACCAAAGCCAACGGGGGCTAAGAATTCCACAGCGAGGTACTCATTTGTTGGTTTCGGTCTCTCTCAGTGGGCGATTAGGGAAAGAGCAATATTGAGAGACCTTGTTGAGAACTTTTCGAAAATGTTACCCATTTGGTTACCCATCAAGCACTAAGGGGCTAAGTCGTATGACTTAACCCCTTGATATTACTGGCGCGCCTGGGAGGATTTGAACCCCCGACCTACGGATTAGAAGTCCGTTGCTCTATCCAACTGAGCTACAGGCGCTTGAGCGAAATGAGAAATTATTTGTGTTGTAGTTAACGTTTGCTCAGCAATCTCTCAAGTTCTCTGGTTTTTTTCACCTCGACATCCCGCAGCTGTTTCAGAACCTTAAGCGCTTCTCGATCCAGTCTGATCTGCTCTTTGTTCTGTTGGTAGACGAGGGCTAGGGCTTTCAGCAGGTAACGGTTAATGACCTCGTTGCGTTCAGTTGAATCTTTGGAGTTCTTGAGCGCCCGCTCCAGGAAAAACTCTAGATTTTGAAAATCATCGCTGCCCCCGAACAGTTGAACAGGGAAAACAAGGCCCAAAAAACACACGAAAACCAAGATTATGCTCGCTGCTCGCTTCATGTCGAAACTCCCAACAGGGTAATCGGGGCTCCGACCAAGTAACATGAATGCAGCGCAGTGGCAGAGTATCAGATTTTTGTAAGATGTCAATTATGCTCTCATATCAAGACAATCTTGCGAGCACTATCCCTCGACCCGAGCTAATCCAGATGAGAAATTGGTTAAAAGGCCAACCTGACTTTTGTTATATGGCCAAATGTGGCAATTTGGCAAGAGATCATAATTCAGCCCAACTCAGGTAAGTTGATGTATTTTGGGGACGTTTTTGTTTTTTTGTATGTTTGGTATCTTTAGTGCTTTTACAGGGGCGGACGACGACATACATTGACAACTTTTCTACCCAAGAAATAGATTTATTTTTGGCTGGCACGGTTTACTTTTGAGGGCGGGGCACTATGAGAATCAAAGTGATTAAGACTTGGATTGTGATTGCAGCATTGTTTGCCACGGCAGTAGTAATGTTAGTAGTTTTCAGCGCCAATGAAAGACAGCTCCAGATAAAAAGGGTATCTCAGAACAAGTACCCCTGTATTGTACTCAAGGTGGACAACAGAGGGGTCCAGGCAGACATCGAGATGCGGCCGTATGTAGCAGTGGCCGCACATTGAGCACTTTACTTAGGCTCTAACCACCCCCACCCTCCCCCAAAATCCCCCAGCGGCATGACGCTGGGGGGTTTTTTATCTAGCCTGGATATTTCATGAAATATCCGGGTTTGAACTGAAAAATGGTGGTTTTACCGATTGACTGGATCACACGATTTTCATATGCTGATCCGCAGGTATGACGGGCTGCTTAGCCCTAACCCCCCATAGGCTGTCTGCGAGGGACCGGGAATGTTCTCCGTGGGGTAGTCAGTGGGGGCTTTTACAAGCCCCTCGATCCTGCCTAGTCAGACTATCGAGGGGCTTTTCATGTTTTGTCTTTCCTCGGCCACCCACCTCACCTAGGCTTTACAAAATGATAGTACCATCATATGGTAAGAGGCAGCTGTTTGTCTGCTGCCAGATTGTCCTTAGAACGGTGGGATAGTATGAAGGTCAACCGCCTACAATTTGGAATACTCCTGCTCCCGTTAGTACTGTCCATGCTGCAACTGGGCCTTATCAGCCCTGTCTCGGCCGCCCCGGTTACCTTGCCATCTGGGGTCATACTGGATGTAACTCAAGAGCAGGTCGAGACCATTAAGAGGCAGCCTGGGGTGTTCTACGGTACCGAGGACGCTTACATGCTTTCCCCTGGCGATGTGGTTGTGGCTCTGACAGATGATCTTGGCGGCGGCTATCTCTACGGCAGGCCGGAGCATCTCGCAAAGGCCTTTTACGCTGCGGGTGCGACCCAAGGCAGCGCAGAGGCGGAATATTTGTTTGTCAAGAAACGCTCCTGTTTATGGTAGTGGTAATCTAGCCCGGGTCGGGAGCGTGCAGTCTGTATTGGTGCCTTCCCTTCAGATTTTTTCTCCACTCAATCCTTTATTTTGGTATTTGCACACCCTCATTTAGATAAAACATGCCGAAATAGCACCAGAAAAACCAATTTTAGAGAGTAGTGTGGCACAGACGTTGCAGTGTGAGCATCTAAGGCAAGCTGAACCATCGCTGACATTTGATCATAGCGGCTCATTGGTTAAGCCTGCTGATGGGTCTGGCAGAGAACTGAAATGAACTGAAAAGGGCTGATTGATTATGGATAAGCCAACGGGGAGAGAAAGACGTCAACACCCCAGAGCAGTGGTTTCATGGCCGGTCATTATCAAAAGCTCTCGCGGACTCATGGCGGGTGAGACGAAAGATGTCAGTTACACTGGTGCGTTTATCAGTTGCCGTGAACCTCTGAAACCCAACGAAGTCCTTGAAATGTCTATCAGTGTATCCCTCCTCTCTCCACGGGTACAGGCCATAGCTGAAGTTGTTTGGTCAAATCCTTCCAGCTCCGATGAAGAGATTAAGCCGCGCGGCATGGGGGTTAGATTCACAAAAGTTGAAACTACCGACCACGAGATGATCTCAGCTTTGGTCGAGGATCATCTAGAGATTACGGACCTAGATCGACCTGGGGAGGACCTCACTGCTTAAGGTGGCACCTGAATGGATCCTCAGTTTATTGAAAGACGCCGCTACCCCAGAGCCAGAATCGAATGGGCTGTTACTATCAAAACCGATAAAGGTGTCGTTGCTGGAGTCACACTTAATGTCAGTGCAGGCGGCGCCACACTCCGATTTCCAAACCCACCTCTTTTACACGAAGTTTTTGAGATGACCATCAGAGTCCCTGAACTGGACCGCCCCCTGATGGTTGAGGCGCAGGTGGTCTGGTCAACCGCGGATATCGTGGATAATGAACTTACTCTACCTATCATTGGCGTCAATTTTACCAATATCGCTGATCAAGACCGCTGGCTTATCTCTACAGCTGTTTCCAAGTTTCTAAGAAACAAAGAACGTGTTCCCACCCGCGTGACAACTGCCAGAAAGGCTCTGAAAAAAGTTTTAGAGGAATGTATCGAAACAGACCTCTAGCCCGGATATTTCATAGCAGCGAGTACTATCCTCACTGCTTTACCCCTTTGTCTCCCTTCAGTTTTCTAACCCGGATATTTCATGAACTGCTGTCGCGAGACCACGAAGATGGGCGGGCCACCGGGCAACCGTCCCGCGGTACCGCGGGATTGGTTTCCGTACCTGAACGGTACGTCGCGGGGACCTACACCCGAGGACGCCCGGAAGGACGGCGATATAATTCGCGCTCGCCGCGCTTCCGTCTTCGCTAAAGCTTCGCCGAGACAAGCCGCTCAGTCCCGCGAGCGGGTTCCCAGTTTCGTGGTCGCAGTCACGCCAAGGCGTGAATTCACGAAATATCCGGGTTAAGGCCATGACTTTTTTGTGTCATCCTCATCTGCACTTATATTCTTTTATTCGAATTCCTCATTTCCACAAGTGAAGAAGAATGTTATCATTTTCAACAAAGAATCCGGGCCCAGAGAACCTCGCTTTGGCCTGCCCCAAGAGGATTTTAGATTTAAGAATGCAGATTGTAGATTTAAAACATAGTACCTCGCCTTTAGGACTGTGTATGCTCCTCAATCTGCAATCTACAATCTGAAACTGGGAACCCGCCCGAAAGGTGGAGTCCGAAAGACAAATCACAAATCATACATAGACTGGCCTTCCGAAAATCCCGCTACGAATGGGAGGTAAATACTATGCCAAGATTCAAATGCAAGCACAGCTCACGTTTAATAACTGTTCTGGCAGCTATTCTTTTTATGATCTATCTGGCAAGCTGCGGTCCATCCAAAAAGACCTACAGATTATACCAAGGCCCGCAACTGACCAGTGACAAAACCGCGCAACTTATCTGTAAAGGGGAGACCATACAGATCAATTCTGTAAATGAGACGAAAAGCCCAGATGGAAAAGATACCTTTGGCAACGTTACGCTTGAGATTCTTCCCGGTGAGCATCATGTAACCGTGTCTTTTTCCGGGAGATCAGCGCCTACGGTCTTTGGTGAGTCTTATAATTATCAAGTATTTTTCACCCACACCTCTTTACAGAATGTGGATATTACCATATTGGCTGCGGCTGGCCATAGATATCTGGTAACTTCCAAGCACGATTATGAGAAATCCACATGGAACGCAGTCGTCAGGGATGAAACAGACGATAGAACAATTGTTGAGGTAGGTCCCTACCCTCTTAACAAGATCAGAACAGGCGATAATCGGGCCTCTAGCCGGATATATCGTAACTGAGATCTGCAACCGGCTGCTGAATGGCAATTCCTGCTCCTAAGCCTCATGTGTCTTACCCCACCTCCATAGGTAGCACCGAGGAACTGCAGACAGCGCCCCATATATAAGGAGAGAGGTATCCGGTGAAGAGGTATCTATTGGCCCTCTTTCTCTTAGCGATCGGTTTTTCTGTTGCGGCGTGCAGCACACGGGGAAGTTGTCTTCGAGGGAACTGTAAGAACGGACTGGGCACCATGACCTATCCAGAAGGTGCAAGATATGAGGGTCAATGGCAAGACAGTAAGCGGAGCGGACAAGGCACTCTGACCAACCCCTATGCCGGACGATATGAGGGTCAATGGCAAAATGACAAGCCTCATGGGCTGGGGGTTTGGACCTTCCCTGACGGTGCACGATACGAGGGTCAATGGCAAAATGGTGAGTGGCACGGACAAGGAACCATGACCTTCACCGACGGCCGTAAATATGTGGGTTCATGGGAACATGATGTTCCCCACGGACTAGGGAAGATGATCTATCCTGACGGTAGAGAGTTAATAGGTGAATTTAAGAATGGCACGTTCGTTGGGAACTAGCCCGGATTATTCATGAATAATCCGGGCTAAGAGTTTGGGGTCTCTGCAATCATTGCTCCGGCCTGATGCATTTCTCCCCTCCCCGCAGCATGCAAAGTCTATATCTGGCAAGATCTCCCCAGTACCACATAATCTCCTCAACGTCGGCCGATCGACTCGTTGTGCTGCTCATGGTCCTCTGTCCCACCCGTCGGTCCACGGCTGCATAGAGTAGTTTCCCGGTAAGTTCATCGGTAATCCTTACCTCGATGCTCGCCTGCCCCGCGAGAATAGTTTCACCCGACACAGATCCCGCAAAATTCCTAATGGGATTAGCAATGAACGGCACCACTGCCGAGACAGAATCCGCCGTCTGAGAAGACTCCCCCACACTGGTGAGCGCCACTTGGATGCGCAGGGCGTGGGGGGCCGGTTCGTCCACCATCTGATAGTCTTCCGCTAGATCATTATAGAGGATGTAGTAGAAGCGGTTCACCAGTTCTTGCAAATCAGCACGCGTATAGCCTTTGGGGTAAGTGTCACGTCCGCCATAGTAGGCTACGGGGGCCAAGAAAATCTTGTTGTAGGCAGGCCAATTAGCTTCAGGATTTTCATAAAAGAGCAGCGCTTCTCCCTCGCCGCCCGGGCGAAGCATTGAATAATCGCCGAGGAAGCCAGACTTTTCAACTCTTCGGGCTTGCTTGCTCTGGCTGGTTGTACAACCGATGAGCAATCCCAGAGCGGACAAGAATACGACTTTCAGCAACCAATTCACTGTACTATCCCTCAGGGTCAATTCTTGGCCTCCTTATATACCATGGCCTGAAAGCAAATGTAACGTGCTATCTCTCCTTATCAAAAGGTTTCAGGTGTCGGGTGTCAGGTGTCAGGAAAAAGAAACTCAATACTACAACCTGTCGAAGATTTCGTCTCAAGTGAAGCGGCAGTTGGGGAAACTGCTTGCCGCGCCGAAGCCCTTGAGGCGAAGGCGGGAACACTGAAACCTCAGTCAAGGATCAGGTTTTCGATGTTGAATAAGCAGCATGGTCGCTGCCATCGATTGGGGGGTCTTGAGCGGTCTAGTCCCAAGTTAAACGGTGAACTGGTAGTACAGCGGATCTGATGAGGTGATGGGCTCTACCACCTAGCTTCGTAAAAGGGATGAAATCTAGAGCTGCTGACCTTAAACTAGCTCAGCTCCGAGACAACATTGCTAACAAACTGGAGGTCCTCTGCAGAGATATTAGTGAACCGTATGCCCATGCCAATAGCCCTGGCATCTGAATCTGCGCTGAGGGGAATATCTATCCACACCACCTCTGCCCCTATCCATGAATGCTCTCGGTCTTGACACAGGATCGACAGGATGAAAAGATCTTTTTGCAAGAGCGGTGTCCCGCAGCGGATATAGGCCCCCCCGGCACTAATGTTCTCCATTATGCCGTCGATATCCCCCTCAGGGGTCACCATGGTTACGGGCCAGCTCACCGGGACTCTTGGATGTTCTCTCTTCTGGACGAAAGTGGGGGAGTTCATCTCAGCCTCCTATCTACCAGAAAACATCTCCCTGGAGCAATTTGAAGGGTTGCTCGCTCTGTTTTCCGTTCTACAAATACCTCCCCCACGACATCCTCAATGAAAACTTCGTGCCAATCTGTGATGAAACCGTATTTTATCTTTGTTTCTCAATAGTTATCCCCTAGTAACATCAATAAAAAGGACCGCACTAAAACCTCGATTGGAGTCCAAAAGTGTCACTTGGTGAAAAAAAACGGCATCTCTATCACCATCTTGGAAATCCCTTTTCTGTAGTGTTTTCAAAAGATTTCTGTTATGGTGACCGCTGTTTCGTCAGGAGTGGTCTCGTACAGATCATCACAACGTTGGCATCAATCATGCACCTCGTGGTCGCTAATTCTTTCGTACGGCCAGGATTATCCAACGCAAACTCTCAGTCAAGAGGTCCTATTCCCAATGGCACGTGGTCTCTTTCTAGCTCTGCTCGGCCTTCTCCTTTTCACGGTCTCATGTACTCAGTCTTCTATTGTTCTCCGGCCAGGTGACACCTCCAGCCCTGAAGAGCCATCCCAGATTACGGAACCTACCACTGGGGAGACATCCGATCCATCAGATGGAGCACCTGCAGATGTAAGCAGTGAGGAGGAAGAGAAGTTATTGGCTTCATCTCCGGCTCAGGAGGAAAGCTCCGCAAACGGCGAATCACAGCCAGAGATTGGCTCCGAAGAAGAGCCTTATACTGATCAGAAGCGTGTGGACGACGCTTTATATTATTATCAGGAAGCCTTAGAGTACCGGAGTAGCGGTGACCCGGATAGAGCGATACAGTCTCTCGATCAGAGTTACCAAATCATTTTCAGTATTCAAAACGAGGATGATCCGGAGATCACCCAGCAAAAGGAAGACCTTCGTCTCCTTATCTCTAAACGGATTCTGGAGATCTATGCCTCCAGATCTCACCTCCAAATGGGCCACAGCCGGGAAATGCCACTGGCGATGAACCAATATGTGGCCAGAGAGATAAAACGCTTTCAAACCAAAGAGAGAAACTTTTTCATCCAATCCTACAGGCTCTCAGGCAGGTATAGACCTTACATCGTGGAGCGAATGAGGGAAGCTGGCACCCCTGAAGATCTTTCCTGGCTTCCACTTATCGAAAGCGGTTTTAAAACCAAGGCATTCTCCAAGGCCAGAGCCCTCGGACTCTGGCAATTCATCGCCTCCACCGCCTACCGTTATGATCTCCGCCGCGACCGCTGGGTGGATGAACGGATGGACCCTGAACAGTCTACCCAGGCCGCCATTGCGTACCTAAAAGTTCTGCACGGGCTTTTCGGCGATTGGACGACAGCTCTGGCAGCTTACAACTGTGGTGAGGGTAACGTGCTGCGGGTGATTCGGCAACAGCATGTGAATTATCTTGATGATTTCTGGGATCTTTACCCACGGCTCCCACTGGAGACCGCTCGTTATGTGCCTCGCTTTCTTGCTGCACTCCATATCATCAAAGATCCTGAGAAGTACGGTTTTTACGACTTGGAACTTGACCAGCCATTGAGGATAGAACAGGTGCAGGTCAGCCGACAGATGCGGTTGCAAGATATCGCTCGGGTCCTGAATGTACCGGCTAAAACTCTGGAGGAGCTGAATCCCTCCTTGCGATATAAAGTCACCCCAAATTACCCCTTCACCCTGAAGCTACCTGCAGACACCCGCACGACATTCCTTGCCAAGTTGGAGGAGGTTCCCGGCTGGAAACCCCCAAAACGCGCTTATGTGATCCACAGGGTGCGCTTTGGCGAAACCCTCTCTGAAATCGCCTTGAAGTACCGAGTGTCAGTGCGACGCATAGTGCACGCCAATCACCTACGCAGTGCTAGTCGGATCCGGGCGGGTCAGCGCTTAAAGATTCCCCTCCGCGGCCATACTGTAATGGCCAAGAGCACCCCTTCGCCCCGAGTAGGATCGACTGTGCACTACCAGGTAAAAAGGGGCGACTCACTCTGGCTGATCGCCCAACGCTTCAATACCACTGTGACTGAAATCAAGACCCTCAACGACATGCGTTCCAATCTACTCCACACTGGTCAAGTAATTCTTGTCCAGGCGGGAAGCAGATGAGTCTCTAGGTCTCCTTAATCTTCTCCAGAGTCTCATTAGGTCCCAAAACAATGAGGGCATGGCTATCTTTTACCTGAAAGTCAGCTCCAGGTATGAGAATCATTCCCTCTGGCAGGATCTCCCTAATCGCTAATACTTGAATGCCAAACCGGTTAATCAAATCCAGTTCTTTCAATTTCTTACCCACAAATTCTTTGGGAGGTGCCATTTCCATGATGCTGTAGCCTTCAATAAAAGGCAGGTAGTCCAACATGTTTGGATTGTCCAATTTACTCGCGACCCCTATGGCCAGATCTTTCTCTGGGAAGAAAATCTCGGTCGCCCCAACTTTCCTGAGAATTCTTCCGTGCTCTTCACTGGTCGCCTTGGCGAGAATACGCTTTATCCCCAGCTCTTTCAGGTGCAGAGTTGCTAGGATACTCGCTTGCATTCTCGTACCAATGCAGACCACCGCCGCATCCATTTGACTAAGACCCAGGGATTCCAGTGCTTCCCGATCGGTAGCGTCAGCCACAACGGCTTGGCTGACAGCATCCTTAATCTTTTGCACTTGATTTTTATTGATATCCACGGCGATGACCTCATGGCCTTTTTCATAGAGATAGCGCCCAAGATAGTAGCCGAAATTTCCCATGCCAATAACAGCAAATTGTCCCATAATGCATCCTTTAGCAAAATTTTGTTGAAGCGCTGCAATGGTTTGCGGCTGATTTCAAATAGCTGTCCTATTTGACTCAACCAATCATGACATTCTCCTCTGCATACTGTATCTTGGACCGAGACTCCCTCCCGCTTAAAGCCACAGCTATGGAGAGTGGTCCCAGCCGCCCGACAAACATCACCACAACCAAGACCAACTTGCCCAAAGTGCTCAGCTTTGAGGTGATCCCCACACTGAGCCCCACAGTGCCAAAAGCAGAGACCACCTCGAAGAGAAGTTCAAGGAAAAGTCCCCTGCTCTCTTGGTGGATAGTGGTCCCCAATTCACTTACAGTGAGAGCCATGGTGGCAGCATAGATAACTATTACGGCCACAACGAACACGGAGATAGCTCGTCCAACAGTTTCAGCTGTTAACGTGCGGCGGAAAATACTCGTCGCTTCCTCACCCCGAAGCCGTGACCGACTGAGGGCAAAAAGAACCCCCAAGGTGTTGACTTTGATTCCGCCCCCTGTGGATCCTGAAGCGGCTCCAATGAACATGAGCAGGATGGTAAAAAGCAAGGTGACATTTGCCATCTTGCCAAAATCTAAGGTATTGAACCCCGCGGTTCTTGCGGTCACTGATTGAAAGAAGGCAGCCAGTGCCTTCGCCGGTAAAGAAAGTCTTGCCATGGAATGATTCCATTCAAGGATCAGGAATCCCAGGGTGCCGACTATCAACAGGAGAGCCGTGAGCGTTAGCACTAGCTTGGAGTGCACTGAAATCCGCCTGGCCCGGCGTACTTTTTGTGATCTAAACAGTATGCTTTTCAACTCCAGCATCACCAGGAATCCAATACCACCACAGACAATCAACAAAGCCACAGTCAGGCTCACTAACGGATCACTACTGAAATCCATAAGACTCTGAGAATACAGGCAGAAACCGGCATTACAATAAGCGCTTATCGCATGAAAAACAGCCAAGTAAAGAGCCCTGCCCGGGTGGTACATCCCGGAAAAGCGGAGGAAAAGCAAAGCAGCCCCAGCCGCCTCCAGCACCAGGGTGAATATCACCACGTGGAGAACCAGTGAGGGGAGCCTGGTGTCCGGACCATGGGTGAAGGTGTCTTGGATGACACTGCGCTGTATGAAAGAAAATCTGCCGGTCATGAGCATTATGAGCACGGTGGAAAAAGTCATTATGCCCAACCCGCCACACTGGATGAGTACCAGTACGACCCACTGGCCGAAGAGGCTCAGCCGGCTACCAGTATCAACCACCACTAGACCGGTAACACATGTTGCCGAGGTCGCAGTAAACAGGGCATCCACCGGTGCGAGCCTCGGTCCGTTGGCAGCATATGGCAGCATTAAGAGTAAGGTACCAACCAGAATCAGACCCGCAAAGCTGAGGATCGGCAGGTTGACAGGAGTGATGAAGCGGTTCCTCTTGGTTCTTGGGGAATTCGCCATTGATCTTGATCTCTCACAGAGTCAAAGGACCGCTCGCCTGCTGGTAGCAAGATGGCGAAAATCAAGGTATGGAAAATTCTTGCGGCAGGCACTCTTAGTTAATATAGAAAGAGGGAAGTAGTCAATCACTTTGATGCGTTCAGTTCATCCACCCGTCATGAGGGAGGTTGCTGCACACCTTCCACTAGGAGAATTGCAGTGCGCTTTTCGTCACCTTTAATACGGGGTTTTTTGATTCGTCGCTATCAACGGTTTCTCGCTGAGGTCCGTCTTGAAAACGGCCAGTTGGTCACGGCTCATTGTCCCAATTCGGGAAGCATGAAGGGCTGTAACGTTCCTGGCAGAGAGGTGTTGCTATCACCCGCAGATGATCCTAGGCGTAAGACTCGCTACACCTGGGAGTTGATTCACCTGCCTTCAACCTGGGTGGGTGTCAACACCCTCACCGCTAACCGGTTGCTGGCTGAGGCAGCAAGTGACAAAATGATCCCTGAGTTGGGCCCCTTCGACAAACTCTTGAGGGAGGTGAAATTGGGGCACAGTCGGATTGACTTCTGCTTGGTTCGGGGTGGGGTGTCACTCTTTCTGGAAGTCAAGAACGTAACTCTGGTGGAAGATGGTACGGCACTGTTCCCTGACGCCCCCACTGCCAGGGGACGCAAGCATCTACAGGCACTGATGGATGCTCTTCACCAAGGCCATCGGGCCACCATGTTCTATGTGGTTCAAAGGGAGGATGCCCAACGTTTTTCCCCGGCTGCTCACATTGACCCAGCCTACGCTCAGGCGCTCCACCGGGCACATAAGGCTGGCGTGAATATTATTGTTTATGGCGCCAGGGTCAGTCCGAAGGAGATCTACCTGGATACCCCGCTACCGGTGGTGCTTGAAGGGGATAAGGGGTGAGGTTAAGGGTCAAAGTGCAGGTTCACCTCAGAGGTATAGAGAGCACAGTGGTAGTGCGCCCCCACTCAAATTCGAAATCCGAAACAAATTCGAATTACCGAAATCCAAATGACCGAAACACTGGACAAGTCTTTTTGGCCAGTTACGTTTTGAACATTTGAGAATTCGGATTTTAGATTTGTTTTGTGCTTCGTGCTTCGGATTTAGGATTTAGACTCGCCCTCTGTCTCCGTGGTTAGTACAGGGAGATATGGGGAGGGTGAAGGGTTAGATCAGCTCGGGATCTCCGAAGTCAGGTGTGTAGATGGTGCTGTAGGGCACGGGGTAAATGTCGTTATGACCGGGGAGGGGAACCAGCAGCTGATCGCTCACGGTCAGCCACTGGAAATCTGGCCTCATTTCCCTCAACTTGCCATCTTCGGGCGGCTTTGAATGGATGGTATTGCGATAGACCACTTGAAACACTCCCACCCCAAAGTCATCCTGAATGTCGATAATAAAACGTTCCACGAAATTGCTAAATTTCATGCGGTTGTCCGAGGCCAAGCGGGAAATTTCATCGGTGGGGAGCTTGATCAATACATATCTGGTTACTCCACGCTCGCTGAGACGGGTAAGCGTGCGCGATTCGGAACTGGCAACGTAGACTGTGGAGATGAATTCCATTTTCTTGAGAAACTGCGCCGCCACCACCGCTGCAGTGCGACGACCTCCCACTGCATAGTGAAAGCCATAATTCTCAAACAGCTTGTTGTTCAGACTTTCAGCGTACTTCTCGTCTATCTCGTAAAGATCTTTGGCAATGTAACGCAGTTGCTGGGCCATCTCTTCAGTAGCGTTGTCAATGGGCCAGTCAATCTTCACATGGAAGTGAGTCATGGCATAACGGGTTCTGGTTTTGATGGTGGGATCTTTCTGAATCAACAGGGCATAGTCTACCGGCAGTAGGTCCAGCACCAGATGCTCAAAACCCGGGTTTTCGAAGTACCGCAAGTTCTTGGTGTACTTTTTGTGCAATTGAATGTAGGCCAGCTCGGCGATCCCTTCTTTGGTAACCTTGTTGGAATCGAAAAAACGGATATATTTTTTGTACCAACCCGGAATGGTTCCTTCGCAAAACATTACCAGAAAGTGATTGTGATAAATGTGCTCTATTTCCGCCACCCGAGCCCGGGGCTTGAGCTCTCGTTTTGGTACGAATGGGTAAGGTTCTTTAGCCTCGCAGAAGTTCCAGTACGAATCGATGAGACCATACTGTATCAGGTACATATCCATCTGGTCTCTCAGGACCTCGTACACAGATCGCCGCAATCGATCTTGCAGACTCAACTGAAACCGATAGGGCCAGGTAGGCATTCTCGCACTCCTCTCATCTTCATCTCCTCCCGAGCCACAACTCTACCAAGCAGAAAAGTGTACCACGGCAGCAGAAGACGAAGCTGGGATAACTTGCCGTTAATTCTATCGAATTATGGTCTTTTGTCAATTACTTTTCTCAGAGTCTAAAGAGAGCTTGAACTAAAGTTGAGGGATCATAGGTCTAAGCTGGCTCGTCAACCATTCTCTGGGGTAGATAGAAGACATATTCGGCGGCTAGCAGATCAAACTGTACCTTGGTCTCATGTTCCACTTTTTCATAGAGAACCTTTAGGGTGTCAGCTTGCTGGATTTGAGCAAAGAAATCACTACGGCGATAAAAGTTTGGATGCAAGGGCAAGAGGAACTGGCTGGAGTCCCCTTTCCAGGAGAAATTGAGACTGTGCCGCAAATCCATTATGGTCTTGTAGACTCTGCGCAACAAGTCAGTACGCAACAGCGGCGAGGAGCTATTGACCACACATTCCATGAGACCTGCCAACTGGTAAAACTCCCTGGCTCGCTCCTCACTTTCCCTCCACCGATAAAGTCCCATGACCGTATAGTCGCAGCCACCCACCAAACTGAAGTGTTCGGGAACAAAGCTGAGATGGCTGTGGCCCTTGGTAATGGCCTGATGCCGATGGGTCTGGTATTTCTCCGCCTCGCTCCGAAGGCACTGCAGTATCTGCCCTTGGCGCCAGTCACCGCGACGAAACTCCAGGGGTTTACGACAAATAAGATTGTCATCACCCTTGCGGCCGTTGCCAAACTCAATAATTTTTGCCATCGGCACCATACATTGTGGGGTTACAGAGGCACTATATCAGACAACATCCTTGAGCACAAAACATTGCTCATCTGGCATTTCGCATTTCACATTTATCATTTCGTGTTTCAGCAAACTGATTTCATGATTATTACTGCGCAATCAACAATTTTAGATGTTCAATGTGAAATGCGAAATGTCTAATCTTTACTGCCTGGGACACCAGGTTTAGTCATCTCTTCAGCATCTAATATCTTGAGAAGCTTTTCCTCCGGGAGAACCTTTAACTTTAATGCCACTTCTCGTACTGTTCTGCCACTCTCGTAGGCCACGTGCGCTATGTGGGCTGCTCTATCATAGCCTATCTCAGGGGCCAGGGGAGTACAAAGTGCCAGACTTTCTTCCACCAACTCCCGGCACCGTTCTTCATTGGCCCTAAGCCCTTGCAGACATTTTTCCGTGAAGTTACCAATCCCGGTTTTAAGCAACATAACAGATTGCAGCAGATTGTACGCCATCACCGGCATCATGACGTTGAGTTCCAGGTTTCCAGCCTGCCCACCAATAGCTACGGCCCAGTCATTGGCCATGACTTGAACTGCCACTTGGAGAAGAGATTCAATGATGACCGGATTGACCTTGCCGGGCATGATTGAGGAGCCTGGTTGCACTGGAGGAAGATGAAGTTCTCCCAACCCACATCGTGGTCCAGAAGCTAACCAGCGCAGGTCATTGCCGATTTTTGTGATTGTCACCGCCAACGCTCTGAGAGAACCGCTAGCAGCAACCAGCGCGTCCTGGCCCCCCTGGGCGGCAAAATGATTTCTGGCCTCCTCCAGAGGAAGATTGGTTTCCTCCGCTAACTGGGCTATGACTTTCGGGGCAAAGCCAACCACCGCATTCAGCCCCGTTCCGGTAGCTGTACCCCCCAGGGCCAATTCCATCAGACCGTCCAAGGCCTGTTCAATACGTGCCCGGGCCAACTCCATTTGACGGGCGTAACCACTGAACTCCTGCCCCAGACGCACCGGGGTGGCATCCTGAAGATGGGTGCGCCCGATCTTGACAATGTGGTCAAAATGTTCACTTTTGGCCTCGAGCTCCTTCTGGCAGTCTATCAGCACTGGTAGCAGGCCATACTTGATGCTTTCAGCCAGGGCCAGATGAATGGCAGTGGGGATGACATCGTTGCTAGACTGTCCTCGATTAACGTGGTCATTCGGGTGTACTGGCGTCTTGCTACCCACTTCACCACCCAAAATTTCAATGGCACGATTGGCAATGACCTCGTTGGCATTCATATTGGTGGAGGTGCCGGACCCTGTCTGAAAAATATCCACAGGAAACTGTTCATCCAACTCACCCTCTGTCGCCTCGGTAGCTGCCTGGATGATGGCTCCGGCCACCTCTTGGGAGAGAAAGCCCAATTCGAGATTCACCCGAGCCGCAGCCCGTTTTATCAGACCCATAGCGCGAATGAATTCCCGAGGAAACCTGAGACCACTAATGGGGAAATTCTGCACCGCTCTCTGGGTTTGGGCCCCATAATAGGCTGCTGCCGGAACCTGCACCTCACCCATGGAATCACTTTCAATGCGATAGCTCTCTTCTTCCATTTCAAAATCCTCCAAAAAATTTTGTCATCATTCATTCACACATAGGCATAAGGCGCACGGCGTAAGGCAGAAGGAGAGGACAAGTTTTCTTTGATTGTTTTTGCCTTATGCCCTGCGCCTTGCACCTTGTGCCTTTTTTTAAAATGAATAAAAAAACTCGTTCTGGTTCAGGTTCTCACAGCCATCCGCAGTTACTCTCACCATATTTTCCAGTCGGACCCCACCCCAACCGGGAAGATAAATCCCTGGTTCGATGGTGACCACCATGTCTTCCTCAAGCACCATGGAACTGCTTTTTCCGAATCCCGGCCTCTCGTGCACCGCCAGCCCAATACCATGACCCAGACCATGACCAAAATTATCCCCATAGCCGGCAAGGGCAATATAATCACGGGCCACGCGATCCACTTCTAAAGAAGCAATACCGGCTCGCACTGCAGCCATGGCCCGTAATTGAGCTTCCCGGACAATACCATAAACCTCACGCGCTTTACTGTCAGGCTCTCCGAGAATGAGTGTCCGGGTCATATCCGAACAGTAGTGGTCCAACCTGGCGCCCAGATCAATAATGATTGTCTCTGACTCCCCAAGCTGACGATCACTGACCACGGCGTGCGGCATGGCAGCGGTGGGCCCGGAGGCCACTATAGGCGGGAATGAGATCGCCTCAGCGCCCGCTTCTCGCATGAGTTGTTCGATGCGCCAGGCCAGTTGTTTTTCTGTCTTTCCAACTTCTGCCTCTGCCACTATGGTTTCCAAAACAGATTCGGTCAAGGCCAGAGAGTTACGAATGGCCTGGATTTCTTCGGGTTCTTTGACCATTCTCAAACCCTCCACCAACTCGCCCCCAGGCAGCAACTCTCCTTGCGGATGCCATTCTTGCAGGGCCTCTTGAATCTTCATAACCCGCTCATAGGTGAGATGGTGGTTATCAAAACCAAGGGTGTGGGTGCCAAGGCTCGCGAAGATCTCCGGCAGGATATTGGCGAGATTCTCTTTATAGATAACCACTTGAAAATCAGGAGCTTCCTTTTCAGCTTGTTCTTGATAGCGAAAATCCGTGGCCAGCACTTGAGCTTTCTCGGTAACGAAAAGGAAACCGGAGGATTCGGTCAATTGCATGTCCTCTGCCCAAAAACCACTGAGATACGCCCGATTCCACGGCTCTGAGACCAGGAAGGTGTCATAAGGTTTTTCGGGCAGCAGTTTCTTTACCTTTTCCAGACGTCGTTGAAATGGGGTCAAAGTATCCATTAGTAACTCCAAGCCGTAAGATTGTGCTTCGGTTGCATTTCCTTCGCTTTCATACAATTTGAACTATACTCAATATCTGCAAATGGCACAACATTAGGGTATACCCTGCACTACTATAAGCATCAGGAGCACAATTCACACATTATGAAGCAAGGTGGCTGCTCGAGAAAAGTTTGACAAGGTAGATTATATATTTTATATCAAACGGTGCTAATAAATCAGTGAAACAGTGGACTTTCGCCCGTACTAGTAACGGAAAGTCTACTGTTCCCGTGAATTATACGGATTAAGAAAGGATTGCCATGTACTCCAAGATGCTTGTTCTGCGTTTTTCCAAGGATATTGTTAATGAACCCATCATCGCTAATCTGGTGCGTGACTATGACCTAACCTTCAATATACTCAAGGCCACTGTCTACCCCCGTCGCGAAGGTATGGTGGTCATGGAACTTCAGGGGCAGAGCCGCAATGATTACAATCGCGGCATCCGCTATCTTGAGCGGAGGGGAGTCACTGTGGATACAGTGGCTCAGGATATTCAAAGAGACATGGACAAGTGTTTCGAGTGTGGCGCCTGCACCGCTGTCTGTCCTACCGGGGCCCTTCACATTGAAAGGCCAAGTATGCATGTGCAGTTCGACCCCGAGAAGTGTAGTGGCTGCGAACTCTGCGTGAACACCTGTCCGGTAAGGGCCATGATCGTGAGCATCGATCGGGCTGAGGCCCTATGAGGAAGCATAAGCCGCAAACAAATCCCTTGAGCCTCAACGACACCGGCAGCCACATCCGCTCTTCCCGAACCGAAACCAGCGATCAAATCAGAGAATTGTACGCTCATAAACCCAAAGCAAATGCAACCGTGGCAGTGGCAGTCAGTGGCGGCGTGGACAGCATGGTGACCAGCCTGCTGCTCAAAGAGCATGAGCACGAGGTCTTGGCTCTGCACATGATCCTGCGCCCAGAAGATTCACCGGAGCCCGGCGAACATATTGTCCAGCTAGCAGCCCGAATGAATGTCCCCCTCCACGTGGTGGATCTTCGTCAGCCCTTCCGCCAGCAGGTAATAAAACCGTTTTTGGAGGCGTACCGCCGGGGTAAGACCCCTAACCCCTGCGTAATCTGCAATCCAAGCATCAAGTTCACCCTGCTTCGAGAACAAGCTGTTAAACTGGGAGCAACCACCCTGGCGACCGGCCATTATGTCAGGCTTCTTTGTGATGAATCTGACGGCAGTTTGCGTCTTTTTCGTGGACGAGATCGCAGTAAAGACCAGTCTTACTTCCTCTATCGACTCGGCCAAGCGCAATTGGCTCACACATACTTTCCGCTGGGAAACTATCTGAAAAGCGAAGTGAAAAAATTGGCTGCAGACGCTGGGATGCAAGGGTATTATCGGCCGGAAAGCCAGGAAATCTGCTTCATCTCTGATAAGGACTATAGGGCATTTTTGGAACAGCACCTGGGATCAGACCTGCCTGAACCAGGTCCTGTCGTGGATCGTAAAGGACGACAACTTGGCGAACATGGGGGTATCCACCGCTATACCATAGGCCAACGGAGGGGCCTTGGCATTCCTTCCTCGGCCCCTTACTACGTCATCGGTCTCGAGCCTGAGACCAACACTATTAGGGTGGGACGTGAGAGCGACCTCAGACGCAGTGAAATGTTGGTGACAGATGTTAATTGGATTGCCACATCTCCACCCACTTCGGAGACGCAGGCACTGGTGCAGGTTCGCTCACGCCACCGGGAGTCACCGGCCTTACTAAAGCCGACTACCGAAGGTACTCTGGTCCGTTTCCTCGAGCCCCAGAAAGCCCTTACACCAGGACAGTCTGCAGTCTTCTATAGTGAGGACGAGGTTTTGGGCGGCGGCATCATCGAGCAGGTGCTTTGATGAGCACGGTAGCGTTGACAACTCTCGGATGCAAGGTAAATCAGTGCGAATCCGCCTACCTGGAAGAAAAATTAACAGAGGCTGACTTTCTGATCCGTCCTTTCACCGGTAAAGCCGACCTTTACTGTATCAACACCTGTGCTGTGACCAGCCGGGCTGCCATGCAGTCACGCCAACTGATCCGGCGTGCGCTTCGTCAAAATCCAGAAGCCAAGGTGGTGGTCATGGGCTGCTATTCTCAGATTGCTGCCGAGCAAATAGCCGCTATCCCAGGAGTTACTCACATTCTCGGCACCACTGAAAAGCTCTCACTGTCGGATTATCTTGCTCGCCCTGAGCACAATCAGCCACCATGTGTGCACTTAAATGATGTCCGCACAGCTCCCGCCCCCAAACCTCTGGTTTTCTCCGGTTTTTCTCACAGAACTCGAGCCTTTCTTAAAGTTCAGGACGGCTGCGATGCTTTCTGCTCCTACTGCATTGTTCCTTATGCTCGCGGTCGTAGCCGCAGTATCAACCTGGAGTCCGTTTTGGGTCAGGTGGCGAGATTCCTTGACCGTGGTTATCAGGAGATTGTACTCACAGGCATCCATTTGGGCCAGTGGGGCTTGGATTTCAAGCCGCGGCAAGACTTGATCGATCTGCTCCGTTCCATTATTGAGCACTGTCCACCGCCCCGCCTTCGACTCAGTTCACTGGAACCTGGTGAGATCACCTCGGACTTGCTCGACCTGATAGCTAATGAGCCCGGTCTCTGCCCGCACCTTCATGTTCCACTACAAAGTGGTGATGCCACTATTCTTGCCCGCATGAACCGCCACTATCACCCCGATTTCTACCGGGAGCTTGTGCTGGAAGCCACTCAGCGCATTCCCGCTCTGGCTGTGGGAGCCGATGTGCTGGTAGGCTTTCCCGGCGAGACCGATGAATGCTTCCAGAATAGCTATCGGTTGATCGAATCACTTCCCATAGCCTATTTGCACGTCTTTCCTTACTCACCCCGACCCACCACTCCTGCAGCAACCATGAGCGCGCAGGTGTCTCCATCAGTGATTCGTCAGCGCTGTGGGTCGCTGAGAGAACTGGACAAAGCAAAACGGCTGACCTTCTTGCAGCGATTTTTAGGAGAAATTCGGCAGGTTCTGGTGGAAAATAGGCGGGATGAAGGGAGTTCCATGCAGTGTGGATTCACCGACAATTACTTACCTGTGTTGGTCCCATCTGATGCCTCTCTGGACAATCAGATTGTCATGGCACGCCTGGATCGACTCGAAGGAAATAAGCTTGTAGCCATTCCCGTCTAGCCCACCGGTGATTTTCGTCCACGAAGTACGCGAAAAGACACGAAGGCAGTAGTGATGTGGGATATGAGATGTGAGATTTCGAATTTAAGATTTTTAACCCTATGCTCCATGCTCTATGCTCTATGCCTTTTCAAAATCCTTGATAAACAACCCGCTCCGGACGGCGGGGAGGTACCCGCGGGGTTTCATCAGGATACCCCATGGGTGTTATCGCCACCAGGGTCATATCTTGCACCCCAAGAAAACGGCTGATCTCATTGGCAACGGTTACCGGACCCGTCATCCAACAGGTTCCCAACCCCTCTGCGTGTGCCACCAGGAGTAGATTCTGAATGGCAGCAGCCACGTTCTGAAAGCTGGTGACATCCTCACTGTTCGCCGGTTCAAAATAAGCACAGACTACAATCGGGGCTTCACCTAGTCGCTTGAAAAACCTGCGGGTGGACTCTATGATCTTGGGCTTTTCTGCGTACAGCTGTTGGAGTTGCGGTTCCAGGTACTGAAAACTGGTGGAGGAAATTGATAGTAACTCCTCTTTGCGCTTTCCGGCAAGGACGAAGAATTTCCAATTCTGCCTGTTCATTCCTGAGGGCGCCCACAGAGCGACTTCAAAAATCTTTTCGATGAGATCTTTGGGAACTGGCGTACTCTTGAATTTGCGAACACTTCTTCTTTCTTTGATGGCTTCGTATAGGTCCACGGTCGTATCCTCCACTCACTGTTGGTGTCTGTGCTTGCCTCTTTCAAAAAGCAAACAATCCGGATCCAAAGGACCCGCCTTTGGAATGCCCTCCGGAGGGGATGCCATACTCTTTCCCCCTTGCGGCAGTCTGCTGGAGTGTTGGAGTGGTGGAGTAATGGAGTAATGAAAGGACTCATTCAAGTGGAAATTCGGGCTTTCGCTTTTTCCAATACTCCAATACTCCAGTACTCCAAAACACCTCGCAATCTTCACCGGCTAATCCATTGAACTTGACTTGGCCCTCAGGACCAGATCTTCGATGTTAGGTAGAACCTCCCATAAATTATTCCGCTTTTCCAGAAAAAAGTGGATTTTATTTTATGAATGAATTTAACTATAGGCTTCAACATTTTATGGTGTAGTCGTGGCCTCAAGAGAAAAAGTCAATTATTATTAGCTTGCCAATATCATCTGAGAGAACATTTCCAAGGGAGGAGTGGGATGAAAGACATGCAAATCACTGGTGCAAAAACCAACAACACGAACCTGCTCGATTGGATTGAGACCATAGCGCAGCTTTGCAAGCCGGATAGCATTTATATCTGTGATGGCTCTCAGGAGGAATACGACGACCTGTGTAACCAGATGGTTGAAAGCGGGACGTTTATTCGCCTCAATGAAGAGAAGCGTCCCGACAGTTTTCTCTGCCGTTCGGACCCGAAAGATGTGGCCAGAATGGAAAGTCGCACCTTCGTATGCCCCACGAATAAAGCTGAAGCGGGCCCTACCAATAATTGGGTGCATCCGACTGAAATGAAAGAAAAATTGCATGCTCTCTTTGACGGCTGCATGCGCGGTCGCACCATGTATGTTATTCCCTTTAGCATGGGACCTCTGGGCTCCCCGATAGCCCATATTGGTGTAGAGATCACGGATTCTCCTTATGTGGCAGTGAATATGAGGATTATGACCCGAATGGGTCAGGCGGCTCTGGATGTTCTGGGTGACAAGGGAACCTTTGTACGTTGTCTGCATTCTGTAGGCGCTCCTCTCGAACCGGATCAAAAGGATGTGCCCTGGCCGTGCGATCCGGAAAACACCTACATCAGCCACTTTCCTGAAGAGCGATCCATTTACTCCTTTGGTAGCGGTTATGGTGGCAATGCCCTTCTCGGCAAAAAATGTTTCGCTCTCAGAATTGCTTCGGTCATGGCCAGAGATGAAGGATGGTTGGCTGAACACATGCTGATCCTGGGCGTGGAAAGTCCTGACGGGGAGAAAACCTATGTGACCGGGGCTTTCCCCAGCGCCTGCGGTAAAACCAACTTCGCCATGCTGGTGCCACCAAAAGGTTTCGAAGACTGGAAGATTAGCACCGTGGGTGACGACATCGCTTGGATTAAACCTGGGCCCGATGGGACCCTGAGGGCCATTAATCCTGAGGCAGGATTTTTTGGCGTGGCCCCAGGCACTTCAATGGATTCCAATCCCAATGCCATGTTGAGTCTGACCGAAAATTGCATTTTCACCAATGTAGCACTGACGGATGACGGTGATGTGTGGTGGGAGGGCATGACAGATGAGCCCCCGGCGCACCTGATTGACTGGACCGGACAGGATTGGACCCCGGATAGCGGCAGGCCGGCTGCTCACCCAAATGCCCGGTTTACCGCGCCAATTGCCCAGTGTCCAAGTTACGATCCCGCCTGGGATGATCCGGCAGGAGTACCGGTGAGCGCATTTATCTTCGGTGGACGAATGAGCAGAAATGTTCCTCTCGTCTTTCAAGCCTTTAATTGGGCACATGGAGTTTATCTGGCCGCCACCATGGGATCCGAGGCAACAGCAGCCGCTGAAGATGCTCTGCCACCCATGAGGAGAGATCCCATGGCCATGTTGCCGTTTTGTGGCTATAACATGGCTGAATACTGGAATCATTGGCTGAACATGGGTCGACAGCTGTCCAATCCTCCTCAGATTTTTCGGGTAAATTGGTTCAGAAAAGATGAAAAGGGCAAGTTTCTGTGGCCCGGGTTTGGAGAGAACATGCGGGTCCTCAAGTGGATTGTCGACCGGGTTCGTGGTCGCGGCCATGGGGTGGAGAGCCCCATGGGCTTCATGCCGCGTCATGAAGACATCCATTGGGAAGGCTTGGATTTTGATCCAGAGATATTCTATGAAATCATGTCTGTGGATCGTGATGCATTTGTGCTCGAGGCCAGATCTCATGAGGATCTTTTCGACAAGTTCTTCGATCGCTTGCCCAAAGAATTTGTTCATCACCGGGAGCTGTTTAAATCCAGATTATGGCGATCGCCCGAAGTGTGGGAATTGGCAAGACCCGTATTTTAAGGAAGGTCAAACGCTTGAGCCAAGGTAGACTTTTTCCTTGACTCAAACAGCTTATATGCGCTATCATAATTACGTGGACCCGAGAAGCTCGTAAGCTGCTGTGATAGTCACCATACGGTAGTGGAGGGTTACTCGGGTCCGCTACTTTTTGGCTCCTGGCAAGACATCATACTAGTTCATAGTTACACTCTCACCAACGGAATCCATCTCACTACCTCTCACAGAGATCACAGAGAGCTCAAAAACACCAAAACGAGCGGGGCTATGCGTCAAAGCATTCAAGGATCGCTTTAAATTTAAGGGGAAGTTCTTGATGGTTAGAATAAGTCAGCTTATTCTAACCATCAATTCTCCCCTTTTGTCCCGATAAAGCTTTCTTGGGACCTCCCGCGGACGCGGGAGTTATTGAGCGATCAGGCAGCATCCTCCAATGCTTTTTCTCTGAGTTCTCTGTGTCCTCTGAGAACTCGAGAGCCCGCAGGGCTCGGGCGAGAGAATAAAAAAGGCCCGCCTCGGCGGGCCTTTGAACTTTTCATGGTTAATTGCTTCACAGTGGCCTATAGATAGGACTCCCTTCTTCATCTTTAGGATAATCATCCCTTTCGGCAAAGCTGTCACAGCCGCAACAACAGTCACATTCTTCCTGATGGGCCAATGGTGTATAGCCCGGCTCATGTTCCATGTGCTTCACCTCCTCAAACTGTAATGCTTAGTAAATTAACCACTAGCCACTCATGAGTCAAATCCAGAGACTTAAGATTGCAGAATGTAGATTGCAGATTGAGGTATTAAAGGTTTCAGGTGTCAGCAGTAAGCGGTAAACGGTAAATCGTTGATTCGTTAAATAGTTAAATAGTCAAATGGTAAAATCGTTGAAGACTTATTCCTTAATCCCACATCTCACATCCCACATCCCACATCATTACTTTACTCCATGCTCTCTGCTCTATGCTCCATGCTCTATGCCTTCTGCATTCCGCATTCCGCAACCCGAAATCCACATCTCCTTGACCCAGTGGAAGAGCCTTTGATATCTTGCCATATAAACCGCTGGAAAAAATTCCACAGCCATAGGATTACCATGAATTCGAAGGAATGTATCCGCTTTAAGACAGTGGCCGGATTAATCGTGAGCCTTCTTTTCCTGGCCTGCTCACTCCTGACCCCTACACTCAGTCAAGGGGATGAAAATGTCCAATCCTCAGATCCCGCTGAGAAGAGTTGGGCGCCCCCCCGCTTTTCTGAATATCATCGAGAACGCTCCCTGATGGTACAAAGTCAGATGGTTCATCGCTCTCCCGGGGTGCGTGACAGAGCAGTATTGGAAGCCATGCGTCAGGTGCCCCGACATCTTTTCGTCCCTTGGGCAAGACAGCGTTCGGCCCATGCGGACCGCCCTCTTCCCATCGGCCATGGCCAGACGATTTCTCAGCCTTACATCGTGGCGCTCATGACAGAAGCTCTCAAGATGAAACCGGATGCCAAGGTTCTGGAAATAGGTACAGGCAGTGGCTACCAGGCGGCTGTACTCTCAGAATTGACTCCCAGAGTCTTCTCCATGGAAATTATCAGCGCTCTGGGAAACGAGGCCCGACAGCGACTGCAAAAGTTAGGCTACCGCGTGATAAGAGTGAGAGTAGGCGACGGTTATTTTGGCTGGCCTGACGAGGCTCCATTTGATGGGATCATCGTTACCTGTGCTGCGGGACACATCCCTCCCCCGTTGATCGCACAGCTCCGTGAAGGTGGGCGTATGGTAATTCCAGTTGGAGGGGTCTATGAGGTCCAGCGTTTAATGGTAGTGACCAAGGACAGCCAGGGTAAAGTGTGGACCAAAGAACTCCTCCCGGTGCGATTTGTACCAATGACCGGAGCCGTGCAAAAAGCGCAGTAAGCCAAGGGCCACATAGAGAGCTTGCACTCAAATTCGAAATCCGAAGCAAATTCAAGCTGGATGTGAGATATGAGATATGAGATGTGGGATAATAAACTCCAGAAAAGGATGGTAAATCTCACATCCCACATCTCACATCTGTAGCTCGGAATTTGTTTCGTGCTTCGTGCTTCGGATTTTGGATTTATTCAACTCTTTGTTGAAAAAAGGAGCCAGCATCACCCCCCCTGAGCGTTCACAAATTCCGGTCGGCACCTCTCTTCCGGACAAGCCTGCCCTGCGGGAGTTGGCAGCTGTGGCGATTATTTCTGCCTCAGTGCTTGGCCTGGAAGTGGCCCTGATGCGCACCCTATCCATCTCCCGCTGGCATCATTTTGCCTATCTCGTAGTGGCCTTGGCTCTGTTGGGCTTCGGGGTGAGCGGTACCTGGCTGGGGTTGTTCAGTTCTCGGCTACTTCCACGCTTCCTAACATGGAGCCGCGGCTTCACTCTCGCCCTGGCCGTCACCATAACTTTTTGTTACCGCCTCGCAGAAAACCTGCCGCTCAACATACGATACGTTCTTTTCAGCGGTGAGCAGATATTCTATCTCATCTGTTATCAGGCTTTGATTTTCCTCCCTTTTCTTCTGGCCGGAGTCCTTATCGGTCTCACCCTCATCCGTTTTTCTTCATCGGTGCATCTGGTATACGGGGCTAATCTCATTGGCAGTGGCGCTGGCCCTATCATTGCGGTAGGTTTGATGCTTTGGCTGCCGCCGGCACGACTGATTCAGGCTGCTGCTCTGGCGGTCTGGGGTGCAGTTTTCCTCTGGAAAACTGAGCCAGAGGCAAAGGATTTTTGGTGGAGGACAGGTATCCCACTGTTTGCTGGTCTTGTTTTGGCTATAGAATTGACGGCTTTGCCTGCGCCAGTGAGACTAGACCCGCACAAGATGCTGGCTGAACTCCAGCGCTGGCAGAAGCAGGGAGATGCGCACCACCTGGTTACTCGTCATGGGCCGCGCGCCAGGCTGGACGTGTTCGAATCCTCTCGCCTCCACTACACCCTTTTTGCCGGACTCACGGCTACAACCCCTCCCCCGGATCAATCTCTTTTGCTAACGGACGGCAACACTGCCGGCCCCATTTTCAGCATCAAAGATCAAGACGAGGCTGCCATCCTGGACCACACCCCCATGTCAGTGGCCTACCGTTTAATCCCAGGGGCCAAGGTCTTGCTTTTAGGCGAGACCAGTGGCGTCAATGTCTGGCTTGCCAGACGCTTTGGCGCCTCTCACATTACCATAGTCGTGGAGAATCCCCAGATACTGGAGCTTTTCCGAGGTCCTCTCGTAAATGCCGCTGGTCACAGCTTTAACGGTGACGACCTGGAGATCCATGTGGCCTCGCCCCGGCACTATCTGGAATACTCAAAAGAACATTTCGATATTATCCAGGTGGTGGGTGGCGAGTCCATGGCGGCCGGAGTGAGCGGGCTTCTGTCGTTACATGAAAACTATCTCTTCACGGTGGAGGGGATGGCTCGTTGTTTGGAACACCTGACTCCTACTGGTCTCATAACCATCACCCGGGGCCTGCAATCGCCACCCAGGGATAATATCAAAATTCTCGCCACCCTGGCAGATTCTATGAAAAAAATCGGACTCCACGAAACAATGGACCGTCTGGTCCAGTTGAGAAACCACCTGGCCGTATGCACCCTCGCTGCCCGCCAGCCTTTCCGTTCGCCGCAGATTGAAAAGATCATCGAAATCAGCGATAGACTCTGGCTGGACATTGACACTCTTTCCGGATTTGACCCCAGCAGGAGAAAACCCTTCAATGAGCTCACCGGACCTGAAGGGTTCAAAGGGTCTTTCTATCAGCTTGCAGCCAGCAAAATCTTCTCCTCTGAGCGAGATGAGTTTTTTAAGGATTGGGCCTTCAACGTGCGCCCTGCTACTGATGATCGACCCTATTTCTTTGACTTCTTTCGCTGGCGCTCCTTACCACGCTTCATCCGCAGTCACGGCCACCACTGGTTCCAGCGTCTCGAGCTGGGCTACGTTGTTTTGCTCATTTCCTTTGGGCAAATTGTAGGAGCGGCCGCAGTCCTGCTCCTGATTCCTCTCTTTTTTTGGGCTCGACAGAGGAGCACTCCCCCTGGTCGCGGGCTGGCTTTTTGCTATTTTCTCTTGCTCGGCTTGGGTTTTCTGGCCCTGGAAATGAGCTTGATGCAGCGCTTTACTCTGCTCATGGGCGATCCCCTACTTGCGGTGGCGGTGGTGTTGAGCGGCTTTCTCTTTTTCTCAGGCTGCGGCAGCCTTTGCAGCCAACAATGGACCCGTTCACCGCTACAGGCGATCATCGTTGCGGGAGTCGGTATTGCCCTGGTCGCTCCCCTGGTCCTTTGGCTGAGCCACGCTCTTCTTGGCATGGTCTCCACCTGGAACACCGCCGGTCGCTTCCTGCTTGTTCTTATTCTCCTTGCACCATTGGCCTTTCTCATGGGCTGGCCGTTTCCGGCGGGCATGCTGCTTCTGGAGAAGTGGTCACGAGGACTGCTTCCCTGGGCCTGGGGTATCAACGGCTTTGCCTCTGTAGCCGCCGCCCCGCTCACTGTACTGCTGGCAATGTCATTGGGCTTCAGACTGGTCCTGGCTCTGGCGGTTATGGCATACGTATTAGCAGTGGTTAT
>JBFFBS010000018.1:0-27563 GCA_041560295.1 Syntrophobacteria bacterium | reverse complement strand
CTTTTCCATTTGCTTTTTGACCCGGCCTTTGATGCGCTGCTCAGTCTGGATGATCTCGATCTCACCGCTAATGTATGCATAGAGCATCTCTAACCGATTAAATTGCGGGATGGCTTCAAGCAGCTTCTGCTTGTATTCGATCTTGAAAGGCATATGGGAGGCTATGGTGTCGGCCAACCGCCCCGGTTCCTCAATTGAGGACACCGAGAGCACCATTTCCTGGGAGATTTTCTTATTTAGCTTGGCGTATTTTTCAAAGGCCTGAACCGTGCTGCGCATCAAGGCTTCGATCTGAACATTCTGCTCAGTTTTCTCCTCGATAGACTTCACTTGCACCATGAAAAAGTCATCGTTGCTCAGGAATTGGGAAATCTTGCCGCGTTCTTTACCTTCCACCAAGGCTTTTACCGTACCATCTGGCAGACGAAGCAATTGCAGAATTGTCGCCACGGCTCCCATTCGGTAGATGTCTTTTTCCGTGGGATTGTCAGTTTTTGCCTTTTTCTGGGTGGCGAGAAAAATGGTTTTACCCTGCCCCATGGCGTATTCTAAGGCCTTAATTGATTTTTCCCGACCAACGAAAAGAGGAGCGACCATGTTGGGGAAAATAACAATATCCCTGAGAGGCAACAACGGATACTCGATACGTCCGGACTGCTCTTCTTCGTCAACGCTGTCGCGATTTTTCTTGAACATAGCCATCATTATCCCGTTCAGTGAAGAAAAGGCTACGTTGTAAAATGCCAGTAGCCTTTCACTAGTTTCTTGAAAAACGTACTTTCTATTCTTGCGCCTCTATGTTTTTAGGCTGATTCCAAGGAGCCTTCATACAGCAGAAGTGGCGTTTCCCTGTTTGTTACTACCTCTTCACTGATAACGCATTCGCGAATATCTGGCTGAGAAGGAATCTCGTACATAATATCCAGCATGATGTTTTCGAGAATACTCCTCAGTCCTCGAGCTCCAGAGTTTCGCTTCATGGCTTCACGGGCCACAGCTTGTAAAGAGCCCTCAGTAAAACGCAAGGTCACATCTTCCATACCGAAAAGCTTCTGGTACTGTTTTACCAGAGCGTTCTTCGGCTCAAGCATGATTTCCACCAACTCTTTTTCAGTCAGTTCGTGTAAGGTTGCCACCACTGGAAGGCGTCCGACAAATTCAGGAATCATACCAAACCTGATCAGGTCTTCAGGCTGCACCTGCACGAGAATCTCGCCCAATTTGCGCTCTTCACGTTTTCTGATCTCGGCTGCAAACCCCAGGGCCTTGACGCCAATGCGTGACTTGATTATGCCCTCCAGGTTGTTGAAAGCGCCACCACAAATAAACAGAATGTTGGTGGTATCAATCTTGATAAATTCTTGCTGGGGATGCTTCCGTCCTCCCTTGGGGGGGACGTTGGCAATGGTGCCTTCCAAAATTTTTAACAGAGCCTGTTGGACTCCCTCACCGGAGACGTCCCGGGTGATGGAAGGGCTGTCCGCTTTGCGAGCGATCTTATCTATCTCATCAATGTACACAATGCCGCGGGATGTTTTTTCCACGTCGTAGTCAGCTGACTGAAGCAGATTGACAATAATGTTTTCAACGTCCTCGCCAACGTAACCCGCCTCAGTTAGAGTGGTGGCGTCGGCAATGGTGAAGGGAACGTCAAGGATGCGAGCCAGGGTTTGGGCCAATAGGGTTTTCCCGCATCCTGTGGGGCCGATCAAAAGAATGTTGCTCTTCTGAATCTCAACATCCTCCATCTCGGCCCGGGATTCAATGCGCTTGTAATGGTTATAAACTGCCACCGAAAGAATCTTTTTGGCCCTTTCTTGGCCGATGACATAGTCGTCGATAGCCTCCTTAATCTCGGTGGGGTTGGGTACACTGCTTAACTTGGCAGCCTCTTCCTTTTCAAATTCTTCGGCAATAATGTCATTGCAGAGTTCAATGCACTCGTCACAAATGTAAACGGTGGGACCAGCTATGAGTTTCTTGACCTCATCCTGGCTTTTGCCGCAGAATGAGCAGACCAGATCTCCGCCCCGGTCGTCTTTCTTCCTCGTCATCTAATCCTCCTTCACCAACCAATGTCGCACAGCGTCCCTTATTTTCTCTTCTCGTGTACCGCTGATATTATAGCAGAATAGAGGTTATATTCAATGGCCTCTCTAATCATCCTTGCCCTCCGGAGCTTTCTTGGGTCCCTTTTCCTTGGAGTCCTCCTCCGGAATCTCCCGCTCGACGATGACTTTGTCAACTATACCGTATTCTCGTGCTTGCTCCCCGCTCATGAAGAAGTCTCGATCTGTGTCATTCTGAATTTTCTCCAGGGGTTGGCCGGTATGATGAGACAGTATATCGTTCAGTCTCTCGCGCATTCTCAAAATCTCTTTGGCCTGAATCTCCACATCGGCTGCCTGTCCTTGGAACGCTCCCAAGGGCTGGTGGATAAGAATGCGCGAATGTGGCAAGGTAAACCTCTTTTCTCGTGTCCCCGCTGCCAGCAAGAGAGCACCCATGCTAGAGGCCTGTCCCAAACACAGGGTTGCCACATCCGGTTTGATGTACTGCATGGTGTCGTAGATGGCCAAGCCGGCAGTGACCAGTCCTCCAGGTGAATTAATATAAAAGTTTATGTCTTTATCCGGGTCCTCAGATTCCAAGAATAGCATCTGGGCGATAATCAGGTTGGCCACCTCGTCGGACACCACCGTGCCCAGAAAAATGATGCGATCCTTGAGTAACCTGGAGTAGATATCATAAGCACGCTCCCCGCGGCTGCTTTGCTCGACAACGATGGGTATTAGAGTCATGAATGTTCCTCTCTTTTACTTTTTTCTTCCCCGGGGCCAGAGGCCGTTTCCTCAACTTCTGTTACGTCCGCGTGGTCCCGGAGGAAATTGATAACCTTTTCCTCCATTAACTGACGTTTGTACGGTTCCATCAAATTATTATTTTTGTAAAAATCTCTCACTTGTTCATACGATTGGTTCATATCCTTTGCGGATCTGTGCAGCCCTTGTTCAACTTCCTCATCGCTGACCTCAAGGCTTTCCTGCTGAGCGATTCTTTCCAGGAGAATAGTGGCTCGCACCCTTCTTTCAGCAGCTTCTCGGTTGTGCTCCTTGAAGGTCTCATCGTCCATTCCTGCCTGCTCTAGGGTGAGATTCTGGGCTGATAGGCGGTAACGAATGGTGTCCAACATTCTTTGCAATTCCTGTTCCACCATGCTCTGAGGAACATCAAAGGGATTGCGGCTGATCAACTCATCCAAAACTTGCGTCCAGACTTCCGCATCTACTTGCTGCTCTTTCTTGCTTTCCAATTCCTGGCGTACAGCCGTGCGCAAATCTTCAAGATTATCAAAATCACCAAGGTTCCTGGCAAACTCATCATCCAGTTCTGGAAGCCCTTGCTCTTTAATATCCTTGATCTCCACCTGAAAGGTGGCATTCTTACCGGCGAGATTCTTGTTACCATAGTCAGATGGAAAGGTGACCTCGATCTCTCTTTGTTCACCCTTGCTTGCACCAATAAGCTTGGTTTCGAAATCGGGGTTGAAACGGTTACCACCTACTTCCAGGTGAAAGCCCTTGGCTTCACCATCAGGAACAGGCCTACCCTCAGCGAAGGCTTTGAAATCAAGGACCGCGTGATCGCCTTGCTGAATGGGACGCGGCTCCTCAAGGGATTTGAGATAGGAGTTCGCTTGTCGACGCAACTCGAGTTCAGCGTCAACTTCTTCCTCATTGACAACTGGTTGCTTTTTCTGAGCCGGTATCTTTTTATAATCATTGACAACGACTTCCGGTCTCACCTCCACTATGAAGGAATAGCGGAATGGTTCTCCCTCCTGTAACGGTTCTCTGTCAAGGTCAGACTGACCAACAGCCTCAATATCGGTTTGTTCCACGGCTTCCATTAAAGTCTCGTTGACGAGTTCCAAGCCCACCTCGTGGTGGACCTGATCCGCATACTGTCTCTTGAGAATTGCTAACGGGACCTTGCCAGGGCGAAACCCTCTAACCTTCGCAGTGCGATTAAGCAGTTGATAAGCTTTCTTGAGGTGACGATTCACCGTATCCTCAGGGAGCTCTACATGCACCTTGCGAGCAGTCTCACTAATTTCTTCAACGGAAATTTTCATTTGACTATGATCTACTACTCCTCCCCAATGTGGTTTGAAAAGACCCCAGCTTCAACTCCTGGAAGCTGGCTGCATTAGTCCACAGGCAACCAGTGCTCCCTGAACCGCTCGCAATATAATCATAGTAAGTGGTATCTGGCAACCCTTAACCCGGATATTTCACGAGTTGCCGTCGCAAGGCCGTGGAGAGGGTTGTGCCACCGGGCAACCGCAGAGGGTTGGATCCGAGGCGTACTTAAACAGTACGTCGCAGGGTCCGACACCCGAGGACGCCCGGAAGGACGTCCATATCCACGGTCGCAGCAGGCGGATTCGTGGAATATCCGGGTTCTATGTTTACGCGAACATATGTGTACTCGCAGAAACCGTTTTGTGAATAATCCGGGCTCAAAAGCCCGAAAAAAGGGTTGGCCCGGCCTGAGCCAACCCTTGGCAATTACCGCTGGTGCGAGAGGGGGGATTCGAACCCCCACACCCGAAGGCGCTGGATCCTAAATCCAGTGCGTCTGCCAGTTCCGCCACCCTCGCACTACGTCAAAAACGTAAGCAATTACCTGTCCACTGGCCAATAAATGTCAGTGAAACGCCAGCAGAACCCAACAGAGTTGTCGTCCTCGATTACGGAGATCAGTCGTGGCCCTGTTCCGGGCTGCGGAGCGGTGCAACTCATAAAATAGTTTACCCTCCTGCCCGACTGATTTGCAAGCGCTATCACATGAGCGCAGGGATTTTTACCGGTTTGGCTATCCAACCTTAGGGTTTACATGGTTGGTGCTCCTGTAACACTTGTTGGAGTAGGGAACGAAGTATAATCTTTTCTCTTGCCTCAGTAAATTCAATTGAGTAATCTATTTACAGACAAAACCGCTTTGTATTCAAGGATTCGGCGTCAAACAGAAGCACCCGTCTCATTCGCGCTGGCTGGAGCATTTTCATGGAATATGCGGGGTAGGGGCTCTCGTCTTTATTATTGCAGTAATCCGCAGAAAGAATAGGAATAGCTGCACAGTTCTTTTACTCTCAAAGGAGACAACTGTATGAGTAAAAAAACAAGAAAGGCAGCGTGTATTTTCGTATCTCTGTTGATGTTGAACTTGACATTCGTCAGCTCAACATTCTGTCAACAGCTGACTATAAAACAACAAAGAGATGGGAGTATAAAAATAGAAAGTGCCCCCAAAAAGGTGAAGGCACGCATTGCAAACATGGTTTATTGTAGGACCATTGACGAGCTGATTAAAGAAGAGAAAAGTACGCTCAACAAGCTCATATCTGAAAATAGGTATGGAGAGGTTAAAGACTCTATAGAAATCATTGAGGGTCTGCGGGAATTAAGAGTACAGAAATGTAAATAAGTAGGGTAGAAAAGCCAGACAGACAAAACGGAACTATCTCTGCTGCACAGCTACCTCAGCTCCTTTTTCGTTCTGGAAAATAATTAAGCCATGTCCTGGCATGTGTGACCTGCCATCCGGTGACAGTATTCGCCTGCCACCTGCTACTCCATATCCTATAAGCCACACGTTTGGAGTTCATTTAAAGGCAAGATCAGAATAATATTGTTGCAACACTTCGCTTGAATTCCCTAATATAAACAAACCAATTTGGCTCCACTGATAGGCACGGTCAAGAAGGATGAGAAAGAAAAAATCACCACTGCGGGTACTAATGGCATTTTCTGAGGTTGCGCCTTTTGCCAAGACCGGGGGGCTTGCCGACGTGGGCGGTGCTTTGCCCCTTGCTTTGAGCAACCTGGGCTGCCAAGTGCGAATTGTAATGCCTTTCTATAACCGTTTCGTCGAGGAGTTAGCGGAACCAGAACCTGTGGTGGAGAACGTGCCAGTGGCGTTAGGCTCTCAGGTGATTGACACTGATATATATCGCGGTCAACTCAACGATAGCATAGAAGTCTATTTCATCCGCCGGGATGAATTCTTTGACCGAACCTATCTCTATGGAACCCCAAAAGGTGATTATTTCGATAATTTCCAGCGCTTCACCTACTTCTGTAAAGCTGCTCTGTCCGTATGTCCTGCGGTACAGTTTCAGCCTGACATCGTGCATTGTCATGACTGGCAGAGCGGCTTGATCCCAGCCTACCTGAAACACATGGTTGCAGCTGAGGACCTCTTGGCCGCGACCGCGACTATGTTCACCATACACAACATCGCATATCAGGGGCAGTTTGCGGCAAATCTGTTCCCACAGACCGGGTTGCCCGGACGTTTTTTCAGTATGGATGGCATGGAATTCTGGGGCGGGATCAACTTCATGAAGGCTGCGATAGTTTGCGCGGATGTGATTACCACAGTCAGCCCTCGTTACAGCGAGGAGATCCAGACCAAGGAATACGGACATAAGTTGGAAGGCGTTCTGCAAATGCATCACCGTAAGCTGCACGGAATTATAAATGGTGCCAACTACGAGGAATGGAATCCGGAAAACGACCCGTATATCGCCGCCAACTACTCGAGGGAGAACCTGGAAGGCAAGCAGATGTGCAAGCTGGACCTATTGCGCACGGTAAAGCTTCCGGAAAGACTAATGAACAGGCCGCTGCTTGGAGTTGTTTCCAGATTGGCAGATCAGAAGGGGTTTAATCTTTTAGCGGCTGTTATAGATAAATTCATGGCTTATGATCTGGGCCTAGTAATTCTTGGGGTTGGGGAAGATAAGTATCACACGATGCTGACCGCGCTCGCTGAGCGCTATCCAGAAAAAGTCGCAGTACGGCTGGAATTCGATGAGAAGTTGGCCCACAAAATCGAAGCCGGCGCGGATATGTTCCTGATGCCGTCCCAGTACGAACCCTGCGGCCTGAATCAGATGTATAGTCTGCGCTATGGCACCGTGCCGATCGTGCGGGCCACCGGAGGCCTGTACGACACCATCACCCCTTTCAATCCCACGAAAGGCAAAGGTGTTGGCTTCCGATTCACCCATTACAAACCGGAATCATTCTGGGACGCCACCAAGACAGCTCTCGATCTTTTTCCTCAAACTGATACCTGGCGGCAAATTATGAAGAACGGCATGGCCATGGATTTCAGTTGGCTGTCCTCCGCTGAACAATACCTAAAGCTCTACGAGAAGACAGTAGCTCAAAAGGCAGCAGGCAGCAGGCAGCAGAAAGCAGGCAGTAGGAAGAAGACGGACGACACAAAACAGAAGACAGAAGACGGACGACAGACGACAGATGACAGAAGAAAGAGGGACGAAGCATAGTGAAGCTACGGTATGGTTTTTTAAAACCTCCCAATGGCTGACTCAAGTCACTCAAGTCACTTTAGTTTATTTTAGGCATTTAATTTGGAAAGGATGGTGGAGATGACTCCTAAGCGAATTGTTTTCCTCGTTCTCGGAATTTTGTTTGCAACGTTCATTATTCAGAATTCTGACGTGGTGCAGGTGCGGTTTCTCTTCTGGGGCACACAGGCATCTCGGGCTCTTATTTTGCTGGGGGCTTTCATTCTAGGTATCATAGTGGGCTGGGTGTCTGGGCGGGTGACCAAGCAAGGTAAAATTTTGCCGGCGAGCACTGAGGACAAATCTCAGACTGGTTAGCCCGGATATTTCATGAATCACTTGCTGCGACCACGAAACTGGGAACCCGCTTGCGGGACTGAGCGGAGCGCAGCGAGCGCGAACAATATGGTCGTCCTTCCTGGCGTCCTCTGGTGTCGGCCCCTGCGACGTACCGTTCAGGTACGGAAACCAATCCCGCGGTACCGCGGGACGAGTTGCCAGGTGGCACACCCATCTTTGTGGTCTCGCGACAGCAATTCATGAAATATCCGGGCTAGAAGCAAGTAGTCAGAATTTAAAAGTGCAAGGTTCAAGGCATAAGGCTCAGGGAGTAAAAGTCTTCTGTCTGTCAGAGATGAGGTCGTATGGGACTTGGCATTGAAGCGCAAGCCTTGTGGCTGCTCATAATTGCTGCAGCCGTTGCCATGTTCACCAAATACATTCGGCTGCCGTACACCATCGCCTTGGTAGTTGTAGGCATAGTGATGGGAGCACTAGATCTCCTGCCTCAGATGCTCCTAACCCCGGAATTGGTCTTTCATATCTTCCTGCCAATTCTCCTCTTTGAAGCTGCATTTAACATAGACATACTTGATCTCCAGAAAAATGCTCGTTCCATTGCGATGTTAGCCTTACCAGGCGTGCTTCTAGCCACCGCTGTCACTGCTGTTGTTACGTATTTCGGTTTTCAGTCGTGGAATGGAGGCCCAGACTTTTCCTGGGGCCATGCGTTCCTTTTTGGTGCCATTGTCGCAGCCACCGATCCCATTTCGGTACTGGCTCTTTTCAAAGAACTTGGAGTAACTCGGCGGCTCTCACTCATAATCGAGGGCGAAAGCATCTTCAACGACGGCGTAGCAGTGGTGCTTTTTGGCGTGCTTCTGGGAATGGCCCAAGGTGAAGATTTCAATCTCCTCTCTGCTGTCCGCCACTTTGTGGTGAGCGTGGTTGGTGGAGGTGGGATCGGGGTGCTCCTGGGCCTGACCGTGGCCAAGGTAATGAGTTTGGTGGACGACCACCTCATTGAGATCACTTTGACCACTATTCTTGCTTTCAGTGCTTACCTGCTAGCAGAACATTTGCACATTTCCGGGGTGATGGCGGTCATAGGGGCTGGTTTGATGACCGGTAATTACGGCACTCGGTGGGCCATGTCACCCACGACCCGAGTTTCAGTGAGCGATTTCTGGGAATATGCAGCCTTTGTGGTAAATTCCGTTCTTTTTCTCATGATCGGCATAGAAGTGAAAATAGTTGATTTTGGGCCACTCTGGGTAGCTGTGCTGCTGGCGGTGGCGGCCATGCTCTGTGGGCGAGCCGCCGCAGTGTTTTGCACTGCGCCCCTGATTGGTAAAGTGGATAAACCGCTGCCTGGAAGCTGGCAGGGGGTGCTTTTCTGGGGCGGTATTCGAGGAGCTATTTGCATGGTACTCGCTTTGAGTTTGCCCATGGACCTGCCCCTACGTCAGCTTCTGATGGCCATGATTTTTGCAGTGGTGATTTTTACCCTGCTGGTCCAAGGATTGAGTGTCAAGATGATGCTCCAGAAGCTCGGACTGACTCGAGGCGACTTCCCACAATCATATGAAACAAGGAAAGGTGAAGTTTTCGCCTTAGGCCGAGTGCAGCTGGAGTTGGAGCAAATGGTTGGGCGCGGGCTTCTGTCCCAAAGCAACTACGATCTCTTGGCACCGCGTTTGCAAGATCGAGTGAAGGAATTGCATGTGGATTTGGAGGAAGCCGCCGCCGAACATCAAGATGCGGTTGCCGAGGAATTGCACCTGGCGCAAGAACGGTTGCTCCATGCTGAGAAAGACGGAATCAAGGAGGCTTACCTGGCGGGGGTTATCTCAGAAAAAGTCATGAAAAAACTTCTGAGTCAAGTTGACGAGAGACTCTTCTCTTTGGAGAAACCAACAAAAAAACGAAGTGATTCCTCTGATCCCAAGGAGAGAGTATGACGAAAAATGACAAACTGCTGAAAGCTTGGGATCAGCTCGTACGAACGCTGGGCCAGAAGGAAGGGTTGAGCGGCGATCAGGCAGTCGCGCATGTGAAAAAGCATTTTCCCGAGCTCTACGAACTATATAAAGAAGCGAAGAGAGCAAAGAAAGTAAAAACCTAAGACTAGCTTATCCCTCCATTCCGCATGGCACCACAGAGCGCATACCCTAACTAAACACTAGGCAGTAAGCACTAGGCACCATTGACTTACGAAGCTCCGGGCAATTGCGCTTAGCTGTCACTCATAGTCATTTAGCCACTAAAAGTGGCCGTCACTACGCTTCGCTGTCATTATGCCTTCGGCGTCATGTATGGACAGTGGTGCCTAGTTCCTAGTGCGTAGTGCGTAGTGCCTAGTATCTCCTAGGTCTCGACTCCACGAGACGAATACAGTATCATTTGCACCATGAAAGTGATTATTCTCATTATTTATCTGTCTTTTTTCAGTGTCTCCCTTGGACTCAAGTGGTTGAACATCAAGTACCTGAAAGAAAAAGGCCATCAGGTCCCTGCCGAATTCTCCACAGCCATTGATACTGAGACTTTACGAAAAACCGTATCGTACACCGTTGAAACCAGCAGGCTCAGTACTGTCTTGTCCTTGCTCAATAACCTTCTGGTGATTGTTTTTCTGTTTGGGGGATTTATCACCATTTACGATGACTGGGTCACTTCCCTCTCCACATCTTTTGTGGTGCGGGGGGTGATTTTTGTACTTGGTCTCATGTACGCTGGGACCATTTTCAGTATCCCGTTCAGTCTCTACAAGAATTTCAATATTGAGAACCGTTACGGCTTCAATACCATGACAGGTCGGCTCTGGTTAAGCGACTTGGTGAAGTCCACTGTCATCTCCACCGTGCTCATGACGCTTCTGGTTGCGGCTGCCCTTTTTCTTGTTCGCTTCAGCCCAGGGTGGTGGTGGTTGTGGGTGTGGGCTGTTTTTCTGCTCTTTAGCATCTTTCTCATGTACGTCTCGCCTTATGTTATCGAACCGCTCTTTTTTAAATTTGAACCGGTGCAGACTGAAGGACTGGAAGCTGAGATCAGGGCTCTGGTTGAAAAAGTAGGGATCAAAGTGAAGAATATTTTTCAAGTGGATGCTTCCAGGCGTAGCCTCCACTCCAACGCTTACTTCTCGGGAATCGGCAGGGTTAAGCGGATCGTGCTTTTTGATACCCTTCTGGAAAGTATGACTCACCGGGAGATATTGGCGGTCCTAGCTCACGAGGTGGGGCATTGGAAGAAGAAACACGTGATGAAAAGAATCATCCTGACCGAGATAGTGGCCCTGGGAGGAATTTTCCTTGCTTACAAATTGCTTGGTTGGGAGGGGTTACCAGGAATAATCGGGCTGGAGCAGGGCTCATTCTACGTGCGAGTTTTCATACTTGGATTTCTCAGCTCGCTGTTACTGTTTCCCTTGACGCCAGCTCTGAGTTTTCTCTCCCGCAAGCATGAATGGCAAGCGGATACATTTGCCTGTGAGCTCACGGGAAGACCTCTAGATTTGGCAGAGGCCTTGATAAAGCTTTCCAAGGAAAATCTGGCCAATCTCCACCCTCATCCCCTCTATGCTGCTTTTTACTACAGTCATCCGCCAGTGGTGGAGCGAGTAAGAAAGCTGCAGGAACAATCCACTGCTGCACAACCGGTAACCGGTTCATGAGTAATGCGGACAGCTATTGTTAAGCCGCTTCGTGTTGATATGGTTCCCCGAGATCAATAAACGAGAAGCTGTAAAAGACTTTGTGTCCGTCGAAATCCAGGACCCTGAGGTCATCTGTCTGCTTGACGTCCTTCATTATTACGTCAAACTGCTGACCATATTTTCTCTTCACCAGGTCCAAAGGTACTTCGTAGGCCATGAATTTCTTGATTCCCTTGAGGTCTAGCTTTGAAATAAAATTTCCGTCCTCAAAGGAGTTGTAAGTGGTCAGTATTAATATGGGTCCGGTCCCTGTAAAAATTATGCCTGCTTTCATGGTCAACCTCCTACTGCTCATTAAACCTGACGATAATAACCAAGCCGTATCATCCCTTTCGTGTAAGAAAAGGTGGGGAGTTTGGGCTCCTCGAGAAACTCCTTTTGTCTTTTTTCCTTGGCTGCAATCGCTTCAGCCAGCCGCTCAGGATTGTTGAGAGGAGCCTCATAGCCAAATTCGTGCAACATCTCCTCATACCCTTCGGTTACATGCAGCACCGCATGATCGAAAAACCTTACCAGCAAGAAAGAGACTTCAATAATCTGATTTAGATTGAGGGCTGAATCAGCTTCCCTGCTTGCCGCAATGAATTCCCACAGTCGCCTTTTGGTGAGATACAGAGCACTGATCACTTCCTGAAGTTCGAAACCTTGTCTGAATCTCTCTTTGCCCACATTCTTGTAGTGCTGTTGGACCTCACCTTTCTCCCTGTCTTCGTCAAGCCAAAAGCTGAAGCGGCTGCAAACATCATAAATCCAATCATGCAAGGTCTTCTCATCGATATCTTGGTATGAACGAGTTGATTGATGAAGCAACAACTTCATTTTAATCTCTCTGGATAGTTGCCGAGCATTGGCTTCAATTGAATCAATTAACTTTTTGGTAAGCACGATGCGCCTCCATACAGCTTCTTTCGGTATTTAAAGCAGTTTTTGCAGCTCCAATTAACTTGCCTTCTGTAATTGAACCTCTCTATAATATCCACGCGTGGTGTAGTAAATGGCCATATCAAAGAAACGATTCAGGTAGGTAATAAAATCAACAGCGGAATCAAGCTCTCTTGTCGTTCCTATTATTCCTTTTTCCAGTATCGTATCCCAGATGTGTCTTTTGGTGGCAACCAACGCCTGGATTATCTCGTGAAGAGGGAAACCTTCCTCAAACCGCTGCCTGCCAATACTGGAGTAGTGAGTTTTGACCTCCCCTTTCTCAGTATCTCCGAGCAGCCAGTGACCTAAACGGCTATAAACTTCAAAAATGTCCTGATAGAGCGCCTGGTCAGCCAGAGTGCGGTAAGAGGAAATGTTTGGGTCACTAAGAAGTTTTCCTTTGAGCTCTTTCGCCATACTCGCGGCGTTATTTTCTATCATTTCAATCAGTCTAACTAACATGACCGTCCTCCTCGCCGTCCTCTTCCTCAAAGGAGTTTTATCTCTAGCCCGGATATTTCATGACTGACTTACTGCGACCACGGATATGGACGTCCTTCCTGGCGTCCTCGGGTGTCGGCCCCTGCGACGTACCGTTCAGGTACGCCTCGGAACCAATCCCGCGGTACCGCGGGACGAGTTGCCCGGTGGCACGCCCATCTTCGTGGTCTCGCGATAGCAATTCATGAAATATCCGGGCTAGTCGGTAAATGATGAATCCAGGGAGAGAACAAGTGTGTCTAAGAAGAAAAGAGAATAAGGGGAAAAGTTAACCCAGAGCGAAACAGCTAACCCTAGACAGGGTCGAGCATGCAATAGTGAAAATGGAATACGTGCTGGTGAAAACCTCAGGAGATGGTTTAACCGAAGGGTTATGTCCGCGATGGCAGGTGGATGAGTCTGTCGAGATTTACTTTGCCAGTGGCACTAATAAAGGGTAACGTTCAGTCGCAAAGATCGTAAGGTTCCAACTATTAATCGAATGGTCGAATTTCATCACCTTTATATCGTACACTCCCAGTGGAGAAAAGATACTTCACCGGGAGTCTTGCCTGCACACTTTGATCTTCATTTCTCCTCCAATACAGAGCCGGGTATGCGGATCTCAATATGAAAATTATATACTATTATCCTATGCCCCGTGTAGATATTCTGTCAAAAAGAAAAAATGCACGATTTGCTTTTTTTGGGGGAAAGAAGCGGACGTTAGGGTATGTCTACCTATTTCTTCGGCAGGTTGAACGTGGACCAGGGGAAGGAATTGCAAGATGTAGGTGTTTCACTGATGTCCATTTTATTTCTGATCTTACCTATGCTTCACTTCAAATCCCTTCTTTTTCAAAAGCTCCAGTATGCTGTTATCTCCAACCAAGTGAGCGGCACCAACGACCACAAGACTATTGCTATCCTGCCCTGACAAATTTTCAATGTGCTTAACCCACTCTTGGTTTCGCTCTACCAGCATCTTTGCATAGACCTCGGGATAGCCTTCAAACTCCACTTTCACCATAGATGCCAATTTGTCGGAATCACCACTTTTCCAGGCATTGATCATATCAATTACCTTCACCCGCATGGTGTCAAGTTCCTCTAATACCTTGGCAAGAAATGCGTCTTCCTCCTGCCTACTCATCTCGGTAAACAACCCTAGTTGGTCATCAGTGGTTTCCAAAAAACGCATCTCTTTGCCATCTTGCTTTGCTCTATCAAAAAAATGCATATCTATGCCATAATTGGCATTGAAACCCAATCTTTGGAGCTCCATACTAGTAAGGGTCAAAGCGCAGAGCCAGGGCTTGAATTGATTGAATACCTCCACCTGAAGACCAAGTTCGCTAACTTTTTGCTGCAGCAAACCATAGGTTTGTTTGGAGACTTGCTGCTCTAGTGTTTGACCCGGTGGAAGAAGGCCAAGGTTTGTCACCTTAGCTTCAAAAGCTGGATCTCTTAGGCTGTCTATATTTGTTTCGAAAACAATGATTTTGGAATCACTGTAACCGGCTTCGATTGCCTTATCGAGCGCCTTCAATTCCCTTGGTAGGAGGTGGATTGATCCGAGTAGGTAAATGGTACTTTTCCCCTTTGATGCGGACCATAGAAAGTTTTTCTTTGTTCTGTTTTTGTAGCTCTGCTGACCATACGCTACGTTTGTAGGGGCCCAAAGTGCCACCAAGAATATGAGAATAGCGAAACCTCTCAAGGTACTTCGTTTGAACAAACCATTCATCCTCATGTCATTGACCTCCCAAAACCTACTGTTTGCCACCCATCCGCACTGCACCCTTAATAATACAAACGGCAGGTTTTGCAAGAAAAGAGCCAAGAGCTCTTTCTGTGCAACTGTTTAATATCATGTTAATATCGTGCATTATTTCGATTCTTTTAGTTGAAAGGCAAAATATACAACGCACTCTGGAAATCCAGCAACCGTCAACTAAGTTGGCACTCGTGGGATAGATAATCAAAATATACTTGTTATTTCAATTATTTAGAAGGTGTCAACTGGGTTGACATGACATGGGTGAATCGTTCCTGCTCAAAATGTTATGCTAGCCCACTATTGACAAACTGGCCACAGCCCTGTATACGTCTGCGATTAAGATGCCGCACTGCCTTCAACAAAGGAGGACGACATGAACAAGGCCGATCTGGTTAACGAGGTAGCCAAGGTAGTCAAAACGAAGAAAGAAGCCCAGGCAGCAGTAGACTGCGTTTTTGCGACGATCACCAGCGCATTGAAAAAGGGCGACGCCGTCACCCTGGTAGGGTTCGGAACTTTCAAGGTTGCAGAAAGAAAGGCTAGGAAAGGGAGGAATCCTCAGACCGGCGCACAGATTTTTATTGAAGCCCGGAAAGTGCCCAGGTTCGTAGCGGGAAAGGCTTTGAAAGATGGGGTGAGATAGAACGGAGCAATTCCTCAGTCAGGATCATTTCTGGCCTAAGGACAGTCTTGGCCTCTTGATGAGAGTGCACCTGAGCCTCTTCAAGAGGCTTTTTTATTCAACATCGAAAACTTGGTACTTAGGGCCAAGTCAGATCGCATAGAGCGGAGCGCATGGCGCATAGCGTACAAATATAGAGCGCTTCGATATTGACAGTTTTTTGCTCTGCGCTCTGCGCTTGCCGCTTTGCGTCATGAGCCGGGTCCTTCCCCGCACAGCGGGATCTTCGATAGGCCCAGATTCATGAATTATCCGGGCTAGACCACAGTCTCGAGACGCCACCATAAATAAAAAGGGCATCTCATCTTGCCCAGATGAGATGCCCTTGATAAACGAGTTCCTGCCAACTAAAGCTTTGTGACGTTCTGGGCGGCGGGGCCTTTGGTGCCCTCTCCCACTTCAAAGCTCACGCGGTCACCTTCATAAAGAATTTTAAAACCGGGCATGTTGATGGCGGAGTGATGGACAAATATGTCTCCACCCTCGTCTTGCTCAATGAAGCCATACCCCTTCTTCTCACTAAACCACTTAACTGTTCCTTCTGCCACTGCCTTGACCTCCTCAATAAGTTTTTTCCAAGCCCCAGGCCGCCACTCTGGCAAAGGAAAAAATCCTCGAAAGCCCAACCGACTTGGAAGCTCAAATCCGTCCATTAACACAGAAAAGTTACTGAGTCAAGTATGAAAAAAAATAGGGAAATTTGAATTTTTCGCCCGCTCACATCGTGATCGAAGCCAGCAAAATATGAGAGTAAACAACGGTGCTGAGACGCGGAAGTGACAGATCATACCAAAGCTAGTTGCGCCCCGAAAAGTCTAAATGGCGCTCGTCTAACTATCTCCTTTTGCCTGTCCCTTGGCAGTCCGGATATGCGTCAAGGCTTGCCGAATATGAAGCGAGAGGCTTTGTACAAGAGCTCCAACGTCGTCTGGTGATTTCACCGGTGAGCCAGCGATTTCGGCCAACGTGCTCAGCTGACTCCTCATTCTTTGCAACTCCTTGATGGCCTCATCAAGATTTTTTATGAGGGTACTTTCCTCCCCGCTCGTCATGATCTCGCTCCTTACCAGACAGATATCATGAAAGGGTTGCTACTTCACGGACTCGAGACACCAATTAAATAATATGCGAACTGCAAACGGGGAAAGGTAGACCTGACCCCGTCTAAACTCTCTGTCATTAAGGCAAGAATTGTTTGATTGTGGCGACCAACTTATCCATGGAGAAAGGCTTGGTCATGTAGTAATCGACACCAGTCTGCTCGCCCAAAAGGCGATCTTCAGCCTTATCCCTGGCCGTTAACATAATGATAGGAATCCGCTTGAATCCCTTTTGAAACTTCAGTAGCCGACACACCTTGTAACCATCAAGGTTAGGAAGCATAATATCGAGAATAATGAGATCTGGTTTCTGGGCGCGGGCGAGTTCGAGACCTCCATTGCCATCATAAGCTGCTAGACATTCAAAGTTTTCCTGTTCAAGCCTCGCTTGGAGGGCTTCGACAATGTCAGGTTCATCGTCTACAATCAAAATTTTATTTTTCTGCATGGTATCTCCTCACTTAAGTAAACCGGTTTGCAATCTCTTCGGCTTCTCCCTCCCGGAGCAACAGGCGTGCCAATTCCACCACGAGGGCAGAGAAAATGTACAATGCTCGCCCCAGTTTCCTCGAGGAAATTTTTCATGAGACTACCTGACCAGGAGAAGGCTCAAGCCAGGCACAAAGGTTATGATGAGCAGGGCCACAAGAAGGATACCCAGAAATGGCAGGGAAGCAGCGCCGAGGCGGAGGACGGACTTTTCAAATCTGAGGCTGGCAATGAAGAGATTCATCCCTATGGGAGGGGTGGAGTAACCGATCTGAAGGTTGGTGAGGAAAATGATACCCAGGTGGAGCAGGTTGATGTCGTAACTTTGGGCTATGGGAACAATAAGTGGTGCCACAATAACAAGAGCGGAATAGACATCAAGTACACATCCCACCAGCAATAGAAAGATGTTCAAGATAAGTAAGAAAAGGAATTTACTCTCCACGTGGCCCTGGATCCAGAGCAAAATCTTACTGGGTACCTGCTGATCAATCAACAGACTGTTGAAGGCCAAGGCTGCACCTAGAATGATGATAATACTGCCGACCATTACTACGGTCTTGACAACGATGGTGGGCATCTGACTGAACTTCACATCACGATTGATGAGCAGGGCCACCGCGAGCACATACATTACGGTGACCACGGCTGCTTCACTCACCGCCAGGAAACCACTGTAGATACCACCGAAAACCACAACAGGAAGCAGTATTTCCCAGATTGTCTCTCGGGCAGTGTCGAGGAGTTCCCGGGAGTTGAAGCTGATAATCCTGCACTCGCCGCGGACGCCTTTATACATACTGTATATGGCGAGCAGGACAATCAGTAAGATGCCTGGCATGAGACCAGCCAGGAAGAGTTGGGGGATGCTGACCCCGGCAACAACCCCGTAGATGATCATGGGAAGACTCGGAGGAAAGAGAAGGCCGAGACTGCCTGAGCTGGTAAGAAGGCCGAGTGAGAAATCCTCCGGATACCTATCTTCCAGCAGAGCTGGCAGAAGTAACCCCCCCAGGGCGACAATAGTGATGCCGGAGGCCCCCGTAAGTGCGGTGAAAAAGGCGCAGGAAAGGAGGGCAACTACAGCGAGACCTCCCCGGACGCAACCGAAAATCGCAGTGGAAAGTTTAACCAGTCTTTTTCCGGCACCGCTTTCCGCCAGAATATAGCCGGCGAAAGCGAAAAATAGCAAAGCGATGAGAAGGGGATTGGACGCCAGTCGGTACATTTCAATGATCACAATGGAGAGGTCGATCCCCATAAAATAGAACCAGAGCAAAGCGACAGCGGAGATGACAACGAAGAGCGGGGCGCCGGAGATCGCTGCGACCATGAGGAAGAGAGTCAAAACTATATTCATTTCTCCACCCCTTTCGGTTTTCTGACTAGCCCACTGATGCAATTGAGGCAAAATCTGAAGGCCATCAGCCCGAAACTGATCGGAAAGATAATCTCCAACCACCAATAGGGAATGGAGGCAAAGGCAATATCTCCGGCCAATCGTTCACCCTGGACAAAGTTCCAGGAGGCCCAGGCGAGGAGAACACAGACAAACAAGGAAATAAAACAACAGATAGAATCTGCAATCAAGCCCAGGCGAGCAGGGAGGATTCTTGGTAGCAGGTCGATGCGAATGTGTTTTCTTTCGAGGGTAGCCCTGGTTGCCCCCAGCAAACTTATCCAGAGCACGCCGTGTCTGAGCAGATCATCACCCCAGACGAGTCCGACGGAGAGAAAGTTACGCAAAATGATCTGGGTTACAGCGAAGGCGGCAAGAAAGCCAAGAAGGAGCACTAGCACCCATTGCTCGAGATTGCCAAGAAAGTGGCCAATTTTTTTTAGATTACTGGGAGATGATGCACTCACTTGGTTTTACCCTTGCTCGCTCTGTATTCATCGAGAGTTTTCGTGATCTTCTGGAGAGTGCCCTTAGGGAGAACTTTTGGATCAATATCAGCCATGGCCTGATCGAGCAGTTCCTTGAAACGGTCTAATTCATCGGGGTCAATGGTTATTCTCTTGACCCCTCGTTTGAGCATAAGTTCCAGGGCCTGTTGGTTGTCTTTTCTGGTTTTTTCGGTGAGGAGGCGAAGATATTTCTTACAGACCCTTATGGTCATTTCTCTGTCCTGGGGAGAAAGTCGCGAAAAAGTTTTGCTGCTAACAATCAGCCCGATGCCAACGTAGGAGAGCGGCACATCGGTGATGTATTTGATTCGAGTGTACCATTGAGTCACCAGGGCATAGTAAGGCGAGTTGTAAACTGCCTCCACGAGGTTTGTCTGCAAGGCCACCAGAACGTCCGGTGCACTCACAGTGACCGGCGAGACCTGAGCTTTGGCGAAGACGGCGTTGGCCATGGGTGCATTGCTCCTACTCCAAACCTTTTTACCTTTCCAGTCCTCAACCTTAGTAACGGAGACCGTGGTCATAACGTAAATGAAACCGATTTCTGACCAGCCCAATATTTGGTATCCACGCTTGGCAAAGCTCTGGTCAAAATCTCCAACCATTTTATTTAAAACGTAGTCGACCTCCTGATAGTTGTTGAAAAGGAACGGCACCTGAAGTGTGCGAAGGTCGGGGTTGATGGTATTGAGGAAGGTGGATGAAAAAGCTGCAGCATGAATGAGCCCAATGCGCAATTTTCTGAATACGTCTCGTTCATCTCCCAAGGCGAAGCCGGAAAAAAGTTTGAGCCCGACGCGCCCCTCTGTCTCTTGCAGAAGTTCAGCGTTCATTTCCCGGAAGATCTTCATGAGAGAACTATTTTCAGGCGCCATGGTGGCCAGCTTTATCTCATGCTGTGGCTGAGCACTATGGAGGGGAAATGGACAAACGAGGGTGAGAAAAAACAGGAAAATGCCTAGAGCAAAAACTCTGGTTCTGATAATTCCCACGTGTCGTTGCTTGGCTAGTCTAGGGGAGTTCTCCAAAGTAGTCATCCACTTTCTCCAACATTTCTCTGGCCTTCTCCTTGGCCAGGGTGTTCGCTAGGGTCAGCTCAGGAACCTCATCAACAGGAGCGTCGATCACTTCCTGCAGGGTTTTTGCGAAAAGATCTCTGTCTCGGACCCGGACGGCGTAATATCTGGCAAACAGCACTTCCGCCGAGAGGAGCTTGTCAGCTCCCAGAGAAAAAGCTTTGTCGAAGTGCTCTTTAGCTTTGTTTATATTTCCTCCAATAATTTCAGGTCTGGCCGCCAGGAAAACAGCCATGAGGAGGTGGGGACTGCCGTAGTAGAATGAATCATCCAGTTCAAGGGTCCTCTGCATGGTGGCCTCCAGCATGGTCATGTCAGCCAGAGCCTCCACGCTGTCCACATTAAGACTGATCCATTTCCCCCAAGCACTGGCAGTCCAGAAGAGGGATGGCACGTCCTGCTTGTTGTATTGCTTCAGGAAAGCAACGAAGTCATCCACCTGTCCTATCACGGCCATTTGAAAATCTTGCTTTTGCGAGAGAGCTCTGAAGCCGTAGCCTTTGGCTTTGGCATAGAGTGCTGTCGCTTTCTCCGGGTCAGTGTCCTCTACGAACGAAGAGGCATATGCTGTGTAAGCTTGGCAGCCAGCGGTCAACAACTCACTGTTGTCAGGATAGGCCTCTATGAGGCCGTCAACGAGCATGAGATAAGCAGGGGTGCCGGCACGAACGATGGTAGGATCCGATTGTTTGCTCGCTGCGATGAAAACGTCTTCGGCAGTATACGCCACTGCTGATACTCTGGCCGGTTTCGTGGGCGCACAACCTCCGGAAACGAACAAAAGGCTCAGAGACCAAAGAAAGACGAGACCCTCGCGAGTGAAAGACATCAAGACCTCCATATTATATTAACGCACCAGATTTAGTATTCCTGGTTGAAAACTCGACCAGACGTAACATGAGAGGTCCTTAAAAATATTCACTGTATGACCCTCCTGTCAAGGTAATGGGAACGCGCAATACAACTACAAAGTTAGTCATTAGTCTACGAGAACCCTTTTTTTTTACATTGTCAATAGCATCGCGATTGTTATAGATGATCACTTTTTGGATAGGTTACCAACAGAGGAGGCAAGAGAGCATTGTGCATAGAAAACTTTTCAACAGTCGAAGCCGCCTAATGCGGACTGCTTTGCCAACAAAAATAATTTGACCGTGCTTTTTCAATCTGGAAAGATGGAACAAGAAGAAACTAGGCACTAGGCACTAAGCACAGCAAGACGACGCGGGGACGAGGAGAAACGGCGAGACGGAGGGACAATGCACATTGCGCATTTATCAATTATCATCTGGCATTATACTTAAATGTTTCAGTTGGTGCTATTTGTGAGTTTTCAATGATAAATGCGAATTGAGAAATGCGAAATGACGATTAAACTCTTTTCAACTACTGACTGCTTTATTCTTTAGTTTTAGATTGTGTTTTTCACTGAAAGGTGCTGTTCACATGCATTATAGATTCGTGGTACACGAACATCATGCTTCCCGGTTGCATTTCGACTTCAGGTTGGAAATTGGTACTGTTCTCAAGTCCTGGGCCGTTCCCAAAGGGGTTTCTATGAACCCAGCGGAAAAAAGACTCGCTGTGGAGGTGGAAGATCATTCTCTGGAATACATTGATTTTGAGGGCATCATTCCCGAAGGGAGTTATGGTGCCGGCACAGTGGTTATTTGGGATGAAGGTGAGTTCGAGCTCTTGGAAGCGACTGAAAACAAAATTTCTTTTGTGCTTCACGGGAGACTTCTTCAGGGTGGCTTTGCTCTGAGGAAGCTCAAGCCCAGAGGGAAAGGTCCGGCCAAAGAATGGCTCCTTATTAAGAAAAACGATGAGTACGCCAATCGCTATTGGCAGCTGGAACTGGCCCTAACTCAGGAAAAAAAAAGGGAGTTGATGAAAAGGATTCCGCCCTGTGAAACCTCTTGATTGTCCATAGCACGAAGCAGCATAGCGCAAAGAGCATAGCGCAAAGCGTAAAACCTCAAATGCAAAACCGCTATGCGCTTAGCGCTCTGCGCTTTGCAGCGAACGCAGTGAGCTACAACGGACTTCTTTGGAGCTCGATTATGCCTATAACAGCCGTAGGTGATATTGACATCTATTGGGAAAGTCACGGAAGAGGGAAACCCCTGCTATTGATCAGTGGGGTCAGCGGCGGCACCTGGACGTGGGAAGAAAGTATAGGTGCCTGGTCTCCTCACTTTCGGGTGATTGCCTTTGACAATATGGGCACAGGTCGTTCCAGCATGCCAGATCGACCTTATGGGATCAGGGAAATGGCGGATCATGCTGCTGCTGTCTTGGATGCAGCCGAAGAAGAGAGAGCCTTTGTGGTGGGGTTATCAATGGGTGGGATGATAGCTCAGGAGCTGGCAGTGTGTCACCCGGGGCGGATTTCTGCTCTGGTGCTCGGTTGCACCCACTGCGGTGGCAGTGAGCGTATTCCACCAACTCCGGAGGTCATTCAAGGGTTTGCCGATAACGCAGGTCTTTCGCCCGAGGAGATTGTGGACAAGAACCTCACCCTTCTGGTCACGCCTGCATTCTTGAACAGTGGTTCGGATTCCTTGAAACGGTACAGAGAACGGCAGCTAAACGCTCCCCTGCAGCCGGATTATGCTCTGCAGAGACAACTGGAGGCGATCCGCAGCTTCGATGTCTGTGACCGCCTCGGCAGTATTCAAACCTCGACTCTTATTCTCACAGCCGACTGTGACCAGTTGGTACCGGCAGAGAACGGCGGGTTGTTGGCGAAGCGCATTACTGGAGCTGAGTTGAAGCGCTTCACCAATACTGGCCATCTCATTTATCTTGAACGTGCTCGGACATTCCACCAAACCGTAATGGGATTCTTTCAAGCGCTGTCTTAGCCCGGAAATGTTGACAAAGTAAGGCTTCTTCACTAAAATAAATACTCCCTTACCAAGGGTGTTTTCCACAGTGTACGGGACCCCTCTACTACCCCACACCTGAGAGGGCTAATCTTTCCATTTCCTGCTCTAGGATCTGCAGAAACAAGGCAACCCTGATTTGGGTTCTGCAGGGTTGAGTCGTTTTACTATGGCAGTTCTTCAATTCATGAGCTCACTGATTGGGTTGCAGGAGATAAGAATTCTTATGACTTTGAGGAGAAACTTGCTATGGCCCCCCGGATAGATATCGAAGCATTGCAGCATCAGTTGCCCTTCTACAAGCTCAGGCAAGAGAAGGTGAAAAAGGCACAATTCGACTGGCAGGCCGAGTGGGATAGGTTTAATGCCAAAAACATCTTTGACTTTGACATCGATTCTATTCCGAAAAAAACGATTGAGGAAATGCGGAACCGGCAAGAAGTACTTCTGGACGGAAACCATGCAGCGCTTTCTGTATTGGAGCGAGTTGTGGACGGACTTTGCGGCTATCCCATAACCCCTTCCACAGCCATTGCCGAGGATTTTGCCAAGGCCGCTGCCGACGGAAAGAAAAATCTCTTCGGTCAAGAACTGATGTATTTTCAGCCCAGTGACGAACTGTCGGCCATCGCAGCCGTGGAGGCCATGGCTTCCCAGGGGGGACGCTATGCTGACAATACATCGTCCCAGGGGTTGGTGCTCAAGACGAAAAACCTTTTTTCTGTTGCCGGCAAGAGGCTGCCCGTTGTTATGACGGTGATGGCCCGCGAGGTCAACAAGGGATCCTTGAGCATTCATTGTGGCCACACCGATTTTTATGGTGTGCGTAACGCCGGATGGGCTCAACTGGTATGCGGAGACAATCAAGAACTGCACGACTTGGTTGCCGTTGCCACCAAAGTAACAGAGGTGCGACAGGTGATGCTCCCTTGTATGGTCATCGGTGATGGTTTCATCAAGAGCCATGCCTTGGAAAACCTCAAACTGCTCTCTGATAGTTTTCTCAGGCATTTTGTCGGACCTGCAAACCGCCTTTATCAGCCCGATTTCGAGCAAAGATACCTCGCCGGTACCTTTACTGACACCGATCTGACCATGGAAGGGCAGGTGGCTCAAGACCTGGCCTACCGATTTTTCAAAAGGTGCTTCGTTGCAACGATGAACATGATGAACAAAATTCTGGGCACCAACTACAAAGTGGTGGAGTGTTACCGCACCGAGGATGCAGACATGGTCCTCATGATCATGGGGTCAGGGGCGGGTGTGGTCAAGGATGTGATTGATTACTATCGTGAGACGAAAGCCTTGAAGGTTGGCCTGGTTCGACCTGTGTTGTTTACCCCTCCTTGTTACGAGGAACTTGCCTATGGTGTCCGTAATGCCGAGATTATCACCGTACTGGAGCGAAGTGGTATGGCACACAACCAACTCCTTATGGCTGATATTCAGACGGCCCTGCAAGTTTCCAATCGTGCCGGTCGCGAGGGCAAGAAGGAACACCGGGTCTATGGTCGGCAAGACATGCCCACGTTGTTACACGGAGTGTACGGTCTGGGTAGCAAGGACTTCAATAAGTACGACGTTGCTGCGACCATAGAGAATATGCAGGCATGTCTGGAGGATAAACGGGGTCAGTTTCATCGGGATTTCTTTGTTGGCATCGAAGGCCCTTACACTCTCAAGGCGAAGCAACTCCCGGACTATCAGGAGCGGGAGCTTGGCATGACCTTTATCGGCATCGGTGCCGAGGGCGTGAAAACCGCCTTGGAAACAGCGGCGCTCGTTTACGCCCAGGACAAGGGCGATGGTTGCAAATATATCCAGTCGGGAGCGCGATACGGGGCAGCGAGGAAGGGGTCGGCCGTCTTTATGAACATGCGCATCAGTAATCATCCCATTCGCAATAGCTCCGAACTTACGGAACACGATGTGTTGGCTTTTTTCAATGAGAAGTTTGCCTCCGGTCATATCCTTCAGGAATATGTGGGAGGTCTCAAGCAGCATGGGCTGTTTGTCATTAACAGTTCAAGAAGCAGTGATGAAATCCTGGCATCTTTTCCATCTCATGTGCAGGAATTGATTGCGGAGCGGCAGATTCACCTGATGGCCATCGATGCTACCAGGGCAGCCCTCAAGTACCTGAACCGGAACTTGCCTGGTGCTGCCATCCTGGGGCTCATTAACAAAGAGAAACAGATTCTGGCGGAGGAAGAATTCGAGACCCGCCTGAAAGGTATCTTCAAGGAAAAATTAGGGGTAAAAAAGGGAAAAGAGGTCATTGACTCCAACATTACACTCCTTAAATATGGAGCTGCGATCGCCTCATCGGGTTCCCCGGCAGAACGCGTTCAGGGAATAGATACGACATGTGTACCTTACGAAGTGGCTGAGCCCGAGAACTTCGGTCAGAATCATAAAGCGGCCGGTCTTCCCGTTGCCCTTGCCGAGAAAGATGAACTGGGAACCATCAAGCCGGTGAACCTCATGGAGAACTACCGGGAGACGTTCCATGAAAACATAGTTCAGCCAATCGTCGAGGGCAAGAAGGTTCCGTGGGACAAATTTCTGTCTGTGGTGCCTGCCGCCACCAGTAGATACCGAGACATGAGTCATGTCGGCAGCATGCTCCCGGTGTATGATGCATCAAAGTGCACTTCCTGTGGCCTTTGCGCCACTTGCTGTCCAGACTCGGCACTCTATTCCACTATTACCGATCACCCCATCCCCGAGGCTGCGGAGCGCTATTTCAGAATATTCAAGAAGCCGCCCAAAGGAATACCATGGGAGCGGTTTGCCATGAATATCGACGTAATTCCCGGAGCTTGTAAGGGGTGCGCCATTTGTACCCACGTATGTCCCACCGATGCTTTGAGAATGGTGGACAAGATAAATGTCACTGAAGCCGACTTTCTCCCTGATAAATATAAAGACTTCGACAAGACCCTGGAGGCGGCTTCTCATGTAAGCAAGATGGCTCTCAACCAACAGGTGCTTTCTGTCTTTTCAAAACTCTATCCAGGCAGACACACCCTCTGCCCTGGTTGTAGTGAGGGAACAATCGGCTTACTGACTTTCTTTGCGGCTGAATCCTTGCGCAACAATCCACAGGGAATCGCCACCTTCTACCAGGGTATCAAGGTCCTCTCGGAACAAAGCCGGAGGGCCATTGACCACATGCTGGATCACGGTTTCAATATCTACACCATAAACGCCACCGGTTGTAGTGAAGTATCAGAGCTGGCAAATCCGTTCAACGACCGGATTTATCAGGCGGGTCACTACGGCTTCGGCACTGCCTCTGCCGCAGCTCTGGGAGCCAAATTCAGTCTGGATCAGGCCTATCTCAACGGCTTTAGTGATGTGCTGAGTAAGATCATAGTATTCGCTGGTGACGGGGCTATCTATGATATCGGTAACGGTCCCTTCAACTATGCCCTGGGTGAGAATTACGACATCACCTGGGTGATCTACAATAATGAAGGCTACATGAACACCGGGGCGCAAAAATCTGGCGCCACCCGTTACGGTTGCGATCGCTCCACCTCTCCCATTGGGCAAATGTATGGGGGTAAGACCACCTTGCATCGGCGGATCGTTAGCCAGGCCATGGGTATTTCCCATGTGTATGCGGCCAAGCTCAGCATCGACAATCCTTTCTACGCCATTAAGATTCTGAAGGAAGCCATTGCCTACAGTGGACCGTCGGTGGTGGAGTTTTTCTCGGCCTGCCCCCAAGGACACCAGACCCATGATTGGGCTGGGCCTTTAATCTCGAGAATGATGGTAGAAGCCAGGAAATGGCAAGTGGCAGTGAGAAGACCATTTCAGCGTTTGGACATCTCTGCAAATCCGGAACCTAAGTCAATTTATCCAAGTGAAGGAAGATCCTTCAAAAAGAAAATCAAAAGAGAGCCGGCCACCTTTTATGATGTGGTCAGCATGTTGGGTCAGTACAACCGGCATATAAAAACCCATGAGGGGGAGGATATCCCCGAAATTATCTTGGTGAATGAAACGGTGAGTCTCTTTAGATGGTTCAGAAACCAGTATCAGGCAGGCTATCGAGACACCATGCCCACAGAAGAAGAAGTGGAACGCATTGTGGCCGAACATTACCAGTTCTAGTAACTACAAATAGCGAAGCACGAGTCAAGTATCCGATGTGAGATATGGGATGTGAGAGTTGGGATTTCAGCTTTCACATCTCGCATCTCATATCCCACATCCCACCTCCCACCTCTTTTCACCTCCTTTTTCCTTTCCCGTACTTCCTTTTTCTGCTATCTTGCGCCAGCGTGAGCTGAGGTAGGTAGATTTTAGATTGCAGATTTAATAGAAACAGCAGACAGCAGGCAGGGAGCAGCGGGCAGAAAACAACTAGGCACCGAGGACAAGAAAAGGAAGTCTTAACGGGTAACTCACTCTTTTGCTAATCGCTGACGGCTGAATGCTGATAGCTAAACGAGAACGGCTAAACTGACTAAACTGGCTAAACCGAGTTAAATATGAAAGCCATGTCCTTTGGGCGTGGATTTTTCATCCTATGGAATTACCAGCCTTAATCAAAGTTATTTGCTGCTTTGGCCTCATTCTGGCTTTGAACCGCTTGCGAGTTCATCTCAGCCTCTGTCTGTTCGTCGGGGCGGTGGTAGTGGCATTCTGGATGGGGCAATCGCCTGGAGATATAGCTAATAGCCTGGTGGCAAGTTTGACCAGCCTAGAGACTATTCAACTGGTAGCGATCATCTGTCTCATCCTCGTGGTAAGTCAGTTGATGAAGGTTTCCGGTCAGCTAGATCGAATTGTGGAAAAGTTCGTTGCCATCGCCCAGGATGCCGCCACTGTTAGTGTGGTAATGCCT
>JBFFBS010000017.1:0-27923 GCA_041560295.1 Syntrophobacteria bacterium | reverse complement strand
GTCTGCCCACGGTGGGCGCCTTCAGGAAAGATGGGGGTTGAGGTTGGTGCCAAAAAAAAATCCCTAAGCTGTCTCCAGCTTAAGGATTGCACCCAGTTTACTTTGTCCTTAAGGATAGTCGATCCCAGCCATGTCCGCGTGGCCTGTACTCGACTAGCACCTGGGCAGGTCTTCTGGCTCTCGGATCATCCTAGTTGCCGCGCCTTCCCATCCAGCTTCGACTGGAAAGTGGTTACTTGCGGCTTTCGTCCCCGATGACAGCGGCGGGACCGCTCCCGACTTCCACGGGATTCCCTATTACACCCTTTCGGGTACCCAAATTATGTTGTCTTGTACTACTACAAGGCGGTGGGAAAAAGCAAGAGAAAAAAGGGCTCTCCCACCGTCTATCTTTTATTTTGGCGAAACATAAAAAAAAAACTCGTCTTTTTTTTCATTTATCTCTATCCTACATGCATCAGAACCTAAGCATAGAATCTTTTTAAAATCTCCTTGAAACACAATCGCAGTTCAAAAACCCTTTTCAGTTTTGCTTTGAATACATGATGAAGAAGAGATTCTTTTCAGGAGGAGGTGATTACAGGAAAAGATCAATGGTCAGGTGTCGAATTACAAAAGACGAAGAAAGATGTTACGACGGGAGGTGAGTGAGAACAAGTTGTTTTTTGTCTTTTCAGATATGACATCGAAAGGAGGTCAAAATGAGAAAGAGAACCTTGGCCATCACAATCTTCGCTGTCTTGGCGATGGCGCTGCTACTCGTGCCGACCTTTGGAGTGCAAGCGCAAGCCGCCGAGAAAATCGGCTGGGTCGGTCCTGTCTACAAAGAGTTGTCCGCCAGTCTGACCAAGGGTTTCAAGGCGTACTATAAGAAGACCTACGGTAAGGACATAGAAATCACCTTCGTGCGGCCGGGCGGATGGCCGGTCTGCGTGGACAAAGTGAGAATATGGGGCGGCAAGCCGGATGCCGACATCTTCCTGGGCGCAGGTGCTCCCGCACATGAAGTTTTAAAGCAAGACGGATTGCTTGTCCCTTACAGACCGAAGAATTGGGATAAGGTTCCCGCCGAATGGCACGGCATGAAGGTAAAGGATAAAGATGATTATTGGACCTGTTTTGCGCCCTGGATCGTCACCAATCTGTACAACGAGAAGATTCTGAAAAAGCTGAGACTGCCGCCGCCAAAAACGTGGAACGATCTGCTCAACCCCATCTACCGGGGCAACATCGTCCATACGCTGCCATATGCCTCCGGCACCATGCATGAAACCATAGAAATCCTCATGCAGGCATTTGGAGAACAGGAAGCGTGGAGATATCTTAGGTTGTTGGCGGCACAGCTATCCCGCTTCTCCACCGGCAGCACAGATACAACCAACCTAGTGAAGCGCGGCGAAGTTCCCATCGGGGTGGCGCAGCCGCAAATGAACGCCATGGCAGCGCGCAAAGATGGCTATCCCGTGAAGGATTTGCTCCCGGAAAAAACGATCCTGGTTCCAGAGGCCGTGGCTTTGCTGAAAGGCGCGCCCAACGAAAAGAACGGCAAGATCTTTCTGGACTGGCTATACAGCGATGACGGACAAAAACACGTGCTGGAGGGTCGTTACTTCGCCTCCAATAAGGATATTAAATTCTCGGTATGGGAAAAAGAAGGCGTTGAGATGGCCAAGCACGCCCAAAAGGCCCTGGGAGTTGATTCGTTCTGGGCTCTGGATGTCGGGTTTATTGAATACGACCTGGATCTCGCCACCAAGAGGTGGGACGAAGTCAACCGCAAATATGAGTACGAGATCTACCGAAAGTGGGGCGAGTTGAAGAGCAGTCTTTTCCTGATAGAGGAAGTTGAGGGTGAGATTGAAGCGGCGAAAGCCCAGAAGATGAAGGTGAGGAAGGCTGAGGCGAAGATAAAGGAAGCCAGAAAACTCTTCGAGATGGATGGCAATTATGCCGCCGCCCGCTTGGCTGCATTGAAGGCACGCTCTATACTCGTGGCGCCATAACGGCAGCCTGAAGACAAATCTGAACTGCTTGATGTATGGGCGAGCTTTGGCTCGCCCTTACATTGAGTATATGATACCTATATGGAGCATCCCTAGCCCGGTGAGATCCGGTTAGGCTAAGGTGGCAGGAAAGCAAAGGACGTATATGACTCGCGGCAATATCTTTCTGTCAGCACTTCTGTGGTCGATCATTGCCTTTTTGGTGGTTTATCCACTTTCATTTCTGCTGGTGGAAAGCTTCAAAATCGCCAAAACCGGCGGCTGGGGCATAAGCAATTACCTGGAATTCTTCCAAGACGCGTATTATCTCAAAACCTTTGGAAATACCTTGTACCTGAGCACGCTGGTGCTCCTAACCACCACCTTGTTCGGAATACCCCTGTCCTACATTCTGGCGAGATACAGACAGAGGGGGAAGACAGTTTTTACAGCCCTGATCCTTTTGCCAATTGTTTTGCCCGCGTACGCCGGCGTATTTGCCTTCATCATCTTTTTCGGCAGGTTTGGAACTGTGAATCTGCTTCTTATGGACATGGGGTTGATCAAGGAACCAATAAATTTCATCTACGGGTTACACGGGCTGGTATTCGTGCAAGCCCTGCACATGCTTCCTTTTATCGTCCTTAGTCTTTCCGCAGGTTTCACCACCATAGACCCCTGCTTTGAGGAAGCCGCCGAAGTCGAGGGGGCGAGCGGCTTCTGGAGATTCCTCACCGTTACTCTGCCTCTCTGCACCCCAACCTATTTGGCGGGCGCTGTCATCGTCTTCCTCTGGCCCTTTACGGACTGGCTGACGCCATTAATTTTGGGGCAGGTGGATTTTCTGCCCTCGGTTGCCTACATCAACATCGCCTATCACTTTACCGATATGCATCGCAAGTACATGGGGATCGTGGCGGTGGTCGTTTCTTCCATCGTATGCATTGGGTTGTTTTTGCTTGCCAGATGGTGGGTGGAGAGGAAAAAGTACACTGGTCTGTCGAAGGGGACAACGGCTGAAGGGAGAGTGATCGAGCCAGGCCCGGTGGTGAAAGTGGGCTCGTATGTGTACATGATTTTCATTGCCTTTCTCGTCCTCCTCATTCCCATTGTGCTGGGCTTAGCCGCTTTTTCCAGAACATGGGTCCTCGAGCCGTTTCCAACCGTGTGGACTCTGGAAAATTTCAGACTCATCCTTCTGGAAAGCCCGGGACTGATAAAGAACTCTTTCAAGTTCAGTTTGATAGCCCTGCTTTTCGGGATCGGTTTCGGGCTGCCAGCCGCCTATCTCATCGTCCGCACCCGCATGCCGGGAAGGGATGCCCTCGACTTTGTCATCACCCTGATGCTGGCTTTCCCAGGTATTGCAGTGGGAGTAAGTTATCTCCTGGGATTTTGGAAAACCATACCCTTGGCCACCCATTGGATCATCATGGCGCTGGCCCTCTTTGCCCGGCGGCTCCCGTACTTTTTGCGGATGGCTCACGCCTCTTACTTGCAGTTGGATATTTCGCTGGAGGAGGCCTCCGAAGTATCGGGCGCAGGTAAAATCAGAACGTTTTTCAACATATCATTGCCGTTGCTGCTCAAAGGGGTGCTGGTGGGCGTGGTGATGTTTTTCATCATGGCGTTCCAGGAGATCTCCACCGCCATATTCCTTTATCGAGGAGGATGGGAGACCCTGCCCATAGGGATCTATTTAAACTGGCACCGAGGTATGGAGTTCGGAATCGCCGCCGCCATGGCGTTTCTGATGATTGTGATCACCTTTATCCTGCTGTTGATCATATCAAGGATCAGCGGCGGCGTTCTCAAAGCAGCCTGGGGTCCCGGAGGTACGTAAAATATCAGGTGTTGGGAGGTCATTTTGTCATAAGAGCCATAGACCAAGTAGCCAGTGTCCAGTAGCCAGTAGAATCAGGGCGTAAGGCTTAAGGCACAAGGCGTAAGGCAACTAATTTAATGAGAGTTTGTTTTTTGCCTTGAGCCCTGTCCCCTGCGCCTTATGCCGGGTCGACAACTGATCACTGCATTTTAACGAGAAACCACATGTTTAGCTGATAAATTCTCGCTTGCGGAGACAAGTTCAATGGCATTCATAGAGATCAGGAATCTTTTCAAACGATTCAAGAAAGTGGTGGCAGTCAATCACATAGAGCTTGGAGTGAATGAGGGAGAAATGTTAACGCTCCTTGGTCCCAGTGGCTGCGGCAAGACAACCACCTTGCGCTGCATTGCAGGATTGGAAAAACCAGAGGAGGGGGACATCATCATTGACGGCAAGCCCATGCTTTCACAGGGATTTGTCGAGCCGGCAAAAAGGGGAATCGGCATGGTGTTCCAAAACTATGCCGTATGGCCACATATGAAGGTGTACAAAAATATCGTTTACGGCTTGAAACTTCAGAGGATACCCAAGCAAGAAATGCATGAAAAGGCGCAACAGGTATTGGAATTAGTTGGGTTGGATGGCTTGGAAGAGAGATACCCGGCCCAACTGAGCGGCGGGCAGCAGCAAAGGGTGGCTCTGGCGCGGGCTCTGGTGAGAAATCCCAAAGTGTTGCTGTTGGATGAACCCCTGAGCAACCTGGATGCCAAACTCAGAGAAGAATTGAGATTTGAGATCAAGAGTCTGGTAAGACGTATGGGCATCACCTCGGTCTACGTCACCCACGACCAGGCAGAGGCGATGGTTATCTCAGATCGAATTGCGGTCATGGACTCGGGCAATGTGGTTCAAGTTGGCACTCCCCAGGAGATATATGATAAGCCCGCCAACAGATTTGTTGCCGATTTCATAGGCACCATGAACTTTATGGCTGGGGAGGTGATCCAGGTCCTCCAGGACACGGAGGCGGTTTATGTGCGCACTGAATTCAGCGAAAAGATGCTCTGTAAAACGCCCAGCACAAAGGCCACAGCTCGAGGGGAAGAGGTCTTTGCCTCGATACGTCCAGAGGATGTGGAAGTATTTGCGGATCCACCTCAGAGCAGGGAAAACCTGTTCAAGGGAACAATTGCCCACAAGGCATACCTGGGTAACTTTCTCTACTTTTTCGTCAGCGTAAATGGAACGAAGATCAGGGTGCAGGCTCCACATAACCTGCCGCGAGAAGAGGGAGATGAGATCTACCTATTTCTCAATCCGGAGAAATGTATGATCTTATTGTAGGCAGAGGGCAGAGGGGGATGATTGCGAATTGCGAATTGCGAATTGCGAATTGCGAATTGCGAATTGCGAATTGCGAATTGCGAATTGCGAAATGGGAATGAGAATCTGAATTTTATCTTGCGCCCTGAGCCTTACGCCTTGTGCCGGTATTTTAATATATGCTTGGCAAACTCGGCAAATCCTTCGCCGCCCTCCAATGAAGTGATGTAGGCTGGGAGTGTCTGCATCTGGTCCACGAATTTCAGAACGTTGTTCACCGCCACGCTCATTGGGAAGTATTCAAACATGGGCTCGTCGTTTGGTGAATCCCCACAATAAGCGAAGCTCCCTTTTTCTGTATCCAGTTCCAGGCCGAAGCGCTCTGTCATGAACCGCTTTACCATTCCAAGCTTGTCATACTCCCCGAACCAGCCATTTACGTGAATGGAAGATACTTTGCAGGTGGCGCCGTGTTGTTCGAATATCTGGCAAATCTCTCTCACTGCTTCGGACCCGAGCGGGGGTACGTCCTCACAGTAGTCTATGGCCAGATCCGCTTCTCGGTAGTGCTGGTCGCTTGCCAGGGCACAGCCTGGGACGGCTGCGAGAATCTCATCCCGCACCTTCAGAAGACGCTGTCGTTTTTCAGCACGGACTGAATCAGTGTCCAAAAAGCGCTTTTGCAGTTTTCGGTTTTTTTCATCGAACCAGAAATAGAAAGCCCCATTTTCTCCTACCACCCCGTCCACGGGCCACATCCGGGCAATGTGATCACACCAGCCAGCCGGCCTCCCAGTGACGGAGATTAGCTTCAGCCCAGCATTCTTGAGATCCCAGAGTGCAGATAAAGAGCAGGCAGGAATTCTACCGTGGGTGGTAAAAGTGTCGTCAATATCAAACAAAACTCCTTGGAAATTCTGCAGGAGATCAGGAGAGATATTTTCGATGGGGGCAATAGTGTCATGCATGGCTGAAAATGGAGTTGATCATTACCTGAAGCCGAGCGCTAAGGGTCTAGGAAGGTTGAGCTACGCTTGCAGTGGATGCACTTAACTGCTCAAGTAGTTGTAATTCATAGTTTTTGAGAATGTCCCGCGCCTTGCGTTCCACCTCCTGCAACCGCAGATAAAGGTTGCGGAGATCCTCCGTCTTACCAAAGATCTCCAGTTCTGTATTTATTTGGTCCATCTGTTTTTCGTGAACAGAGACCAAGACCCTGCAGCGGAAGATAATTTGTTGGCAGACCATGCGCCAACGAGCGCTCTTCTTTTTGTCCAGCCCGGCCAGGGTAATCATCCGCACGGCTTCGTCAATGTCGTCCTCATCCAAGGCTTCCAGTGCTCTGTACAAGTAGTAGCGACGCGGAAGAAATCCACGGCCTTCGAACTTCGGTGCGAAAGTCTTGCGCAAGAGCTTGAACAGGGAGTTAAGTCCGAGCATCTCCCTCAAGCCCTTTGCGCTTCGATGCCTGCGTGTATGAGCTTAACAAAGCTCTCTCGCAGCTCAGGGAGTTCAATGGACATCTCATCTATCTGTTCTAAAACATCTCGATAGTCAGAAGTGGGCTCCACCGGCACCCGGTTTACCAGATTGACGGTGGCTTCGTATATGCGACGATCAATTCTTATCAAGCCAAAACCGGCACCGATTACGGCCAACAGTCCGCCCACAACCTCCATGCCGGTTATTTCCTCCAGTGCCAACTCGGCTGCAAGACCTATGAGAGCTCCAGTCAAGCCACCAGGAATACTAAGGTTTCGTTTTTGTATCATTGTTTCCTCCTTGGGAAAAGTTGGTCCTTGTAAGTTGGAAGTATATCATGTCACTGCAGCAAAAAGCCAGACTCTCACTCTGGCGCGTTTTTGAAGTAGGTCTGCAACGTTAGGGTTAGGTTTCCTCACCGACCTCACTTTGGTATGGCTTATTTGAATATTGCCGAGAATGTGCATTTCATAGTCAGAGATGAAATGCATCATGGAAGGGTGATGGGATAGAAAGGGTTGCTCAACCACCGGGATGTGGCTAGCCCGGACATTTCATGAATAACTTGCTGCGACCACGGATATGGCCATCCTTCCTGGCATCCTCGGGTGTTGGCACCTGCGACGTACCGTTCAGGTACGCCTCGGAACCAACACACTGTGGTTGCCCGGTAGCACAGCCATCTTCTTCGCGCTCGCTGCGCTCCGCTCAGTCCCGCAAGCGGGTTCCCAGTTTCGTGGTCTCGCGACAGCAATTCATGAAATATCCGGGCTAGGGAAGCTATTCTTGGAAAACCTTTTCAATTCTTCTCAGGTATTCATCAAGCACCCCGCCTCCCCACCACTTGCGAAGAGAATCTTGGAGATAGCCTGACTCATACATAAGTCTGAGGGACACATCCACGAAAACTTTGACGTCATCCTCACCTTGGCGGATGCCAACCCCCCAATCAGTGGTATTGAAGTGTTCGCCGACCACTTCAAGGTCGGGGTTGTACAGGGCCATGGTGAATACAAATAGATCATCCTGGGCAAAGGCAACCCCCTGGTCACTCCTCAAAGCTTGTATGGCCTCGTACGTCTTGGTGAGCTTTATTTGCTTGGCCCCGGGAACCAGTTCAGCCAGGGCTTGAGCAGCGGTGGTTCCCTTGATGGTGATCACGTTCTTGCCCTTGAGATCATAAATGGAATTGATCCCCGACCCTTTTTTTGCCAACAGGCGAACACCTGACTCAAAATAGGGGATGGAGAATTGCAGCTTCTCGGCTCGCTGAGAGGTTATACCCATGGTCGCCCAAATGATGTCGATTTTCTCCGAAGTGAGCAACTTGATGCGGCTTTCTGGGGTAACCGCCACGAACTCTACTTTTTTTGGATCACCGAAAAGATACTCAGCGAGTTTGTGGCACAAATCGATCTCCCAACCCTCGAACTCACTTTTCTCATTTATGGCACTCCAGGGTGGGTAGTCGGCTTTGACACCGATAACGATCTTGCCTGCCTTGAGAATACCAGCTAACGTTTTCGCCTCAGCCGGAACCGAGGTGAAAGAAAAGATCAATACCAGGACGGACACCGCGATCAGAAATCTCTTCATCGCTTCCTCCTTTTAACCCGGATATTTGATGAATCACTTGCTGCGACCACGGATATGGCCGTCCTCCCTGTCGTCCTCGGGCGTCGGTCCCTGCGACGTACCGTTCAGGTACGGAAACCAATCCCGCGGTAGCGCGGGACGGTTGCCAGGTGGCACGCCCATCTTCTTCGCGCTCGCTGCGCTCCGCTCAGTCCCGCAAGCGGGTTCCCAGTTTCGTGGTCTCGCGACAGCAATTCATGAAATATCCGGGTTAGATGACCACGTGGGCAATAAATCAGAGGAAAACTAAATCTCGACAGGTAAAACAAGTAGCATGCGGGATTAAATATCACATAGGACATCGGTAGCTGTCAAGGAAAGCTCATTCAAATGTAGGGAGTGCGAATAATTGACCTAATGACAACAAATGACGCCGCAGGCATATTGACAGCGCATGGTGATGACGGCCACGTTTAGTGGCCACCTGACAGGGGCGGAGCGCCATGCGCCATGTATATCTAATAAGGAAGAGTAGTAACCTACCTGGCAATCATGGTGCGCATGCGGTCCGAAGCGTTCTGGGCATCATCGGCAATGTTTGCAATAATTTCCACCAACCGGACAATATGGAAGATTTCCACCGGATCTTTCAGCACGGCAAAGGCCTGTTTTTTGAGTTCATATTCCAGGTGGTCTGCTTCCTTTTCGGCCTGATGGATATCACCTATGATGCTCTTTAACTTATCGCGGTTCTCTTCGGTACTATTCTTGAAGTAAGCAATGGCGTGTTCCGCCATCTCAGGGAGTTTCTCAATGGCTGGGATGACAGCGTCAACAAGGTGCAAGAAATCTACCACCAGTTCTTCCGGGATTCCCCCTTCGGGTTTGAACGAGAGCCAGTATAGAGCTTCCTCCACGTCATCCACCACATGGTCCTGCTCGCGCAAGCAGTCCAGGAGGACAAACTTGTCCACCGGCATGAGCAAGCCTCGGGGCAGGTGGTTGCGGAGATTGCGCTTGAGCCAGTCTGCTTGGCTTTCAAGCTTGGCCACGTCCTCGGTGAGTTTGTCGAACTCCTCGCACTCATCCTCGACATAACATTCCACCGCCCGCCTAAACATCCAGGCGCACTCTTTTACCTTGTCGGCGTGGTCTTTGAGCTTTTTGAAAGGTGACTCGTAGAAAAGATTAAAGAATGAGAATCTCATGGACATACCTCCCGATAGAGGTAAACGTTATTAAAGAAAGAATAAAGTTAATAGTTTGTATAACACTATGGCCAAGACCATGGTAAAGGGGAGGGTAATGACCCAAGAAGAGCCGATGTTGCGCAACAGCCTCATGTCAAGAAAGCCCATGCCGCGCATGAAGCCCACGCCCACCACGGCTCCCACCAGCACGTGAGTAGTGGAAACGGGAAGTCCCAGCCTTGAGCATACCAGAATTGTGGTGGCTGCGCCAAATTCGGCACAAAAACCGCGTACCGGCGTCACTTCAGTGATCTTGCCGCCAATGGTCTCCATGACCCGGCTACCAAAGGCGAACAGCCCGCCGCCCACGGCAATGCCACCAATTGCGAGCATCCACACCGGCACTTCAATCTGCATGGCCACGCTTCCGGTCTTAACAACTGAAAATATGGCCGCCAGGGGACCAATGGCGTTGGCCACGTCATTGGCTCCGTGGGCAAAGGCCACGTAACAGGCGGTCATGACTTGCAGATGGGAAAAGAAAGACTGCAGGGGGGCGGCCTGGTCCTCGTGCTGTAAGTCCCGGCGGAGCAAATACTTTAGCCACAACCGGCCCAGTAAGCCGCCTGCTGCAGCACAAGGCACTGCTATGGCTATGGCCTGTCCGAGCCCCAAGTCCAGGTGGAGGTTCTTCAACCCTTTAAATATGAAAGAGAGGACGATTACAACCAGCACACCGCCAATGAGATAAGGCGACCATTGCATAGCCATCTTCTCAGGAGTGTCTGATCTTAAGATTTTGTTTCGGATCAGATAATAAATGCCCCCTGCGATGATCGCCCCCGCCAATGGAGAGACCACCCAGCTAATGGCAATGGTAATCACCTTGCCCCAGGAAATTGCACCAACACCAACACTGATCATACCAAAACCCACTACAGCACCAACAATGGAGTGGGTGGTGGATACTGGCAACCCAAATACGGTGGCAAGATGAACCCAGATGCCGGCAGCAAGCAGAGCGGCAAACATCCCCATCATGAGGTGCTCCGGAGAACCGGCGAGTAATTCAGGGTTAATCATACCCTTTCTGATGGTGTTGGTAACATGCCCTCCGGCCAGTATCGCCCCCAGAAGGTTGGCCACAATGGAGATCACCACAGCCTGCTTGAGGCTCAAAGCCCGAGAACCCACCGAGGTGCCCATGGCATTGGCCAGGTCATTGGCACCAATATTGGCGGCCATGTAGAGGCCTATAAGGGTTGCTGCAGCAAGAATGATCGTTTCCGCACTCATATTCACTCGATCGATTTTTGAGAGATTCTGCGAATCCAGCAAGAAAAGAGGTAAGTACTCTTACAGTATCCGGTCTTACCGAACAGGAGTATGTTGTCTTTGACTGATCGTATCCCCAAGGACATCGTGAAGAAGGTTTTTTTTGGTCGAGGGAACAGTAACAGATACCCTTATATTTTCAAGCACTTTTTCAAAATAATTTTGAGTGAAGAAAATGAAGAAAATGATTGTGGATGCTGCCATCAGCGGGCAATCATGGTGCGCATGCGGTCCGAGGCGTTCTGGGCATCATCGGCAATGTTTGCAATAATTTCCACCAACCGGACAAAATGGAAGATGTCAACGGGATCTTTCAGCACGGCAAAGGCCTGTTTCTTGAGTTCGTATTCCAGGTGGTCTGCTTCCTTTTCGGCCTGATGGATATCACCGATGATGCTCTTTAGCTTATCGCGGTTCTCTTCGGTACTATTTTTAAAATAGGCAATGGCGTGTTCCGCCATCTCAGGGAGTTTCTCAATGGCTGGGATGACAGCATCAACAAGGTGCAAGAAATCGCCAATCAACTCCCCCGCGATCCCCCCCTCGGGTTTGAACGAGAGCCAGTACAGAGCTTCCTCCACGTCATCCACCACATGGTCCTGTTCTCGCAAGCAGTCGATAAGGACGAACTTGTCCACCGGCATGAGCAAGCCTCGGGGCAGGTGGTTGCGGAGATTGCGCTTGAGCCAGTCTGCTTGGCTTTCAAGCTTGGCCACGTCCTCGGTGAGTTTGTCGAACTCCTCGCAATCCTGCTCGACATAGCATTCCACCGCCCGCTTAAACATCCAGGCGCATTCTTTTACCTTGTCGGCGTGGTCTTTGAGCTTTTTGAAAGGAGACTCGTAGAAAAGATTAAAGAATGAGAATCTCATGGACATACCTCCCGATAGCGTCCCATGGACCTAGAGGAAAAACAAAGTCAGCAATTTATAGAGAATCATGGCCAGCACCACCGTGAAAGGAAGGGTCACCACCCAGGATGAGGCGATATTACGTAGAAGTCGCATATCCAGGAAACCCATGCCACGCATGAAACCCACCCCTACCACAGCGCCTACCAGCACGTGAGTAGTAGAAACGGGCAGTCCCAGCCTTGAGCATACTAGAATTGTGGTGGCGGCGCCAAACTGAGCGCAGAAGCCACGAACCGGGGTCAATTCGGTGATCTTGCCACCAATGGTCTCCATGACCCGGGTGCCGAATGCTAACAGTCCACCGCCTACAGCAATCCCCCCTACTGCAAGCATCCAGATAGGTACCTCTACCTGCATGGCCACGCTCTTGGTCTTAACCACCGAAAAGATGGCCGCCAAGGGACCGATGGCGTTGGCCACGTCGTTGGCACCATGAGCGAATGCCACATAGGTGGCTGTCAAAACCTGGAGATAAGCGAAAAAAGCCTGAAGTGGCGAGGTGAAATATTGTGTATCCTCTTGCCCCTCCCACCGGTGGACGAGAGATCTTAACCATACCCCACCAACCAGGCTGCCGCCAGCGCCACAGGGGAGAGCAATAAGCAGGGCGTGACCGAACCCGAGGTCTAGATGTAGATTTTTGAGACCCTTGAATAGAAAGGAAAGGATAATCACTACCAGTACAAAGCAGATCAGGTAGGGAGCCCACCGCATAGCCACAATCTCAGGAGAGTCTGACTCGAGAACTTTCTGCCGTATTAGGTAGTAGATGGCCCCGGCGATAACTGCACCGGCCACCGGTGAAACCACCCAACTCACCGCAATGGCCATCACCTTGCCCCAGGAAATAGCCCCGAAACCCACACTGAGAATCCCAAAACCCACCACAGCCCCGACAATGGAGTGGGTCGTGGAAACCGGTAGACCCAGCACGGTGGCTAGATGCACCCAGAGACCGCCTGCAAGTAAAGCGGCGAACATACCTAGCATGAATTTGTCGGGAGCACCTGCGAGCAAGTCAGGATTGATCATTCCCTTACTGATGGTGTTGGTCACATGCCCGCCTGCCAGCACAGCGCCGAGCAGGTTAGCCACAATGGAAATAATCACAGCCCGGCGGATGGTGAGAGCCCCAGAACCAACCGAGGTGCCCATGGCGTTGGCGAGGTCATTGGCACCGATATTGGCGGCCATGTAGAGGCCTATGAGTGCGGCAGTGGTAAGAATAATCGCGTCTGTGCCCATGTTTGCTCGATTATGCTTGGGCAGATTCGCCTACAGGCGGCCCGTCAAGATAAGAATAGGTTGTTCTTACTACCAGCATCCGGTTTTCATGAACAAGGGTGGGTTGTCTATGGCAATGGTACACTCGAGGATATCGTCCGGAAACTTCTTACTCGGTCGAGGGAACAGTAACAGATACCCTGATCTTTTTTAAGCACTTTTTGAAAATAGTTTGAAGCATACAGCCTTTCGCCGTCGGCTTCTCCTAGCGAAAGAACAACATACACAACAGACTAGCAGAGAACAAAATGAGCGCTACCCAAGAAGATCTATAGATAAGCCGACAACATCTTCGGATGTGATCCGGTCCTACCTCCTCATCCCCATCCCCCAACCATGGCTTCTCTACGATTTCTTCCTGATACACTGCAGGCCCTCCCAGTCTAATCCCAAGGGCCCCAGCTACAAAGCTCTCAGAGTGGCCGGCGTTGGGTGATAAGTGTTTCAGGCGGTCGCGCTTGGAGATTTTCCATCCTGCCCATGCTTTCTCGCCACTGAGAACCGCTCCTATAGATAAGATGATGAGGGAAAGACGAGCCGGCAAAAAGTTGGCTCGATCATCGAGTCGGGCGGCTGGTCGGCCAAAAAGGAGATAGTGCTCACTCCTATATCCCACCATTGAGTCGAGGGTGCTGATTGATTTAAAAGCAAGCATGCCCACTATGCCTGCTGCCGCAGGTGCCGGGCAGCCGAACAGGTGGCTGAATAGTGCTATGAGGGAGTACCAGAACATGGGTGAGAGAACCCCATCAACGAAATTCTCCGCCACACTCTCCACCGCCCCTCTGGCCACCCCCTCAGGATCTAAATTTGAGGTATCTCGCCCTACAATTTTCTGTAGCTCAGTGCGGGCCTGAGTCAAATCGTTCCTGGCCAGAGTTTCAGCAATTGGTTCGGCGTGCTTGCAGAGATCCTTTAATGCCAGGCAGGAGTAGGCTAGATAAAGATCCAAAACCGCAGCCAGGAAGGTATGCAGCTCAGCAATGAATTGTCGGAGGATCAAATAAGTGCCAATGGCAAGAACTATTGTCATGGTCACTAAAAGGATGCCGCCACCTGATCCCGACCATCTCAGCCGCAGCAATAGTTTTTCGAAAGCAGAAATAGCAGCGCCTATGAGTCGAACCGGGTGGAAAAGGAAGGGAGGATCACCCAAGAACAAATCCAGGATAAAGGCGGTGAAGAGTATGGCGGCGGCAAGGATCATAGATAGTGGTCAGAACAACTTCGCATGAGCGAGAGGACTCTATCGTTTTCTTCCCCTTGGCGAATTGCCATGCGAAAGAAGTTGTCCTCCAATCCGGGGAAGTTGCGGCAGTCGCGGAAGTGAATACCCGAACGCAACATAAAGCTGAGAAAATCATCCAAGTCCTTCGTTTGGGTCCAGCGAGCCAGGAGGAAATTGGCTGCGGGTTTAAATGCTTGAAACCCGGAAATTTCGCGTATTCGGTCAAAAACCCTTGGTCTTTCCCGGCGAATAAGCTGGGTCACATTTTTGTCGTAATCAGCGCAGCCAATCAGTTTCAGTGCCACCTTCTCGGCAACACGGTTTACGCTCCAGGGTTCTTTGAGGGGACGCAGCCGGGAAATTGTATCGGGATGGCCGACAACAGCTCCCAGCCTGAGACCCGGCAGGGCATAAAATTTGGTGAGAGAGTGAAAGATGAGGATATTAGCCGGTTGTGGCTCCTCCTTGACCAGGCTAATCGAGTCGGGTTGGTCGACAAACTGCACAAAGGCCTCGTCCACCAGGAGCCACTTGCTGGGAAAATGAGTTGCCAGATCTAGCAGTGTTTGTCGAGGGAAAACGGTGCCAGTGGGATTATTAGGGTTACCCAAAAAGAGACCGTCTCCCCTTGCCAGAGCCTCCTCTAGGACTGCCATATCCGGAGCAACAAAACCGTCAGTAGGCTCCAGTTCCACCGGGGTCAATTCTGCCCCGGCCGCAAGGCAGGCCCTGGTGTAATCGTGGAAAGAGGGATTAATCACCACTACCTTCTGCAAAGCCAAGGCCCGTGGTGCTAGATAAATAAACTCGGTGGAACCGTTGCCTGCGAGAACCTGGGCAGGATCCAAACCGAACCGTTCCTGATAATAGTGGACAACTCCCTCGCCATCCACGGTGGGATAGCTTTCAATCTCTTTCCACAGGTCGTTCCAGATGGCTTTGATCTCTGGGGGAACACCCAAAGGGCTGACATTGACGCTGAAATCGAGAACCTCTCGAGCATCAATCCCCAGCCGTTTCAATTCCCGTTCCGGATCACCACCGTGGATATGTTCATCATTAGCCATTAATGAACCGTCTCTTCAGGGCACAAGGAGGAGCATTTCGGATTTCGGATTGCGGATTTCGGATTTAAAAATGCTGATTCCGCAACTGAGGTTCGCATTATCATTTCGCAATTCGCAATTCGCATTTCGAAATTATTTCCCTATGCTCTATGCTCAATGCTAATTGAGCAACCATCCCCAGCCAATACAATCGGGCAGTTGATTGCCCAGGATGGCGGCCAGGAGTAAAAGGGTTACTTCAATGATCTCGTTGCCGGCTCCTAATAGATCACCGGTAATACCACCCATGTTTTTCCGACACCAAGCCCCGTATACCCAGGTTATGATTTGGGCGACAGCCAGAGCAACCAAGCCCAAGGGTCCGTAGGCCAGGGCTGCGATCAGGACAATGGTAAATGCAGCCCAGCGCTGAAACCCGGAAGCATCCTGAACAAAAGAAAGGGCAGTCCCACCCTCACTTCTTGCGTAGGGCAATTTCACCGCTAGATGGACCTGCATGGTTCGGGAAAGCATGTGAATAAGGATCAGCCACATTGTGGATCCGGCTACAATCAGTCTGGCGAAAGCCAACCACTTGCACAGCAAAGTGAGGATGATGGCCACAGCGCCAAAGACTCCCAGCCGGGTGTCTTTCATGATCTCGAGGCGCTTACTCTGATCCCAGCCTCCGCCCGCAGCATCAACAAAATCCGCCAGACCGTCCAGATGAAGCGCTCTGGTACCTATAACGCTTACGAGAAGCATGATGGCTGCTATTCCCATAGGCCAGCCGCCATTGCCATTAATCAAAGCATTGATCAGGCCTAAAGCCCAGAGGAGTATTCCGAGTACAGCTCCCACTACCGGGAAAAAAGGTAAGGAATCACTGTGGATCGAGGTGTCTCTGCCGGGAACCGGAAAGATGGTCAGGGTCCTGAAAGCTGTAACCAGTCCACGGAGCATATCTCGTATCCGAATAACCGTTCAGGGCCGGCGCACTAAGATTTCAACTAGGAACTAGGAACTAGACACTAGGCACCGGAATGAATGATATGTAAAAGGCACTTTCAGTGCCTAGTCATTAGTGCTTAGTGCCTAGTCGTCTTTTCCGCTCACTCCGGCCGAGTCAAAAGTTGCCATTTCATTGTAGATCTTGACCGCAGCTTCAATCACCTGCATGGCCAGAGCTCCACCGGTTCCTTCACCCAACCGCAGGTCTAGATCGAGAATGGGTCGAATTGCCATTCTGTCGAAAAAGGTGCGATGCCCGGCCTCGGCAGAGCAATGGCTGAAGAAGAGATAGTCACTTACTGATTCCCTAAGCCGTACGGCCACAAGAGCTGCGGCAGAGGAGATAAATCCGTCAACCAACACTGGCACTCGCCGACCAGCGGCGCCAAGAATGAGGCCGCAAATTCCGGCTATCTCCATGCCGCCCAGAGCTGCAAGGGTTCGCAATGGATCTGTAAGGCGATGACTGTTGACCTCGAGAGCGCGTTCTATGACTTTGATTTTATTCTGAAGCCCATCATCATCGATCCCGGTGCCACGCCCGGTAACCTCCACCACAGAGCAGGGAATCAAAGAGGCATAAAGTGCAGAGGATGGCGTGGTGTTGGCAATGCCCATCTCGCCGGTTCCCAAAAGGGCTACACCGTCGTCGGCAGCACCGTTGGCGAGGTCCACCCCAACTTGGATCGCTTGGATGGCCTCCTCCTCGCTCATGGCTGGGCCTGTGCTTATACTATCGGTCCCGGCCTTCACCTTTTTTCTTACTAGCCCAGATGCACCTTCCAGCGGGTCAGCCACGCCAATGTCCACCACCTGCAGGTCCGCCCCAACGTGCTTGGCCAATACATTAATGGCTGCCCCGCCAGCGAGCATGTTGTGGACCATCTGAAGTGTGACCTCGCTGGGAAAGGCGGAAACCCCTTCAACTGCAACGCCGTGGTCCCCAGCGAACGTGACTATACGCTTCTTCCCCAAACGTGGGGTGGTCGTCCCTGTCATTAAGCAATAACTGGCAGCCAGGTCTTCCAAGAATCCTAAACTGCCAGGAGGCTTGGTGAGGTTGTCCAGGTGAGCACGAATTTCGCTTTCCAGACTCCGGTCAACGGGAGTGATCGCATCAAGAACCGGTTTCAGTCTTTTCACAAAGAGTTCCTTCGAAATGTATCAATTTCCTTGCCAAATAAATATAAGCTCTGCGGGAGGGGGTAAACCCCTCCCCTACGAGGGCTGTGTTTGGACGTCAATAGTAGGGGCGGGGTTTAGCCCCGCCCGCAAAGGTTTGCAAAGTAAGATTATAGTGTTTGCAGTTTGTCTAATAATTCCCTAATTCCCTAATTCCGCAATTCCTCAATCCCATAATTTCGTTTTTAGGCATTTTAGACACTTTAGCTCATTTGACTCTCATGGGAATGCCACTGACCGAGAAAATAACCTCGTGAGCTCTTTCGGCGAGAATCTGGTTGATACTGCCCGCAGTGTCGCGAAAGAGGCGAGTGGCACCGTCCGCGGGAATAACCCCCATCCCAACCTCATTTGTGACCAAGATAAGATGGCAGGGCGGGGCCTCGAGAATTTCCAAGAAAGCATCGATTTCCGGACAAGTCCCATCAATGATTTTCTCGCGATAAAAAAGGTTGCCAAGCCAAACTGTTATGCAATCGAGTAACACCACCTCGATTTCTTCCGGCAATGCTTTTAGAGCCGTCTCCAGGTTAACCGGCTCCTCCACGGTTAGGTAAGATGAATCTCGTTCGCGTCGGTGGCGCTCGATGCGGGCCCGCATCTCATCATCTGTGGCTTCGGCAGTGGCGATGAAGGCTTTTTTATTATAAGAGGCTGCGAGTTCCAGGGCGTGTTTGCTCTTGCCGCTTCTGCTGCCCCCGGTTACAAGGATGATCCTTTTCATAGAACACTTCTTCACATCATTACTGAGGTCTCAGGTTTCAGTGTTCAGGTTTCAGCATTTATGTTTCTTTTTCCTGACACCTGACACCTGACACCTTTATTTCTCCACTCCCACTCGAGCCTTTATGCCTCGCTCGAAATAGTGTTTGATTTCAAGCATTTCGGTGACCAGATCGGCGCGCTCAATCAGCCGAGAATGGGCGTACCGGCCAGTGATCAGCAATTCAACGCCCTCAGCCCTCCGGTCAATGAGATCGAGAATTTGCTCAACCGTTATCAGGCCATAATGCACAGCCACATTCGCTTCATCGAGAATAACTAAACGGTGCCGCCCAGAAGCAACAATTTCAGCGATCTTCTGGTAGGCTTCCTGGGCCAACCTTCGATCTTCCTCTTCGGGCTCTCCCTTTATGAAAACATTTCTCCCGTAAGTCTTGATGGTGAGATGATCTGAGAATTGTGCTAAGGCCTTATGTTCACTGTATTCTCCAGATTTTAGAAACTGGGCGATGAAGACCCGCCAACCAGCCCCTAAAGCCCGAATGGCCAGACCAATGGCAGCGGTGGTTTTGCCCTTACCGTCACCGGTATAGACTTGGACGTAACCCTTCATTCATACTGCTCCGCAGATATGCCTTCCGAGAGGTCGCCTTCATTGCGGCGGTATTGGGTGGTACCGGGCCGACGCGGCGACGGGGAGAAACGGGGACGCGGAGAGAAAAGAATTGAAAACTCCCCGCGTCTCCGTGTCACCGTATCTCCGTGTCGAGACGGTGGCCAGTGTGGCCTCGTTTGCCCAGATTATCGGTTAGCCTACTCCTATGCGACTGGTTCCTCCGCACCTTTTGTCATCTGGCCACGCACTGCACGCACTGAATGGTTGACATAATTCTCTTCGAATCGGTACACCCCGCCATAGTAAAAGTCAACATAGCAGGCCACATGGTGACCGCGGGTAGTCGAGCTCCAGAAGCAGCGCTGCGAACCAAATATCGGATCTAAATATAGACGCTGACTGGTCTCTCGAGAGAGGATAAGGGTTGATAATTCCTCGTTGCTAGGGAGGCGCCAGTCATTATGACCAGCAAAACCAGCTTCGTTCAACTGCTGGATATACTTTTCTGCTTCAGGCCAGATAATCCGCTCTGGGGCTGTGTCTTTCTGCCAGACGAGATTGGTCTCCCTATCAGTTACAGTGCCATCGCCATTGTCTATGAATCTAGTCGCCATAAGTTCCTCCGTTAGGTAGCTTAAAACCTTATTATTGGTTTAAGCTTGTGTGTTCAAACTCGATAACCGGATCCTCAGTACCATGTCAAAGCTCAATGGCTCTGCCAGCAGAAGAGGCAAAAGGCGCAGGGCGCAAGGCATAAGGAAAGAATAAGTTTTGTTTTATTTTTTTGCCTTGTGCCCTGAGCCTTGAGCCTTGAGCCGTTCCCCTTGGGGCAGCCCAAAGCTAGTTCCTTTGCACTCGGTTTTTTGCTCTCCTTATATTAGATAAACTCGTTTGAATTCGAGTCAACCCCTTGTCGTCACTCTATACGGAAGTACTGTAGTTGAAGATCGGTCAGGGTCTGCAAATAGTCCTCCGCGTACAAGAGATCATTGCGGCTCTGAATCTCGCCAAAAATCAGGGGGAGGAAGAAGCGAAGATCCAGGCCCACTTCGTTGAAACCTCGCAAATTAGCCTCATGCACAACAAGAATGGAGTAATAAATGGTCAGCAGACTAATTCTGGAGTCTCGGCGGTACAGATACGAATGGCCTCCCAGGGTGTTGAGAAAAAATCCTCCGTAGCGGTACATGATATCCAAATTGAATGCAGAAGATGGCACCTTGTCGCAGGTCCGTCCACTCATGAGCCAGTGGTACAGGATACCCATGAGGGGCTCTGCCAAATCTGCTTCATACTTGAGCACCTCACGAACAATGTCCATCTTTTCCCTTCTCAGTAACCGAAAGAAAAAGTAGCTATTCTCAAGTATGATCGAGGGTCGGTATGTTTCCGCGCTTATGGTTGGAGGCTTCTTCTCAAGTGTGGCGAGAATGTCCACAAAAAGAGCCCAGCTGTCGCGGTAAGTCTTCTGAGAGCGGAAGGTTTCACCAGCATCTAGGTATTGGCAGAAGGCGCGGAGTGATTGTTCCAGTTCCACACACTTCATAGTTCTTGGCGAAGCTCCTTTTGCCAGAGGAGATGAAGGGCCGAAGACCTGACGCAAACGTTCCGCCGGACGCAAGGGTTTGGGTTCCGTTCCCTTCTGCATCTCGATGATGATACTCTCGAGTTCTCTCGTTCGCTCCATCCAGGCATGCCTTTCGGCGTTGACCTTGTCCTCTGAGATTCTTTCCACCAGCACATCCCACTTCCACACTGCCAAGGCCACTATTGTCCCGATTGCTATAACGGTCAGGAGAAGGAAAAATGAAATACGTTTTGCCATGATTAGCTTTGCCTACAGATATTCCACCGCCTCCTCGAAAACCAGGATTCCAGAAGGTGACAGAGTCTACGGTTTTCTTCGGGAGGTATGTTTTAGCCCTGGCATTTCATGAAAATGCTACAGCGAGCGCGTTCCCCGTAGCGACTCGACCTGAGCTCGTCGACAGGTCTCGCTGCAGGGAGCTTCAATCCGCCTCGGGCGGACGCCTTCTGACGCGTTTTCACTCGGCGTGGATATGCAACATTGGGGCAAAGATTTCTACTGGTGAAAGTTTCCACAACCCATAGGATGCTTACCACTTTTTCCTCCGAAAATCCAGGGAATTTCTGCCTTAGAGCGCCAAGCGCCAAGCGCATAGCGTGAAGGGCACAAGGTGCAAGGTACAAGGCAAATCATTTCGGATTGTCGGTTTAGGATGTGAGATGTGGGATTTCAGTTTTTAAATTCGCATTTCGAAATTCGAAATTTCTCTATGCCCTATGCTCTATGCCTGAAGCATGAAGATGAAATAAAGAAAAAGTTTTTAAGGGTCAAATTGCCCTAGTTGAAATCCAGTGCTCTGTGCTAAGATAAAAATGACCCCGATAAGCCCCGCGAGGGGACTTGACTCCAAAAAAGACCAACCTACGAATCCGCTCACGCACTTGGAGTGAGGCCAGTTGAGCTCCCAGAACAACTGGAAGGGACAATAGGTGGCGGTGAGTCAAGCAGCGCGACGGTTTGTCGGGGTTTTCTTCGGAATATCACTGGACAAGTTTTTCTAATCCTTGTTTGAGCTGCTTCTGCTTTTTTTGGTTGAGAGGCGGCGTGGCAGTTTGCTTAGTAGGCTGCTTCTTCTTAAGCTTTTTCCCCTGCTTCACGCCCAACCTTTTGGCAGTTTTATTCAACCAGCGTTGATCCAGCCCATATACTGGTTCATCTATGGTGCCGGTTACCGTGAGGGGGAGCTGAACGAAGCCATGCTTATCGGCAATCTTGGTTGCTATATCCCGAAGCTGTGGGATTTTGCCAACATACTGAGCTCGGATCTGGAGGGATAGGTGCAAGTCAAGCTTGTTATCCAGTAGACTCGCGGTACCAGTACCTTCTGCTTGGACTATAGGTCCCACCAGGTGTAACCGTTTAAGGGTGGCGATTCCCTTGCTGGTAAGCACCCTTGCAGTGACCTGCGAGAAACGTAGCTGTTGGAGATTTTCCGCTTGGAACAATTCTGCAAGCTTGACAAGCAGGGGATGTCCAGAGAACTCTGCCTCATTGATGTTCAAAATAGTACGGGACTGCAGTGCTGGCAGATCAGTGCCACTCCCCTCTGCTCGTGAAATCAGATTAACATTACCTGACCAACTCCCCTTCGTTTGTGGCCAAAAAGCAGCTATGATTTCGTCCAGCAGTATATTCTCAGTGTAAACCACTGATTGAAAGGGCGGGCCCGGCGACTCTACATCACCCTTCACACTTCCTCCTAGTGCGCCACCATAAAGTGATGCTGACAGTGGTTCCACTCGAAGCTTGCCTTTTTGGAGTATAAGCTTGCAGTCTACATTACTTACAACCAGTTTATTGTATAAGAACCAATCAAGATGAATCTCTCCCTGGGCATCCAGTGAAATGGGCTTTGCTCCTGACTGGCTAACTGCAGACTCCAGATTGGCTGCGGCTGCCGGACTCGACGCAATTGGCTCCACCACTTGTTTACTTTGATCGGTACCGGGGGCGGATTCGGTTTTCACCTCAGACTTTTCCGGTGTTCCCTCAGATTTCTTCGTCGGTTCGGTTGGAACCTGAACCGCTACTGACTCAGAGCCGGGTTCTGGGACCACATTTTCAGCTAAATGCTTATCCTCTGCCGCTGGTTGCCCGGGGTCCGTTTTGGGTTCTCCGGTTGGAGATGGTGTCCCGGAAAATAGTGCCAGGAGTTCATCCAGTTTAATTGAATGCGAATTCAGAGTGAAGTCGAGGTGAGGCCTTTGCTGCCACTGAGTAAGCATGCCCTGGATCTTGGCTTTCTGACCGTTAAGCTCGAGATCAAGATTGCCTATTCCTAGGGTCTGCTGGGAGCGAACTAAATCCAGTTGAAAACCGGCTTCAATCTGGAGGGTCTCTGTAAGTTTTTTGTCTCTTTTTATTTTGAGCCCGCTAAGAGCCAGGCTGCCTTGGGTCAAGAAGTGGTCGAAATCCTCTGCTGCCATGGATGCTTCCATGGTCAATTTGCCCTGCTGAATAAGGTCAGGGGGATTGCTGGCAACAAAAGGACTCACAATGGCAAGGTCGATCCCTTGGAGATTTACCTTCCCTTTCAGAGTATCTTTTGCCAGGTCATAGGTGCCATTGATGATAAGAGATCTTTCTTCTGCACCCTGGACTTGCCCCTCTATCTCGAACGGAATAGGGACAGTGGTTGAAAAGTCCGTGAGACGCGATCTAATTCTGCTTACTTTTAACGTTGCTTGAGGTTGCTGAGAAAGATCCACGAAGTTAAGTTGCCCATCTTGCATAGCAAGCAAGGTAATAAAAAGGGGGACACCGGCGGGCTCTCTTTTATGCTGCTTCCTGGCAGGGGTAGTCTTTTCCGCGTTGGCCATCTGAGGTAGGAGATCGGCAATGTTCAGCGATCCGTCGTTCTGCCGGACAAGGGTGATCTCCGGCCTGGTAAATACGAGGGTGTGGATGACGACCCTACCTTTTAATAGTTCGTTGAACTTCCATCGAAGCTCCAGCTTTTCGCCTTTGAGCAATGGAGCATGAGCACCTTCCTTTCGTATCTCCAACCCCTTGACGCGAAAACCGCGAAAACCAACTTTAGCCCCTGCCAAAGTCACGTTGCGGTGCAGATAATGTTCCAAGGGAGGTGTGATCATGGCGGTGATGAGTTCGGTGGTAAAGTAAAGCCGGACACACAAAACAATTATGAAAAATATTAAAATCAGCCCACCCACTATGAGAGCCGGCTTTTTATACTTCTTCGGCAACATTGATTCCCTCTGCGTTTGCTTGGTTAAATTGGCAGCAACCTATAGCCTTTATTACGCATGTCAAAGTGGACAAAATTTCTATGCAAACCTCATACCCAAGTGAAAAAATGCGGCTTTTATGCTGGACACTCGAACTATGCACCTGGAAACGACGCGGAGACGCGGAGAAACGGAGAGACGGGGATTGAGGTCAGAGGGCAGAACACAGAGGTGAGAAGGCAGGTGAGGAGATTAGAAAAATAGAGAATTCGAAAATTAGTCAAAAAGATGAATTGATTGCCGCTTACTGCTCACCGCTTACCGCTTACTATTTTACGAATCGACAAATTAACGAATTTTCTAATCGACTACTGACCGCGGACATCTTTGTTCAGTGCTTAGTGTCTAGTTCCTCGTGCTTAGTTTGTGGAATTTACACATGGACAGAAAAGGGAAGTGACTCACTAGGTGCGGCGCGTAAGGGTGTAATCAGCGATCTCGAGGAAGGATTCTAGGGTAGGTGAGGGTGGAAAAATTGACAGGGCTGATTTGGCCACAGCTATATAATTGCTCGCACGCTGGTCAGTGTAGTCCAGTCCCTGATACTGTTGGATAATTGTTTTGACCTCAGCAAAGGCTTTTTCATAATTACCTTCTGAGGTGATGAGTTCAACCAGACGCCGCCGGTCCGCTTCGTTACTCGACTGCAGAGCGTGAATGAGGGGTAGGGTGATCTTGCCTTCCTGAAGATCCTTCCCCACCGGTTTGCCAAACTCCTCCTCGCTGCCGGCATAGTCCAGGAAGTCGTCTCTGAGCTGGAAAGCGATGCCCAGGTTGAGGCCGAATATCCGCATGGCCTCTTCTTGTTCCTCGTCAGCCTCGCCAAGGATGGCACCGATCTGGCAAGCTGCCGATATGAGAATCGCGGTCTTGCGTGTGACCACCTCTATGTAGTCCTCTTCTGAGATCTCTAGGTTGTCACTATTGATGAGCTGGAGAACCTCACCTTCGGCCATGGAGGTGGTAGTTTCCGAAAGGACCTGAAGGATTCTTAAGTTGCCACTCATCACGGTAAGGAGAAAGGAGGTGGCCAGCAGAAAATCACCGACGAGGACAACAGCGGCATTGCCCCAGAGGGTGTTGGCCGATGGCCTGCCGCGCCTCAATTCAGCATTATCCACAACATCATCATGGAGAAGGGTGGCGGCGTGCAGATACTCGAATACTATGGAGAGGGCATAGTGATAATTGCCTTGGTAGTTTGATAATCGGGAGGCGAGCACCATCAACAGAGGGCGCAGACGTTTTCCCCCACTGCGCATGATGTAGCGGGTCACAAGAGCGATGAGTGGAACACTTGAGTGTAAATTCTTCTTGATTTCCTCCTCGATAAGCTGGAGGTCATCATCCAGCTGGGCGAAGAATGAATACTGGGGGGCGGTCAAGTCTTTTGCGGTGCTCTTGGGGGACAATGGTGGCGTTCCTGAGTTAAAGTTAGGGCTGGAAAAGCGCTAAAATATCTACATAGCCCAAATTGAGCCTATTGTCAAAATAATTCCGACTAAACCCTAGGGTTTACCTACTGTCTATCTAGAAATTCGGGGTGGATCCTATTTGGGGTTCTCAAGAATTTCCCCGACTAAATCGTAAGGGTGAGCTTCAGTAATTCGCACATCCATAATCTCACCCACCTGCCCGAAGCCTTTATTGATAAAGACGCACCCGTCTACTTCAGGAGCTTGCGAGGCGAGGCGCCCCTCCAGCAGGAGATCCGTCTCGCCACTCACTCCTTCAACGAGGAGCGGCTGGACAGTGCCAACGAGTTTCTGGTGGTAATCCAGGCTGACTTTTCCCTGCAGATCAACCAAGGCCCGGAGCCGTTCCTCTTTGACTGATTCCTCCACAGCATTTTTCAACCGCGCAGCTTTCGTACCTTTTTCGGGTGAATAAGCGAATATGCCCAGCCGCTGGAAAGCCGCCTTCTCCACAAACTCATAAAGTTCTTGAAAGTCCGCTTCCGTTTCTCCAGGAAATCCCACGATAAGTGTGGTCCTAAGAGTTACCTCCGGTAGGTAAGCGCGAATGAAAGCAATGATTTCATGGAATTCCTCGGCAGAGCCGAATCGACCCATGGCCTTGAGCAATCGTGCGGATACATGCTGAAGAGGAATATCGAGATACTTGCAGATGGATTCATGGGACGCCATAACTTGCAGGAGTCTGCGCTTTATCCTCTGGGGATAGCTATACAGAATTCGAATCCATGAGAACGTGTCAATTTTTGCCAGGTCCTCCAAAAGGTCTGAAAGACTAGGCTCAGTGCCCAGATCTATGCCATAAGCAGTGCTATCCTGCGCCACTAGATTGAGTTCTATCACCCCCTGAGAAGCGAGCCATTCGGCCTCTTGAAGCAGGTCGTAACGGGGCCGACTGCGGTAAGGACCTCGGATGGCCGGGATCGTACAAAAAGTACAGCGGTTACTGCAGCCTTCCGCAATTTTTAGGTAACCACTGTAAAACGGAGTCGAAAGAACTCGTTGACTTTCCGCAGTCATTAAAAATCTGGGGGACTCTATGCTGAGTCTTTCCCGATCCCCTTTCTGAAGGTTGGCGAGGAGAGAAGGCAGTCGAGCAAACGAACTGGTGCCAACAAAGAGGTCCACTTCGGGCATGGAGTTGGCCAATTTGCGGCCGTAACGCTGGGGCAAGCATCCTGCCACTACAAAGAACTTGCACTGTCCTCGCTGCTTGGCTTGGGCCAATTCCAAAATGGTGTCAATGGATTCCTGAGTGGCACTCTCGATAAAACTGCAGGTGTTTACCACTATAAGCCGGGCCTCAAGAGGATCCTCAACCGGTTCGTGACCGCCCTTCATGAGAAGGCCCAGAATGACCTCGCTGTCAACCCGGTTTTTCGGGCAACCCAAGCTCCTAAGATAAAAGGTTGTTGGTTCCAAGTCGGTATTCCTTTCCGTCTGTCGAAAGCTAACTATTAACCCGTGGGAGGAGGGGCGTCAAGGCAAGTAGTAGGCATAGAGCATAGGGCATAGAGTGAGAAGTCAGAGATCAGAGGTCAGAGGTCAGCAGGCAGATTCCCGCAGGCAGTCGGCAGCACTTTCTACTAGACACTAAGCACTAGGCACTAGGCAGCGAAACGGTTTTTCTTAATAAGGTTATGTAGTTCCTAGTGCATAGTCCCTAGTTCCTAGTGTCTAACGATCTCACGGTCGCCAGCTAGCCACGGTATGAAGATCGATCTGGTGGAAAGCAAACAGGCAAAAGGTGACCAGGGCGAGAGCCACTAGGATGGCTAGACCTGGTCGCATCCGGGGGACTGGTTTGTCTGGATCTTGCCAACCGCGGCCCTGCCGCAGGAGAGATACGGTACTCATCATAACGTAACATGCAACCGCAAATGGGGGGAAACCAAAGAAACCGAGGATGGGCATTTCAAAGATCTTCAGCCAGCCGACGTGTGGCACGGTGTAGACCCACTTGGTGAGGGCCCAGTAGTTCCAAAACTCCCACAGAAGGCCACAAATAGCGCCAGCTGTCAGCAGGAGATAGAAGGTGCGGAGAGTCCCCTGCTGCCACTCCCGCATCAAAGAGCGCAATCCCAACCGGTGAGTCAGGGGTTCGAGGAGAAATACAAAAATGCCCCAGACCAGCGGAAAAAAGAACTGAGGCCAGACAAGGGGCAAGACCAGGAAGATGAGGCCAGTGATTACAAAGGGAACATACCAAAGAGTTGAACCGGAGAGAGGTCGCAGCCGCGATTTCTTGAAAAGACCGTAGGCATCCAAAAGCTCCATGGTCTCAAAGAGCCCAGGGAGCACAGTGGCGTAGCACACCGCGTATCCAACCCAGCGTTGGAGCATATTTTCAGGCACCATGACGTAGTGCCAGTTGATCAGAATGACGTTGAAGAGCTCGAAAATGAGCCAGAAACAGACAGACCAGGGTAAAAGGAGGAAAAACTCCCGCGGATGGTGCTTGAGCAGTGAACTGCCCTTGCGGCGGTAGACGAGTCCATCAACAATCAGAATGTACGGCCACCAGGCAAGAGGAAAGAACCAGTATCTCACCACCTCTACGCCTGCAAAAAGGAGACCCTGGGCAACTGCCAGTACGCAGAGCCCAAGCCAACCATAAAAAGGAAAGCGATTCTCGTTCGCCAAGGTCTTCGCCTTTCTTCATTTCAGCGTGATGTTGGTTGATGGCTACAATCTGGTGTCGCTAGTGAGTTTTTGAACTATCGCTACAGGAGCCAATCCGCAATCCGCATTACGCAATCTCAAATCACTCTGCAGTTATCGATTTTTCGCTATAAAGTCAACTACTTTTGTAACCCTCACAATAAACCTAATTGTCACATAAATTTGTGAAAAAAAATGCTTGCAGATTTCTCCTTTACAGGTTATATTGCCC
>JBFFBS010000016.1:0-29135 GCA_041560295.1 Syntrophobacteria bacterium | reverse complement strand
GGGTTCCGGCATGGTCGATCCAGAAGTGTTCAAAATGGTTGGCTATGATCCGGAAGAGGTTACCGGATATGCTTTCGGCATGGGCATCGAACGCATTGCCATGCTCAAGTACGGAATCAACGACCTCCGGTTGTTTTTTGATAACGATTTACGTTTTCTAGAACAGTTTTAGCCTTTCGTACTGAGACTCTACGTCTGGAGTATCGAAGGAATAAAAATTCCAAATCTCAGGGTTTCAGGTGTCGGGTGTCAGGTGTCAGGGAAGAAAAACAAAAAAACTGAAACCTGAACACTGAAACCTGAAACCTCAGTTTTTGTGATTTGGGATTTCATAAGATCGCCTTACTCCATTACTCCGTCGGTTTACTGACAATATGTCTTCGAGGACTAGATAATGCTTATTAGCCTCAAATGGCTTCGCTCTTTGGTCAGCTGTGATGCTTCACCTGATGAGATTGCCCACCGGCTTACCATGGCCGGGTTGGAAGTGGAAGCCATCGAGCCTTTCCACTTCGGGTTGGAGCGGGTTGAGGTGGGTAGCATCCAAAGCATACAACAACATCCCACTGTTGAGCACCTCCAGGTCTGCAAGGTGCAGGGGTCTGGAGGTTTGCTGGATGTGGTCTGCGGCGCTCCCAATGTGGCAAAGGGCCAGATGGTGCCCCTTGCCCTGGATGGCGCTTGTCTGGCTGCCGGCGCTGAGGTCAGCTCAGCTGAAATTCATGGCGTATTCTCCCAGGGCATGCTTTGTTCAGAAAAAGAACTCGACCTGGGAGGAGACACGAGCGGCATAATGGTCCTGGATTCCAACTTGTCCCCCGGAACCCCCCTGGCCGAAGCTCTTGAACTAGACGACGTCGTTCTGGATATAGGCATTACACCAAACAGGGCTGATTGTCTGAGCCTCGTAGGCATCGCCAGGGAGGTGGCGGCCCTCTTTGGGCTCCCGTGGTCTCCACCTCCACTTACCCTCAAGGAGACCGGCCCGCCAGTAGAAACTTTGACCTCAGTAACCATCGAGGATCCGGATCTCTGCCCCCGCTATGCCGCCCGGGTGGTTGAAAAGATTACCATTAAGCCGTCTCCTCTTTGGCTACGACAGCGTTTGGAGGCTCAAGGCATCCGGGCCATCAATAACATCGTGGATGTTACCAACTATGTTATGCTGGAGTCGGGCCAACCCTTGCACGCCTTCGACTACCACCGCCTTGACGGCAACCGTATTGTGGTACGTCGGGCGCAACCTAATGAAACGTTCGTAACCCTGGACGGCCAGAAGCATGAGTTGCAGCGAGATATGTTGCTAATCTGTGATGCCAGCCAAGGAGTAGCCCTGGCTGGCATCATGGGCGGTCTTGACTCGGAGATTGCTCCTGATACCAACACCGTTCTTATCGAAAGTGCCCACTTTCAACCAACTGGCACCAGGCGAACCGCCAAAGCCCTTGGGATGAGCACCGAATCATCTTATCGCTTTGAGCGGGGGGTAGATCCTGAGGGTGTACTTGCCGCATTGGATCGGGCCGCCCAGCTTATGGTGGAACTGGGTGATGGTGAGTTGGCCGCAGGTTCCATTGATGTCTATCCAGTTCCAATTGGGCAGGAATCAATACAACTCCGCGTCTCTAAAACCAATCGCTTCCTTGGTACGGATCTCGCCAGGGAGGAGATCTGTAAACATCTGGAGTCGATCCAGTTGAAAGTCCGCGCCGCTGAAGATGACCTCCTCGTGGTAGATCCACCATCTTTTCGCGCCGACCTCAGCCGCGACGTGGATCTCATGGAAGAAGTGGCCCGGTTGGCAGGATACGACCGTATCCCCAGTGCTTCACCTATGGCTCGCTTGGCTTCAGCCAAGCCGGCTCAGGATCAGGTCATCAGACAGCATACCAAACAGCTCCTTGCAACCCATGGTTTCTGCGAAATTGTCTCCTACTCATTCATCAGCCCCCAATCTGTTGATCTGCTGCAACTCGGAGAGGATGACCCGCGGAGGCGGCTCCTTCCCCTTCGCAACCCTTTGAGCGAGGAGCAGGCAGTAATGCGTACTTCACTTGTTCCAGGTATGCTGGAAACTGCCGCCCGCAACCAGCGCCAAAACAACTTTAATTTGAGACTCGTTGAAATCAGCAAAGTCTTTTTCTCCAAAGGAGCTGAAGAACTGCCCGAAGAGCGATTCAACCTTTGTGGCCTGCTCTCTGGTACGCGGCGGCCGCTAGGATGGAACGAGTCAGCTGAGACCGTAGATTTCTTCGATATCAAAGGTGCGCTCGAGGCTCTCTTTCTCGGCCTCGGAGTCGCAGATATTCGTTGGGTCAATACGGATCTAGCTCCTTACTTAAAGCCAGATGCCGCCGCCCGCGTCTTCCTGGCCGACACCTGCCTGGGGGACCTGGGGGAGGTCCATCCCAGAGTTGTTGAGGAATTTGACCTCAAAGGGCCCATATATATTTTTGACGTCGACTTTGACCTTCTCATGGAAAAAACAGTATCTCTGAAAACGTTCAAGCCCTTGCCAAGATTCCCCGCAGTCAACCGTGACCTAGCCATTGTCGTTTCTGCTCCCGTCGCCGCCCAGGATTTGCTCGACTATCTAGAAAAACATCGGCCGCAGTACTCTGAATCCATCATCCTCTTCGATCAGTATTACGGCAAACAGGTAGAAAAAGGTAAAAAGAGTCTGGCCTTTCGCATCACCTACAGATCCGAAGAACGTAGTCTCACTGACCTGGAGGTTAATGAAATCCACTCGGCATTCAGCCAAAAGGTCATTTCCGCATTCCAGGCTGAAATACGCTCTTGAAATTTTGTCGGTGGTGTTGCATATTACACAGCAGACAGTGCAAGATTGAAGCTCCCTGTCCCGCTTCAGCGGGGCTAAGGGGATTGCGCTCGCTGTTAGCATTTTCAAACGCTATGTGTTTCGATTATGACAGACATCATTCCCAGTAAGCGTTTTTTCAAGATTGGCGAGGTGAGCCGGATTGTAGGCGTTCCCACCCATGTGCTTCGCTATTGGGAACGAGAGTTTTCCCTGGTCCGACCCCGACGCGCCCCTTCAAAGCAGCGAGTCTACCGTCGTAAAGATGTAGAGACCCTTCTGCACATCAAGAATTTACTCCACGATGAAAAATACACCATCGCTGGCGCCCGAAAGAAACTAAAACTCCCCTCAGACCACCCCTCTAACCACCCAACCTTGGATGAAATCAAACAAGAACTGATCGCCCTCCGCCGCATGTTAGATTGACAGTCCGATTGGTGAGCTGAACGCGGCATGATTCCTGCAGGCATGCGACATTACTACAAAAAAGTATTTGCATTTTCATAGCAATACTGCTATAGATACCGAGACCTTTTTTGTAGCGAAATTGAAAGCATACGTGTTTAATCGCTGCTCTAACCTAGTGAGGGGGGTATGGATCTCGTCTTATCCAAGGAATCGATAGATAACATCATTAGCGTTCTGGATGAAGATCTTCTCCGGGCCGGGGCTGACTGTGTCATCTTGGTTGACCGCTCCGGTAATCTTATTGTCAATCGAGGCGATCCTGCCAATCTGGATGTTGTGGCCTTAGCTGCACTTTCTGCGGCCAATTTCGGCGCAACCGCCGAGATCGCTAAACTCATTGGAGAAGATGACTTCGCTCTTCTCTTCCACAAAGGCAAGAATGAAAACATCCACTTCACCAAAGTGGGAAAGGGGTTCATTCTTATTACCCTTTTCGGCAAGGAAGTTTCTTTGGGGCTGATCAGGTTAAATACCGCGAGAGTAACTGATACACTGATCCCTATTCTGGGCGGAGAGCAGTAACTGTGTCGTTTATTGATCTTAGTAAAAACGAGGTCCAATGTAAGATCGTTTACTACGGGCCTGGGCGAGGGGGCAAGACTACCAACCTGCTTTACCTGCACCAGGCCATGACCGACTCTGTTCGTGGCAAAATGGTTACCATCGACACCAAAGGTGATCGCACGCTCTTTTTCGACTTTCTCCCTTTGGCCCTCGGTCAGATTCAGGGACTGAGCATAAAAATCCAGCTCTATACCGTCCCTGGCCAGGTCATGTACAATGCAACCCGCAAACTGGTTCTCAAAGGTGTGGATGGCATTGTATTCGTCGCTGATTCTCTGAAGGTTCAGAAAGAAAAGAACATTGAGAGTCTGGAAAATCTGAGACAGAACCTTGCTGAGGATAACATAGACATTAAGGAGATCCCTCTCGTCCTGCAGTACAACAAGCGAGACCTCGGTGGTTCTAATATTCCCATCCTCTCAGTTGAGGAGATGGAGGAAGACCTGAACAAGGAACTCCAGGTTCCCTCTTTCAGTGGCAGTGCACTCAAGGGCGACGGTGTGTTTGAAACGCTGAGAGAGATCAGCAAAGGGACAGTAAAATATGTTAGCCGTAAGCTCTTATCTCGTTAACAATCGCCAGTTGCCTTAAGGAGGGGGACATGGATTTGACCGACGACCCCTTGGCAGGAGTTGATGCCAGTGAATTAGAGGCCGACATTGACAAGGCCATAGACGAACTCTTCGTAAAAAAAGCCGAGGGCAAGGAACCTTCACGTGCTGAGGAAACCCCACCCGAAGAACCCGCCAAGGAACCGGCAGAGAAACCAGTAGAAGAATCTGTTCCTGCTCCGCCCGCTGAAGCCGCAGATGATCCTTTAGCTCAATTGAAAGAGAGTCTTCTCACTCTGGATTGGGAAATTACTCCGGAGTCCATACAGGATTTTGAAAAAGAGCTCCAGACCGTTAGCGACAAGCACGGTGATGATCGGCACTGCATGGCAGTGATTAAAATGTCCATGGGCGTGCTCACATATTTACGAGCTGCAAAGGCTGATGCCGCACCGATCTCCGTGCAGTTCTTGCATGAAGCTACCCGTGGTCTTGACCTCTTCGTGCGGGAGCCAGCACCCACAGAGGCTCAGCGCAGCGAGGTAATGGACACATTACTCGGTCAATTTAGGCGGGTGAAGGCTGAAATCCAGAAGATGAAACCTCCAGCAGTTGAGGCCGAAACAGCCGTCGAGCTTCCGCCAGTTGAGGAGCCGATTCTAGAAGAAATGGTCGAGGAAAAACCAGCAGCGCTGGAAGAAATAATAGAGGAAGAACCGATACTGGAAGAGGTCGCCGTAGAAGAACCAACACTGGCAGCTACCCCCGAAGAAGAACCTGTTCTGGACGAATTATTCGGGCAAGAACCGGTATTGGAAGAAGCGCTCGAGGAAGAACCGATACTGGAAGAGGTCGCCGCAGAGGAACCAACGCTGATAGCTACCCCTGAAGAAGAACCCCTTCTGGACGAATTATTCGGGCAAGAACCGGTATTGGAAGAAGCGCTCGAAGAAGAACCGATACTGGAAGAGGTCGCCGCAGAGGAGCCAACACTGGCAGCTACTCCTGAAGAAGAACCCCTTCTGGACGAATTATTCGGGCAAGAACCGGTATTGGAAGAAGCGCTCGAAGAAGAGCCAACTCTGGTCGCCCCCCCGGAAGAAGAGCCTATACTGGAAGAACCTCCGGAAGAAGAACCGACACTGGAAGCACTCACCGCAGAGGAACCAACACTGGCAGCTACCCCTGAAGAAGAACCGCTGCTGGAAGAGCTTTTGGAAGAAGAATTTGTAGCTGAAGAAATATCCGAGGCAGAGCCAACTCTGGAACCACCTCCTGAGGAGGAACCAGTTTTTGAGGAACTTTTCGATGAAGAACCGGCTCTGGAGCCAGCGGCAGAGCCAACGGAAATGGCTCCGCTACCTGAGATGATCCCGGCTGATACTCCGGCATCTCCGCAGCCCTTCATCCAAGAAGCCAGAGCCCTGAATGGCCAACTTTCCGATGCTTTGGAGGTCCTTGACCAGGAGACCACCACATTCTTTGGTCGGATCTTGAAAGCAATGACAGGCAAGCCCGCTCTTGGGAAATTAGAGAGACATTTTGACTCCGTTCATCAGGCTGTAAGAGCTAAGCTGACAGAAGCCCAGGAGCTCTCCGGCAATCTGAGTGCAGCGCTGAGCAAACTTGAGCAAGATCTAGGCCAGCAGCAAGAAGCAACCTTTGCCCCGGAAGCCAAGGCTGCAATTGATTCGCAGGTTTCAACTATCCGTAATGCTGTTCAGAGTTTAAACCAGGCCACTTCCAGCTTGCAGCAAAGTCTTGCTGGTAAGGGAGTGGCGCCGACTTCCAGCCGTGAAGGATTAGCATTCAAAGATGTTCAATTGGACACTGAGGAGTTCATGGTGGACTCCGATGAGTTCATGGAGTCTTTAGATTCCGAACCAGTATTGGACCTGGTCGAGGAGATACCTTCCGAGTCCCCTGGTATTACTCCCGATGCACAGGCTGGCATTTACCTGGCCGACGTGGTCAACAACACCCTGGGCATTCCTGCGGAGGCCGTGGTCAATATCTTCAAGGTTTCCAAGGGCAAAGTAAAGAGTTTTCGCAAGAGAGGTTACGTTAGACTGACCGATTTCAAGGGGGCGTTTCGCAGCATCAAGCGGGGAATTACCGGTCCTCTCGCGAACCTCAAACCGAAAGACTTGAAGAAAATCCAATTCCCCATCATCGCTCTTGGTTCGGAGATCCTTGGCAGCGATGACACCGAGGCCGTAGCCCCCGTCAGAGGTATTGTCCTGCTCAGCACTGGTGAGCGCCACGGTGCCTTACTAACTGATGAGGTCATGCAAAGGACGCCCTATGACGTCAAAGGCTACCGCAAAGCTGGGCTACCAGGAGAGGTGAGTGGCACGGCCACCATTGAAGGAGATTTTGAGATTAACGTTCTTGATCCGAACTACGTGCTCTCGTAAATCGCCACCGGCTAGACAAATTGGCCACCTCCCAGGTTAGCAGGACAGTTGCCCGGGGTCTTCCCTGACCATGCAATCAGACAATAGCAACCATTCCAGCGCCAATGGCCTCTCTGAGATCCAAGAAAAGATAAATGAGGCTGAGCTCTACCTTTCGCAGGGTCTTTTCGAAGAAGCCCGCCAGGTCTATCAACAGCTCCTGAAAGAGTTGAGATCCCACTCGCAACGAGCCTCTACCGATCCAGCTTTCCGTCAAAGCTACGAGAGCTTTCGCGGATCTATTCGGGAACAACTGGCTCTCATCGAACGCCAGGAAGCCGAATTCCACGGCCAACCCTCAGAGGCCAAACCCGAAGAGCCTGTCGCCGCCCAAGAAGGGGAAGGGAGTGCTGCCTTCAATAGAGGTCAAGCGTTTCTGGACATCGGCCTCTTCGCCGAGGCAATCCAGGAGTTTCAGAGCGCTGCCACCTTAGGATTCCAACCAATTGAATGTTCTCTGCAGATTGGCAAGGCTCATATGCAGCTCGGGCAGCACAGAGAAGGTCTCCGGATCTTGGAGAAGACCTATGAACAGAAGGGTTTGGATGATACCGACCGCAATGTGCTCTTGGGGCAGATGGCGGTAGGGTACGAAACAGCTGGGGACATGGAAAAGGCCCTAGAGTTCTACCAGCAGCTGGCGGCGAGCGACCCGACGCATCGAACTGCGGCCAAGAAGGTCCAGAGCTTGGCCAAAGATAGCGATCGCTATCAGCTAAACGTGGTGAAGCTTCACCTCAAGAACCAGCAGTTCTCGAAAGCCATCAAAACACTGCGTCACCTGGAGAGCGAGCAGCAGGTTCCTGTTGACAGACTGGTGCCTCTGTATGAGCAAGTACTGGAGAAAGATCCGGGTAACACTGATGCCATGGAGCGAGTTGCGGCCATTTACCAACAGATGCTTGACAACGGAGGTGCAAAAACCGACATTCGGTTAAAGCTTGCCAGGCACCTTCTCCGGGCGGGCGAATTCGACAGTGCTGCCAATGAATATCTGAAAGTAATACTAGAGGATACCCCTTACAAATTGACCGCCCTGACCGAACTCGGCGAGGCTTTGCTGAAAAAACAGGACTATGATCGAACTCTGGAGTTAATGGAAGATGCTCTTCCCTGGATAGAGTCCATCAAACCCGGACCTGAAACGCTGAAGTACTACTATCTGCTGGGAACAGCCTGCGAGAAGAAAAATTTATACGACCAGGCACAAACCTACTTCCAGCGTGCTGCCTCTATTGATCCCACGCACGAGGTAATCCGCTCCAAGGTACAGACCCAGACCCAAGGACCTCTTTTGTCCACAGGCAAAGGTTTGCTTGGCCTCCAGGTGGATACTGATCTCCAGTACGAGATTCAGGTAGAACTTGCTAAAGATGAAATCCATCAGATTTTCCGAGTGCGCGAGATTCCGAGTGGAACCTTTCGTGTCGCCAAGACCCTTCTGCCTCAATTGTCTGGTGGGGCAACGGTCAAAGATTTCATTGTGAAGTGGGTCTATGAGCAAGTGAATATTGAAAACCGCAACATCACTCGGGTCCTGGACGTAGCCGAAAGCGCGGGCCAATATTACCTGATCATGGAAGATTTCGACCGCACCTTGGAGGACTTGTTAAAAGAGAAAACTCACCTGTCCATAGCCGAGGCCGTCAGCTTGGCCAGAGCTCTTCTCAACGCTCTAGCCTATGCCCATTCGCATCGAGGCGCTGACGATACCCTCAGGAAAATATTTCACCTCGCTCTTAACTCCAAACGAGTGGTTGTCAGCGACCAGGTTAGCACCGCCAAGATTATCGATTTTGGTCTGGTCTACCAGCTCAATAACATGCTGGATTTGGCAACGAACTACGAGAAACTTTCTGCTTATGAGTTAGCCTATATGGCGCCCGAACTGTTCAACCGCGCCCCGGTGCGAATGCCGGACAAGATGAAGCAGGCCGCAGATCTTTACTCCTTTGGCATCGTATTCTATCAAGCTCTTACAGGAAAATTGCCGTTTAAAGGGCCATCACCAGAGGACTTCAAGAAACAGCACAATGAGCAATACCCCGTGCCTCCCCGGGTGTACATCTCCAGCATTCCTGCCAAACTGGATGAAGCCATTTTGAAATGTCTGCACAAAGACCCTAAAAAGCGCTGGCGCACGCCCACTGAGTTAGACCTTGCCCTTGAAAAAATCCCTACCTAGTAGCCCGCATTATTCACGAATCGCCTGCTGCGACCGCGGATATGATCGTCCTTCCGGGCGTCCTCGAGCCTCGAACCCTGCGACGTACTGTTCAAGTGCGCCTCGGGTTCGAGCCCCTGCGGTTGCCCGGTGGCACGCCCACCTTCACGGTCTCGCGACACCGTTTCGTGAACAATGTGGGCTAGGCATTTATCAATTATCATTTCGCATTTATCATTGAGCAGCGACAAATCGCGTCGTGATAGCAACGTCAGTCCCGGTTTAGAGACGAGCTACTCCTTTGACTAAGTTACTTGTAGGATATGGCTCAGAGGTTTGCGGACAGCGTCTTGCGGGCGTGCGCCATTGTCATGATGAAAATTGTGCAATGTGAAATGTGAAATGCCAGATGTGAGATGTTAAATGATTATTTTCGCTTAAGAAAGGAGAGAATGCCTTTTCCCTTGCCTTTCACCCCCTTGTTCACTTCTTGCCGGAATTGCTCTACCGTTTGGATAAGAGTGTTCAGAATGGCTCCTTTGAGGGTGGATTTGCCAGCAAGCTGTTGCCAGGCGGCGTCCGGTCTGGTCAATTCCTGGAGGTTAGCCACCATGGCCTCTTCACTCAGAAGCCCTTTCTGTTTGTGTAGGATGGCAAGAATCCAGGCATTGAAGGCGTACAGTAGTTCCTCATTGCCGGGAGGAGAATTAGGAGCAGCCTCCAGGACCAGCTTCAGGTTCTTATTGGCATCGTTTCGGCAATCATAGGCTCTGAGTAGCTTCGAGTACTGGGCCGGCACCTGAGCTTTGGCTTCCTCCAAGAGGTTGTGGGCTCGAGCGCCGGCGGCCTTTTCTGTGACCTTCAGCAAGCCCAGCAGTACATGGTGATAAATCTGGACGATAGTAGGCGCTTCACTCTTGCCCCCGGAGGTGACTGCAGCAGCACCTCCGCTTGGTTCAATAAGGCCCGAAGAAATCAGAGAGTTGATCATGCGATAGACAACAAACTCATCGTGGCCGCTGTCGTCGACGATTTGCTCGACCGTCCGCTTGCCATCAACTAATGAGATTACTCGCCACTCATTTGCTGTCAAGTTAACTGTGTCGCGCTGTTTCTCCACACTCTTGTTAATCTTGAAAACCACGTGGGGATTTGGAATATTCTTGCTGAGAATTTCCCACTCATCCACACGCCGGGTACCCTCTAAGATTACCTCCATGTGATTTAGCTCAGTGACAAACTCCTCGTCCAGGTCGAAATTCTGGTCCACGTACTCGAAGTCTCCTCTTTTCCACAAGAACAAATCGTAGAGGATGTCGCGCACCTGCTGATGAATAAACTTCTTTAGCGTCTCGAGGGAAATATAGCTCTTTTCCACCAAGATCTTACCCAACCGCTCTTTCCTCTGCTTCGCCAAGGTTAAGGCCTTCTGGAGTTCTTCGGCTGAGATGATGCCTTTGGTGCGCAGGAGATAACCCAGTCTTACCTCCTTTTGGGTGCCCACAGCATAAATAATGTTGCCATTCTTGATGTACACCCTCACCATTCGCCCTTTATCGGCGATGGTGAGAATGCCGGTCTTCTTATCTTGGGCAAGCAACTGCAGCATGCTGGACAGATAGAATGTCTCAATGTTTCCCTTCAATGCCATGCGGAATCGCCACCTATACTTTCAGAGAGTTTTCCTAAAGTGTGCTTAACATGCCAGTTTGTATAGATACTTAGGGGTTTTGTCAACTCTTTTGTCCCAGCCCAGAACGTTCCGCGCAGAAAGCGCTATCCACGAGGAACTAGGCACCAGTTATCTATTAGCAATTAGTATTCCGTTTTGTGATCAGTGGTAGTTTTTGTTTGCTAACGGTTGAAGCTCCCTGCAGTCCCGCCTTGGCGGGACTGCAGGGAATCTTTGAAATGTAAGGTATTTATACCATTTTATTGTAGTTCGCTCGCTAACCCCGTCCGCCTCAGGCGGACTACGGGGAATGCGCTCGCTGAAGCATTTTCAACTATCGTCCCCATTGAGGTCGCTCAAGAACCGCCCAGCGAGCCTGACAATATCCTCCTTCTCTCTCGGGTGAAACCAGTTAATCTCCTGGTCGCGTCGAAACCAGGTTATCTGTCTTTTGGCGTAGCGGCGAGTATCTCGCTTCATGGTCCTTACAGCCTCAGTGATATCCACACCATTTATCAGATGTTGCACCATGTGCCGGTATCCCAATGCCTGCATGCTCTTGAGGTTTGGTCCATAGCCACGGCTCAGAAGTCCTTTGACCTCCTCCAAAAGTCCCTGGACCATCATCTCTTCCACTCGGCGGTTAATGCGTTCATACAGTTCGGGGCGAGGACGTCGCAAGCCAATTTTCAGCGGCAGAAATGGCCGATCTTCAAAATCGTGATCACTTTGTAGGGCAGAGATCGGTTGTCCCTTACATTCCCACACTTCCAGGGCCCGGATAATTCTGAAAAGGTCATGTGGATGGACTCGCTGGGCGGTGATTGGATCTATTTGTTGAAGCCTTTGGTAAAGCTCGCCCCCCCCCTTTTTCTCCGCTTCTCGACGCAAACGTTCTCTTACCAAAGGATCTGAAGGGGCTCCAGGGAAAAGCCCGTGAAAAATCGCTTTAAGGTACAGGCCGGTTCCACCTACCACTATGGCGGGCTTGCCCTGTCGGGCTAGAGTTGCGATTACCTCTCTTGCCAGTTGGCTGTAGCGACTGGCATCGAAGTCCTGGTCAGGATCCACAATGTCCACAAGATGATGGACCACCTCCGCTCTATCAGCCATTGTGGGTTTAGCGGTGCCAATGTCCATGAAACGATAGATCTGCACCGAATCCGCATTTACAATCTCACCGCCCAAATCCTTGGTCAGCTGTGAAACCAGCCAGGTCTTCCCCACTGCAGTGGGACCCATTACAGCGATGACACGTGGCCGCTCGTCACTCATCAATCTTGTGGTTCCTCCAACACTTTAGAAGCCCTCGTCTCTATTCACCACGCCTGCTGTCTAGCGGCCACTGCATGGCGCATACCCATGCAGATAAATCCGAATATCGAAATTCGAATTTCGAAACAAATTCAAAATCCGAATTTGCAGATGTTCAAAACATATACGAGAACATGAATATCGAGATCTCAGGGTTTTGGTCATTCTGATTTTGAGCATTCGGATTTGTTTCGTGCTTCGTGCTTCGGATTTCTTATTTGGTTTTGAACATGCTCCATGCCCTTTGCTCACGTCCTCCCAAACATCCTTTCCACCTCAGCCGTGGTGAGTTTCCACCAGAGCGGACGGCCGTGTGGGCAGGTTGAACAGTGATCTAGTCCATCGAGCTGCTGCAAGAGCGCTGCAATCTCTTCCCTCCCCAACCTCTGGCCAGCCTTTATGGCGACCTGACAAGCCATGGATTGCAGTAGTTTCTCGAGCAGAGTTTCCGGTCCCAGAGAACCTGCCCCCTTACAGCCGGCTGCCACCAACTCCAGAAGCAGTTCCAGTGGCTCTTGGCGGAGTACCACCGCCGGAACCGCACGTACTACGAAGGTATAGCTACCAAACGGCTCCAGCCTAAACCCCAACTTTGAGAAGAGAGGCAAGGAGTCCTCCAACCAAGCGCTCTCCTCAGCAGTGAGCTCTAAGGTCTCAGTAATCATCAAAATCTGACTTGCCAGTTCCCCTTCAATTACCTCTTTATGAAAAGCCTCGAAAAAAACACGCTCGTGAGCCGCGTGCTGATCAATGAGAATCAGGCCATCCGGTGCTTCGCAGAGAATATAGGTGTTGTGGAATTGACCTATGACATTCAGTTCGCCAAACAACGTCCCGAGTTCCTGGTGCAATTTCTCCGGTGGTCGCCTGCCTTCTTCATCCGTGGGAAAACTTCTCTGGGGAAAATCGAGCGCCTCATAGGGTGGAATCCTTGGCTCAGATACTGCGTCCCTCTCAGGTAAGAGAGGTGCCAATTCACCTTGAATCGGGGGCTCGGCAGCTCGCAGCCCAGAGCCTGCCGCCAGAGGCCGAGTCCATCGCTGCCTCTCCATGGTGGCCAGTGCGGCTTGCGCCGCATTCGTTACTGTTTTACAGAGAGTCCGCGGATCTTGAAAACGTACCTCCGCTTTCGTTGGGTGCACATTTACATCCACTTGCTGGGCAGGCAATTCCAGGAAAAGTACCCCGAGAGGATACTTACCCTTTGGCAACAAAGTTCTGTAGGCTTCCAGAAGTGCAATCCTCAGCTGTCGATCCCAAACCGGTCTGCCATTGACGTAAAGGAAAAGCATGCGGCTGTTGGATCGGTAGAGTTCCGGGGGGCTTAAAAATCCCTCAAGGCTCAAGCCCCCCTGCCTGTGGGACACGGCCAACCAGGATTGAGTCAACCTCTTGGGGAAGATTTGTGCCAGCCGCTGCTGCAGATTTATCGCTGCGGGCCAGTCATGAATCTGGCGATTTTTCTGTCTAAGGGAGAAATGGATTTCCGGTCGCCCCAGGGCCAGCCTGGTTAGTGTATCCACCACATGCCCGAACTCGGTCTTCTCACTTTTTAGAAATTTACGTCGCGCTGGCTGATTAAAAAAAAGATCACGAATCCACACCTGGGTACCAGGTGGACAGCCGCACTCGCTTACTCCTTTCACCACCCCTGCAGCGACACTAATACGAGTACCCGCGGTGGATTCCCTTGTTCTACTTGTGAGCTCAAATTTCGAGACTGCCGCCAGACTCGGTAGGGCTTCACCACGAAATCCAAGGGTTTGGATGGCAGCGAGGTCTGCATCGCTGGTGATCTTACTGGTAGCGTGGCGCTCAAGGGCCAGAATGGCGTCATCTTCTTCCATACCGATACCATTATCAACCACCCGAATTGTACGGCAGCCTGATCCATGCACTTCTATACTTATCTGGCGAGCCTCCGCATCCATGGCATTTTCAACCAGCTCTTTTACCGCTGAAGCCGGCCTTTCAACTACCTCGCCGGCGGCAATCTTGTTGGCCAGCTGTTCTGGCATCACACGAATCTTGGCCATTCAGTCCTCCTTTTGCCAGCATCTCCCTATCCTAATCCTATTCAGTACGATTTGACAACCGTCACAATGAGCGGACTGGAGTGTTGGAGTGATGGAGTATTAGAGTTATGGTCATTCAAGATTTTAAGTCTGAAATTTCAAATCCGTGATTTTCAATCCGCAATCCGAAATCTCAAATCTGAAATCCGAAAGTGGTTGACACAACTTCTTAAATAAGCTATTCATGGACCGAACCGTGGCCCGGCATGAGATAACATGTGGTAACAATTAATAATATTGGTCAGAGTACGGTAAGATAGCACCCGAACGGGCATGTCTATCGAGCCGCTTCTTTTATATCCTTCAGTGCCCCACCTGCAGGTCCATATGTCAGTTGATCGACAACTCGACGACATCACTGCTCTGCTGAGTAACTGTCTGGATGCATACACGGCAGCCCTGTTTCTCTGGGATGACAGTAGCAAACAGCTCACCCTGAGAGCATTTCATAGTTTGAGTAAGCACATCAACCCCGACGCTCGATTTTCGCTCGAGGAAGGGGGCCTGGTGGGCTGGGTGGCAAAGAATAAAGAACCACTAAGCATCGACCACTTTGACCGCGACACCAAGATTCTCCCCTACTACCAAAGCGACGAAAATATCAAATCCTTCCTGGCTTTTCCCCTTGAGCAGCCCAAAGGCGTGCTTTGTGTGGACAGTAAGCGCCAGTACGTCTTTACCAGTAAGGACCAAAAGCTTCTTTCAGGCTTTGCAACTGTTGTCGGTAATGCCCTCAGTGCTGAGCGCGCCAGTCACCACCATCAGCGCCAGCGCCAACTCTTGACTCTGTGGCGCCGTGCTGATGCACTGCCGGCAGACACTGATGATCCGGTCCCTTACCTTACCCGCTTGATGGACACCGCTTGCCAATATCTGCAAGCGGACAGTGGTCTGGTTGCTGTGCCCATCAAGGAGGGCCAATTTCTGCAATTAGTCGCCGCTTCGGGCGACATGGTTGCATCTCTTCTCAGAAGTTCACATCCAGCTGACCAGGGTATTATTGGTTGGATCTTCCAGAATCGTAAGTCTTTAGTTATTCCCAAATTTCGCTCCCGTACTCGAATTCCGTTTCTTTTTGGCCCGACAGATTCCATCGGTAGAATTGGTGCCATGGTCGGTATGCCCCTGGCCTGGGAGGCGGCTGAAATTGGAGGTGTGATGGCTTTTATCAGTCGCACCGAATCTAACTGGAGTAAGGAAGAAATAGGTGCAATAACTGCCTTGGTAAGGCGTGCCACTCTCGTACTCCAGAATTTTACCTTTAAACGTGAATTAGCTCTTGTTCGCAATTTGGATCCCGTCACCGAAGTGTGCAACACTGAGGCTTTTGACCGGATTCTCAATAAGAGACTGGAAAGGTGTCGGCAAGACGGTGTCAGTCTGGGACTAGGTATCATTGCCATTGAGAATTTTGAGGCACTGAGTACTCGCGTAGCTTTGCCAGATCTGGCAATCTTACGCCAGCGCATCGCTTCAACACTGCTCCAGCGACTCAGAAACAAACAGCTCATTGGTTGCCTAGATCAAGCCCGTTTTGCTGTATTGTTTGAGGACGAAACAGAAAGAGCCATACATGACCAACTCGTTTCCAGTACCGCCGCTATAGACCAGGAAGTGCTGGCATCATTGGATGACCTGCCCCGGCTGGAGGCCTGTTTTGGTTCTGCACTCTATCCCCGACATGCGGCTTCATCCCGTGAACTGTGGACCATGGCTTTTCAAGCCCTAACCGATCAAGCAGCGAATGCTTCCAATCGAGATACAAAAGTAAAATCTGCTTGACCGCACGTCTGGAGCGGTTTCGCCCAGATACCATCACCGTTAAAAATTGGATCGAGGTTGTGAGTAGACGGATTAACTTGTCATAAAAGAAGACTCCCCCTAGGTAGGTAATTATGAGGTTGTTGCACGGACTTGCTGGATTTTTCGCCAAAGATTTGGCCATGGACCTTGGTACAGCCAATACTCTCATTTACGTGAAGGGTGAGGGAATTGTGCTCAACGAACCTTCAGTGGTGGCCCTGAGCCGCGATACAGGAAAGGTTATTGCTGTGGGCAGTGAGGCCAAAGAATATTTGGGCCGCACCCCTCAGAAGATCGTCGCCATTCGTCCCATGAAGGACGGAGTGATTGCTGATTTTGAAGTAACCAGCGTAATGATCAAATACTTTCTCAAAAAGATCCAACGACGATCTTTTCTTTTTCGACCACGGCTCATTGTGGCCGTCCCCACCGGCATTACTCAGGTGGAAAAACGTGCGGTCATTGAATCAGCAGAGCAAGCAGGGGCGCGCCAGGTGCACCTTGTTGAGGAGCCCATGGCTGCAGCCATTGGCGCCGACCTCCCCATTGACAAGCCGGTAGGCAGCATGGTGGTGGATATCGGTGGGGGGACCACGGAGGTAGCGGTGATTTCGCTCTCGGCCGTGGCCTACTCAGAATCAGTACGAGTGGCCGGTGACGAGGCCAATGAAGCCATAATCCGCCACGTTCAGAACCACCACCAAATCGCCATCGGTGAAAATGAGGCTGAGCGGATCAAGCTGGAAATCGGCTCTGCCTGTCCACTTCCCCAGCCCATGACGGCTGAAGTCGCAGGGAAGGAAATCCTCACAGGAATACCCAGATCTCTCCAGATAGACGATCAAGAAATCAGGCGCGCCCTGACGGAGCCGGTGAATGTCATAATTGAAAGTATCAAGCGGACTTTCGAAAAGACACCGCCGGAACTCGCGTCAGACATCACGCACAATGGAGTCTGGCTGGCGGGAGGTGGGGCACTTCTCAGGGGCTTGGACACCCTGCTGCATGACATGCTGAAGCTTCCGGTGCATGTGGAAGCAGATGCGCTCACTACGGTGACCCGTGGCGCTGGCAAGGTGATGGAATCCATCGATACTTACCGGCAAGTGTTTTTGAACTAAGGACGGTAAGCAGTAAGCGGTGAGCGGTGAGCGGTAAGCAGTCACTGGCAATAATGCAGTGATCCAGGAGCATTGAGGCGCAAGGTACAAGGTGCAAACCACAGGGAACGATGTTGCATCAGGCCTTGAGCCTTACGCCTTGTGCCTTTTATGCCTAACTTCTAAAGAATTTGGCTCAGGAACAGCTTGGTCCGGTCATGGGTGGGATTCTTGAAGAAGTGTTCCGGCGTGCCCACTTCAACTACCTGGCCCTCGTCCATAAAGATGACTCGATCGGCAACCTCCCTGGCAAAGCCCATCTCGTGAGTCACCACTACCATGGTCATCCCCTCCAGGGCCAGGGTCCTCATAACATCCAGCACCTCTCCAATCATCTCAGGGTCCAAAGCCGAGGTTGGCTCGTCAAAGAGCATCACTTTGGGGTCCATGGCCAGAGCCCTAGCAATGGCAACCCGCTGCTGCTGCCCACCGGAGAGGTTGTCCGGATAGGCTTCCGCCTTTTCCGGCATACCCACTTTTTCCAAAAGGGCCATAGCTTTCTCTGCCGCCTCTTGCTTGGAGCGCTTGCGCACCACTGTCTGGGCCAGGGTTAGATTGCCCAGAACCGTTTTGTGGCGGAAGAGGTTGAAAGACTGAAACACCATACCCATTTCTTCCCTGACCTTGTTGATGTTGGTCTTGGGATCCAGAATATCGACACCGTCTATGTGGATGTGGCCTTTGTCAGCCTTCTCCAACATGTTCAGGCAGCGCAGTATGGTGCTTTTTCCTGACCCCGAAGGACCGATAATCACCACCACCTCACCCTTATCAACTCCACAGGAGACATCGATCAAGGCCTCAATCTTGTGGGTGGTGTAGAAAGTCTTGTATACATTTTCTGCTCTAACCACCGATCGCAGTCCTCCTCTCAAGATATTGCACAAACATGGACAAGGAAAAGGTCAGCACCAGGTAGAGTAAAGCGGCGATGAACCAGAGCTCGAAGGGCTGCAAACTGGTGGTAACTACCTCCCTGGTTGCCTTGGTAAGTTCCCGAATGGCAATGATCCCCAGCAGCGATGAATCCTTGATGAGACTGATAAACTGTCCTGCCAGAGGCGGCAGGATGCGCCGAAAGGCCTGGGGCAGGATAATGTAGCGCATAGACTGGGGATAGGTCATTCCCAGAGAGCGGGCTGCCTCCATCTGCCCAAAGTGGATAGACTGAATGCCAGCCCGGACTATCTCAGCCACATAAGCCCCGGCAAAAAGCGCCAAGGCTGCCACACCGTACCACAGAGGTGACAGTTGGCCCATCCCCTGTTGAGCCAGCAGGGTATTGAACATAGTACCCAGGACGAAATACCAGATAAATATTTGCACAAGGAGAGGTGAGCCACGTATCAGTTCGATGTAAGTGATTGCAGTCCATCTCAAAGCAGGATTTTTGGAGATTCTTGCCAGTCCTGTAAAAAGGCCTATTATAATTCCCAAGAACACAGCGAGAAGACTGACTTCCAGGGTAACCCAGAGCCCTTCAACCAGGATACCGATTTTCCATTTCTGGTAGGCTCCGAGGATGTCGCCGGGATAAATGTAATCCCCCTCGCTCACCCGCACCGAATCGGCTGGGACAATATAATCCTCCTCCACATCCGCACCGCGGACCTTCACCTCCACCTGGTCACCCTTGGGGGTCAGAGAGGCGACATCACCTCCTATCTCCGCCCGAATTTCAACGTTATCTTTGTAATAGAAATACTGGGGTACCCGGTACCAGCGCCAGGTATACTCTACCTTCAGGGTGGCATAGTAAATTCCGCCGACAACCACCGCTATCATTGCAAAAAAGAGAACAATGGAGATATGGCGCCAACCCCGGGTTCGGAGATAATCGGTTACAGAAAAGCTGCCCTCTGTCACTGTCGTTACCCTCTTGAAGCAAAGCGCTAAGCGCAGAGCGCAAAGCGTGAGGTAAACAGTAAATGGTGAACGGCAAACCGATTGTGCGCTGGCTTCGCGACAGTCCACCGCTTACGATTTACCTATTACTCCTTTTTTCGCTGTGCGCCATGCGCTGTGCTCTATGCGATTTATCTTGGCCCCAAGGACCAGGTTTTCGATGTTGAATAAAAGCGGGGCTCGGCATCAGAGAATGACTGCCGGCCCCCTCCAAGAAGTTGCTTCCAAAATAAAAATATCTTACGGTTTGACCTCAGAGGTGCCTTACTGCTGAATATCTTTTATCCAGTCGGTACCTTTGATCCACTTGTTGTAGATGCGGTCATAACGGCCGTCGTTTTTCACCTGCCTGAGGAAGTTATTGAGCCAGTTCATGAAGTCCGGGTCACCCTTGTTGATGGCCCAGGCAAGCGGCTCAAAAGTAAAGGGCTTGTCCAGAAAAACCAGCTTGCCTTTCCCCTGTTGCGCATTGAACACCACGCAGTAGGGCAGGTCGTAGACAAAAGCGTCGGCCTTACCATTGACCACTTCGAGGGCGGCCTCGGGTTCGGTCTCAAAGGACTTATAGTTGGCTTTGGGTATCAGTCGCTTTACTGCTTGCTCACCTGTGGTTCCCAGTTTGGAGGTTACGGTGTACTTTTTGTTGTTCAAATCCTTGTAGGATCTCACGAGGCCCAGGAGCTTCTTGCGCAGCAGGATGGTCTGCCCCACGATAATGTAAGGGTCGGCGAAGTTGATCTTCAGGTTACGCTCCTGGGTGATGGTCATGCCGCTCATGATGATATCAAACTTTTTAGTGGTCAGAGCGGGGATAATGCCGTCCCAGGCTGTGTTTACGGGTACAAACTTGACGCCCATGGCCTTGGCCATCTCTTTGGCCATGTCTATGTCAAAGCCGACAAAATTGCCTTTCTTGTCGGTCATCTCAAAGGGCATATAGCCGGATTCAAACCCCACCCGGAGTTCACCCCGCTTGAGGATGGTCTCAAGGGTAGACTTCTGAGCCAGACCAATATCGGCCGCCAATACCTGTACCTGAGAAAAACAGAGAAAAACTGCCGCAAAAATCGCCACAATAATCATGAATCTTTTCATACAAGCCTCCTTTGTCACATGGTTCCAAAACAGGGGCAGTTGGATCTTTCCTCCCACCTCTCTTGCCTACTTGATTAATACGATTTTCCCTCGTCTAGAAGCTCTTCGATGTTCATCTGGATCTTGCAATCGGGACAGTCGGGTAAAGCCTCTTCCGGGATGTAGATGATCTGAGTTCGTTTACACTTGGGACATTTGACCTGGACGGCTTCCCTTTTGTCTCTCATGGTTGGTTTCTCCTGCTCCTGCTCCTATTATCACAAAGCGGAGGGGAGAACAAGGAAGAAACAAATCGAGAAATTTGCGAATTGAGGAATTAGGGGATTAAGGAATTGTATTCCGCCGACGTATTCGTGGTGCCCAATTGCTTTTGATTCTCGAAAATTCTTACCTGCCCCTGGCAATCACATCCCGGGATTCTTTAATTCCTCAATCCCTCAATTCTTAGGCTTTGAGTCGTTGTCGAACCTCTTCTGCTGATATTCCCTCGATAGCAATGCTCTTGGCCCGGGAGGTAGCACCTGAGGTAATACTTATTTGACTCCTGGCAACCCTGAGTTTCTTGCCCAGAAATTTGAGCAAGTGTTTGTTGGCCGCCCCGGCCACCGGAGCAGCGGTTATGCGTATCTTGAGTCCATCTCCATGGGGCCCCACCACCTCATCCCGAGAGGCCCGGGGTTGCACCTGTACCCTGATGACTACCCCCTGTTCACTATCGCGCACGTATGGAGACATTGTTGACCCTGGTTGGTTTTTCATGGACAGGAGACACGAAGCATAGAGCATGGGGCATGGAGCATAGAGTTAGGAGTCAGGAGTCAGGAGTCAGAATTCAGGAGAAAAACAATCAAAATTGAGTTCCTCTCAACTATCTTCTGTCGTCTGACTTCTGACCTCTAGTCCCCGTCTCGCCCTTTCTCCGCGTCCCCGTGTCGTACTTCTGTGCCTAGTGCCTAGTGCCTACTGACTAGTTGTTGCTGCCAGCTGCCTGCTGTCAGCTGCCTACTGTCTTTAATCCGTCCATAGCCGCATGTTATCGATCAATCTGGCCTGGCCAACGAAGACAGCCATGGCCATCACCGCCTTGGGCGTCACCTCATCAATATCCGCAACTGTCTCTTCGTCCACCACCTGCACGTACTGAATGCGAGTGTGCGGCTCGGCCTCAATCATCTCTTTGGCCCTAGTAAGCAAAACATCCACTCGTCGTTCACCTTTGGCGACCATGTCGCGAGCAGCCAGCAGAGAACGTGATAGGGAAAGAGCCGAATTGCGCTCCTCTTCCGAGAGGTATTTGTTGCGACTACTCATGGCTAGGCCGTCCGGTTCACGCACAGTGGGGTGAGCGACAATCTCCACCCCGAGATTCAAATCCTTGCTCAGCCTCTTGGTCACAACCAGTTGTTGAAAATCCTTTTCTCCGAAAACGGCCAGATGGGGACGGATCACGCAAAACAACTTGGTGACCACCAGTGCTACGCCTGCAAAATGGCCTGGCCGATACTGGCCGCAAAGATTCTGGGTAAGATCTTCTACCTGCACCCTCGTCTGGAATCCGGGCGGGTACATCTCTTCAACTTCCGGAGCAAAGATCGCCTGTACCCCAAGGTCACGGCAGAGCTTAAGATCCCGTTCCAAATCGCGGGGATACTGGTCAAGATCCTCTCCTGGGCTGAACTGGGTCGGGTTAACAAAGATGCTCACCACCACCTCATCGGCCCGCTGCAAGGCCTCTTCCATAAGAGCCAGATGTCCCCGGTGAAAGTAACCCATGGTGGGCACAAAGCCGACAATCTGGCCTTTCCGGTATCGCTCCTCTCGCCATTTGGTCATTTCATCGTTTGTGCGGAGTACTTCCATAAGAGTTAACTCCCTGCTCGTTAAGAATCCGGGCCCGAAGGGGCTTTGCAATGAGCCCATGACGCAAAGCGCTAAACGCAGAGCGCAAAACTGTCAACATGGCGATTCCCCATACTTGTACGCTATGCGCGACTTGTCCTGAGCTTGTCGAAGGATGCTCTATGCGATCTGATCTGAATGTATAAAGGGAAGAAAAACGAACAGTTCTTCAAGCCCGGATGTTTCATGAATTGTCGTCGCGAGGTCGTGAAATTGGGAACCCGCTTGCGGGGCTGAGCGGAGCGCAGCGAGCGCGAATTAGAAGGATGTGCCACCGGGCAACCGCAGGGGGTTGGATCTGAGGCGCACTTGAAAAGTACGTCGCAAGGTCCGACACCCGAGGACGCCCGGATGGGCATTCATATCCGCGGTCGTTGTCACGCCGTGGCGTGATGGAATATTCGGGCTAGGGTTTGGTGAAGAATTTCAGCTTGCTTTCCAGGTCTTCCGCCTCTGCTTCTTCTTCTTTCTGCATATCCAGCATTTTCTGATAGGTTTCTATGGTGGCGCGTATTTTCAGCTCGAACTGGGTCCGCTGCCTCTTGAGTTCGGCTATGTCTTCATGAATTTGGGCTAAGCGGTTATGCGCATTGTTCAGGATCCGCTCTGCCTTGACCTCAGCCTCTGAGACCAGAAGTTTTGACTCCTTCTGAGCGTTGACTTTCATCTGTTCCACAGTTTTCTGGGCACTAATGAGGGTGTTTTTCAGGGTTTGTTCTCGCTCCTTGTGTTCGCCAAGTTGGCGTTCCATGTCCTCCAGTTCCCGCTTGAGCTCGTCCATCTGTTTGAGATATACGCTCATCTGATCAGCAACCTTTTGCAGGAAGGACTCCACCTCCTTGGCATCCAGACCCCGAAACCGATTGGGGAACTGCTTCTGCTGAATCTCAAGAGGGCTCAGTAGCATTGGATTCTCCTGTTCTTTTGCTGTTTAAAGCATCCGCCACTCATGGTCCTGGTTAGTGGACGAATTGCCTGGCCAGATCATGAAGCGAAGCAACCAGGAATCTCTGTAAAAATATGATGACCAGAATTACCACTATCGGCGAAAAATCTATACCCCCGAAAGAAAGGGGCAGCCTCCTTCTTATCGCCAACAGAACGGGATCGGTGATACTGTAAAGAAAACGGACAATTGGGTTGTACGGATCCGGGTTAACCCAGGATATAACCGCTCTAGCGATAATGATCCACATGTAGAGATTGAGCACAAGGCCGATGACACTCGCGAGTGCCGCCAAGAGATTGCCCAAAATGAACATTCACATTTCCTTTCCATTTTTCCTCTAGGCAAGGGCAACATTAGCTTGAATTCCTGAGTCTGTCAAGAAAAATCTATTTATTTTCAAGAGGATAAAGCCCAAGGCCTCCTTCTGATCCTAGGGACGCATTGACATTTTCTCAACCTTTTCTGATAATGATCCACCTATGTTGAGAATGGACCGAGTCATTTATTGTTCACCGTTGACCATCTATTGGCAACCGTTACTTGAACATATTGCAATTTCCGTACTTGAAACGCAGATCACTGTTATTTGCTTCAACTGGCATTATTCACTAGCCCGGATATTTCGTGAATTGCTGTCACGAGACCACGAAACTGGGAACCCGCTTGCGGGACTGAGCGGCTTGTCTCGTCGAAGCTTTTGCGAAGACGGAAGCGCAGCGAGCGCGAAGAAAATGGGCGTGCCACCTGGCAACCGTCCCGCGTACCGCGGGATTGGTTTCCGTACCTGAACGGTACGTCGCAAGGTCCGACACCCGAGGACGCCAGGAAGGACGGCCATACCCGTGGTCGCAGTAAGTTATTCATAAAATATCCGGGCTAAAAGAGGGAGACTGTTATGGTTGCCTCCAAGACAATAGGATTTATCGGCGGGGGAAATATGGGTGAAGCCCTTATCAAAGGGCTGATGCAATCAGGCCGTTTTGATGCCAACCGCATTAGGGTCAGTGACATCAGCCAGGAGAGGCTCCACCACATCCGGGACACATATCAGGTATCTATTTCTGCTGACAATGGAGAACTGGCTGGGGCCTCCGATGTGATCGTCCTTGCAGTGAAACCCCAACAAGTGGGAGATGTGCTTGCCGAAACACATGCGAGCCTTGAACACCTGCCCTTGCTTATTTCCATTGCTGCTGGGGTGCCGATTGCTTCTCTTGAACAGAAACTTGCTAAGCCGCTTCCCGTAGTAAGGGTTATGCCCAATACTCCGGCACTCGTTCTGGCCGGCGTATCTGCCATTGCCGGCGGCACCCACACCACGTCGGAACACCTAGAAGTGGCGAGAGCACTTTTCGAGGCGGTTGGTGTGGTCGTGGAGGTTGATGAGACTCATCTGGATGCAGTCACCGGTTTGAGCGGCAGCGGCCCTGCCTATGTTTTCCTATTCATGGAGGCTCTCATAGACGCTGGTGTATTGATGGGATTATCCCGGCCGGTGGCACGGGATCTAGCAGTGCACACAACCTTGGGTTCGGCTAAACTTCTGGCTGAAAGTGGACAGCATCCCGCTGTCCTCAAGGACCTGATCACCTCTCCAGGCGGCACAACCATTCATGGTTTAACCATCCTGGAAAGCGGAGGATTGCGCGGTATGCTTATGGACGCTGTGGAGGCTGCTACCAGGAGATCAGAGGAATTAGGTAGAAGGTGAGCATAACCGTTTGTCTCGGATTGGACTCAGGTAAATCCGAAATTCGAATATCGAAATCCGAAACAATTTTCAAATTTTCTAAATCCAAATGTCCAAAACTATTGACCCTGATTTTAGTCAGCTCTGTTTTGAACATTAAGTAATTTGAATTTCGAATTTGTTTCGTGCTTCGTGCTTCGGATTTCGGATTTTATTTCTATGCTTCTTCTTTGTGCGACGCACTACGGACAACTGACTACGGACGCCGACCTTTAAATTGGTTTGATCTCCATGCTCATATCAACGGCCCGGGCTGAATGAGTCAGGGCCCCAACCGAGATCAGATCGACGCCGGTGGCAGCCACCTCTCCTACGTTTTCCAGGGTGACTCCTCCGGAAGCCTCCAGTACTGCCTTTCCACCTGTCAGACGCACCGCCTCTGCCATGGTTTTCAGATCCATATTGTCCAACATTATAGCGTCAACACTGGCAGCAAGGGCCTCATTTAATTGATCCAAGGTTTCCACTTCCACTTCAATCCTCAAGGAATGACGGTTGCTTGCCTTTGCCGCCCCCACTGCCTGTTCAATTGACCCTGCTGCCGCTATGTGATTGTCCTTAATTAGAATCCCATCATAAAGCCCAAAGCGGTGGTTGTAGCCGCCTCCGGCTCGAACTGCAGCTTTCTCAAACAAACGGTATCCGGGGGTTGTTTTGCGGGTATCCAGAATGCGGGCGGAAGTCCCGGCCACTTTGTCCACAAAGGCTCGAGTGAGTGTTGCGATACCGGAGAGTCTCTGAAGAAAGTTCAGGGCCGTGCGTTCGGCCATGAGCATGGCAGCCAGATCCCCCACCATCTCTAATAGCTTGTCTCCTTCCCTTGCTCGGCTGCCGTCACTCTTAGAAAGGGTAATCGCAAGCCCACTATCAACCGTCAAAAAGACTTGTCTGGCGATATCTATTCCGGCAAGAACCAGTGGTTCTTTGGCAATAACACATCCCTTACCCGAAGCGCCTGGGGCCACTGTGCAGGAAGTGGTGATATCACCGTTTCCAATGTCCTCAGCCAGTGCTCTACTGATCAATGTTTCCACTTCATCAGACAACAAACCTTATCCCTCGCCACTGAGCTTCGTCAGTTTTTCAAGTTGCGCCTGGAGTTTATCCAGTTTGCCGCCCAATCTCTCCAGTTTGTTTTTTTCTTTGGCGACGATGTCTGCAGGGGCCCGACTGAGAAATGCATCATTGGTAAGTTTCTTCTGGGCCCTGGCCAGTTCAGGCTCCAGCTTGCTGATTTCCTTCTGCAGACGCCGATTCTCTTCCTTGAAGTCAAGGACACCCTCGAGTGGCACAAACAACTCGAGCTCTCGCACCACAGCCGAAGCCGCCACCCGAGGCCGCTCTCCGTCCCGAACCAACCCCAGCGCTGACAGCCTGGCCAGGTCTTCTATGTAATGTCCATGAGTCATGACAATACTGGTGAGGCTCTCCGGGCCAAAAACCATGGCCTCCACCTGGGCAGCCGGAGCAACATTCATCTCTCCCCTAATGTTTCTGATGGCCGTGGTCACATCCATCACGACTGACATCTGCTCCTCCCCCTGACGATCCACCAAGGTTTCATCTGGCCTGGGAAAGTCTGCCACCATAATGCTGCCTTCATTGCCGGGCAGATGATGCCATAATTCCTCGGTCACATAAGGCATAATGGGATGGAGCAGTCGAAGAATGGAAGAAAGGCCATGCAGAAGACACTGTTGGGTTTCTTCACGTTCCTTCTCGTTGTCGCCGTAAAGGACCGGTTTGATCATTTCAAGGTACCAATCGCAGAACTCGTGCCAGGTGAACTGATAGAGCACACTGGCAGCCTCATTGAAATAAAAAGAATCCAGCGCTGTGCTGACTTTACGGGCAATTTCCTGCAAGCGACTCAGCATCCAGCGATCTGCCAATTTTTTTGGCTCGGGTAGCACCCCGGAGGCCTCTACTCCCTCAAGATTCATGAGAGTAAAACGGCTGGCATTCCAGAGCTTGTTGACGAAATGCCTGTAGCCTTCAATCCTCTCTTCAGAGAGACGAACATCTCTTCCCTGTGCCGCAAAAGCTGCCAAAGTGAAACGAAACGCATCAGTCCCGTAGTGGTCCATGATCACCAAAGGATCGATTACATTCCCCTTAGATTTGCTCATCTTCTGGCCCTCGGCATCCCTGACAAGGGCGTGAATGTAGACATCACGGAATGGCACCTCTTTCATGAAATGCAGGCCCATCATCATCATGCGTGCCACCCAGAAAAAAAGAATATCGAAACCGGTAACCAGAACAGAAGTGGGGTAAAAGCTCTCAAGCTCTCGTGTCTTCTCAGGCCACCCCATGGTGGAGAAAGGCCAGAGAGCAGAACTGAACCAGGTGTCCAGCACATCGCTCTCTTGAATCAGGTTGTTGCTGCTACAGCGACTGCATTGTTTCGGCTCCTCCATGGCAACAATGACTTCGTCGCAATCTTGACAGTACCATGCGGGAATGCGGTGTCCCCACCAGATCTGTCGTGAGATGCACCAATCTTCAATGTTTTCTAACCAGTCGAAGTAGTTCTTCTCCCACATCTCTGGAATGATGCGGGTTCTTCCTTCCCGCACCGCTTCCATGGAAGCTTCGGCCATCTGTTTCACCGCCACAAACCATTGCTTGGAGAGTGCCGGCTCGATGATTGTCTTACATCGGTAGCAGTGACCCACTCTGTGCTGGTAGTCTTCGACTTTTACGAGAAATCCCTGCCCTTGGAGGTCTTCAACTATCTTCTGACGACAACTATCGCGATCCATGCCGGCATATGGACCCGCCTCTTCGTTCATCACGCCTTGATCATCCATCACCCTGATCGCCGGCAACCCGTGCCTCTGGCCGATTTCAAAATCGTGAGGATCGTGGGCTGGAGTTACTTTCAGAGTACCAGTGCCGAACTCCCGGTCAACGTACTCATCTGCAATCACTGGCAACTCTCGGTTTAGAAGAGGGAGTATGACTTTTTTCCCAATGAAATCACGGTAACGCTCGTCTTCCGGGTGTACCGCCACACCGGTGTCTCCCAGCATAGTTTCGGGGCGAGTGGTGACCACTACCAGACCTTCTGTGCCATCAGGGGAAGGATAGCGAAGATGGTAAAGACGCCCTCCCCTTTCTTCAGCCTCCACTTCCAGGTTAGCCAGTGCTGTAATGCATCGCGGGCACCAATTGATAATCCGCTGGCCTCGATAGATCATACCCTCATGATAGAGTGAAACGAAAACGCGCCTCACTGCTTCAGAAAGACCTTCGTCCATGGTGAAGCGCTCTCGACTCCAATCGCAACTTGCGCCTAACCTCTTGAGTTGATTGATTATTTTTCCACCGTAAAGTTCGCGCCACTCCCAAACCCTCTCGATAAACTTTTCCCTTCCTAGTTGGTGCCTGTCCAATCCTTCTTCTGCAAGCTGACGTTCCACCACATTCTGGGTGGCGATGCCGGCGTGGTCGGTGCCGGGCATCCAGAGCACATTTTCTCCATACATGCGCCTGTATCGGCAGAGGATGTCCTGGAGGGTATTGTTGAGGGCGTGCCCCATGTGCAGATCCCCGGTAACATTCGGTGGAGGGATCACAATAGAATAGGCGGGATTGCTGCTGTTTTCGTCAGCTCGAAATAGATTCTGCTTCTCCCAAAATTGATACCACTTTTCCTCTACAGCTTCAGGTTCGTAGGCTTTGGGAAGCACTGAGTTCCTCATTTCCTTCTTCCTTCTCAGACGTCCGTTGTCCGCAGTCAGTCGTTACTCGAAGTGAAATCATCACTCTATCTTTTACCATGGATCCGCCTCCGGCGGAACAACGCACAAAAAGAAAAATGGGGATTATCCGGATAACCCCCATTCATAACCCGCCAATAATCGCGGGAAGTGATCATTTTTCTGAGTCCAGAGCGGCCTTGATCTTTTCGATCTCCTGGGAGATGGCGTCCTTTACCATGGAAGGCAATCGTTCGTCCACCAGACGGGTCACCACGGCCTCCACCTGAGCACTGACGAGCGCTGCTAACTCCTCGGCTGCATCCTCAGACAGTTCCTCCACCGCAGCCTCCTCGCCTGTATCCTCTGACTCCGGTTCAACGTCTGTACCGATATCTTCGGTGACTTCTTCCCCGACAACCATGGCTGACACCTCATTAACGACTTGTTCACTCACATCCCCTGATTCTTCCTCAGAATCAGCGAAAAGATCCTCGGTTAGATCCCCCTCTGAATCAGGGCTAACCTCGGCACTGACAGGCTCCTCAATCACATCCTCCAGCTCCGTCTCAAGATCGGCGAAAAGATCTTCAGGAAGATCTTCCTCCGAAACAGGGGTAGGCTCAGAACTGACAGGCTCCTCACTCACGTCCCCTGCCTCCATATCGAGATCGGCAAAAAGATCTTCAGATAGATCCTCCTCAGAATCAGGGCTGACCTCGGCACTGACAGGCTCTTCACTCACATCCCCCAGCTCCGTCTCAAGATCGGCAAAAAGATCT